>NZ_JAVIIT010000019.1:0-96234 GCF_033977265.1 Mesorhizobium australafricanum | reverse complement strand
TGAAGCCCAGGCTCTCGGCCGCTCGCGCGGTGGGTTCGGCACCAAGCTCCATGCCGTCGTAGATGCACTTGGCCTGCCGGTCCGCTTCGAGATCGGCCCCGGTCAGCAAAATGACATGGCACCTGCCATGTGATCCTCGACCAAGGCGGTGAACCGGTCATCCCGCCGCGGCGCCATCGCAAATACCAGCACAGCTACGACAAGATCGCCTACAAAAACCGCTGGGGCATCGAGGCGTTCTTCGCGAGCTCAAGCAGTGGCGGCGCATCGCAACGCGCTACGACAAGATCGCTGCCAACTTCCTCGGCTTCGTCAAGCTCGCTGCGATCATGCTCTGGCTCAAATGATTAAATTGTCACTACAGCCTAGGTCATTCCGCCAGGAATCTGGAACAAAACCATGATCTTGGGACGGACTCTTTGCGTTTCGATGCTGGTGGCCGCGATCCCCGGGCCGGCGGCCGGAATTGATCTCGTCTCAGTCCGGCCGGTCGACGGTGAAAGCGAGCAGGCCGGCGACAGCGGCAGTTACTATCACTGCGACGGCGGGGTGTTGCCTCAGTAAACGCTGGGGGCACCGCAAGCGGCCACTCCGGCATCATCCATGTTGCGCGGCAAGCGCCGCGCCGCTATAGCCCGCACTGGTTTTCCCGAGGCGAAAAGAACATGTCCGTTGATCTTCAGACCGTGAAGCGCGTCGCGCGCCTTGCCCGTATCGCGGTGAGCGAGGAGGATGCCGAGCGCATGACCGGCGAATTGAACGCCATCCTTGGCTTCGTCGAGCAATTGAACGAGGTCGACGTCTCGGGCGTCGAGCCGATGACCTCGGTCACGCCGATGGAGATGAAGAAGCGCCAGGATGCAGTCACCGACGGCAACAAGGCCGCAGACATCGTCGCCAACGCGCCGGCAACGGACGAGAATTTCTTCCTGGTTCCGAAGGTGGTGGAGTAGCCCGTGGCTGTCGAGATCGCCGTCGAGACGCCTTTGCAGGACGACGTGCGCGCGCTGGTCGCCGAACTCAACGCTGCGCTGCTCGAATTGACGCCGCCCGAGCATTGTTACCACCTGACCGTCGAGCAGATGGCCGGCAAGGATACCACCGTGTTCATCGCCCGCGACAATGGCTTGGCCGTCGGTTGCGGCGCGCTGAAGCGCCATGACGATGCTGTCGGCGAGGTCAAGCGCATGTATACGCGCGCCTCGCATCGCGGCCAAAAGATCGGCGCAGAGATCGTCGGACGGGTCGAGGCGCTGGCCCGCCAGGAAGGGTTGACGCGTCTGGTTCTCGAAACCGGCGATCGGCATCCCGCTGCCTGGACCGTGTATGAGCGCGCCGGATTTTCGCGTTGCGGACCGGTGCTGGATTATCCCGACTCCGAGTGGTCGGTGTTTTACGAAAAGAGCCTTGCCTGATGAGCGATCTCACACATCTCACCATTTCCGAGGCCCGCACCAAGCTGCGTGGCAAGGAGATCTCCGCGGCCGAGATCACCGAGGCCTACCTTGCGGCGATCGATCGCGCCAATCCCGTGCTCAATGCCTATGTGACGGTCACCGCCGACAAGGCGCGCGACATGGCCAAGGCGTCCGATGCCAAGCTCGCCAAGGGCGAGGGCGGCGCGCTCGAGGGCATTCCGCTCGGCATCAAGGACCTGTTCGCCACCGAAGGCATCCACACCCAGGCCTGCAGCCATGTGCTGGACGGCTTCAAGCCGCGCTATGAATCGACCGTGACCACCAATCTATGGGCCGACGGCGCCGTCATGCTCGGCAAGCTCAACATGGACGAGTTCGCCATGGGCTCATCCAACGAAACCTCCTATTACGGCCCGGTCATCAATCCGTGGCGGCGTTCGCGTCTCGACACGGTGGTGATGCCTACGACGCACCAGGGCGATGGCGGCTTTGTCTCCGCCGGTGGCACGAGGACGGCGCGGACTTTGGACAACGCCCAGCTGGTGCCGGGTGGCTCGTCCGGCGGGTCGGCTTCGTCCGTGGCCGCCTTCCTGTGCGCCGGCGCAACCGCCACCGACACCGGCGGCTCGATCCGCCAGCCCGCCGCCCTGACCGGCACGGTCGGCATCAAGCCGACTTACGGGCGCTGCTCGCGCTGGGGAATCGTCGCCTTCGCTTCCTCGCTCGACCAGGCCGGGCCGATCGCGCGCGACGTGCGCGACGCCGCGATCCTGTTGAAGTCGATGGCCTCCGTCGACCCGAAGGACACGACTTCGGTCGACCGCCCGGTGCCGGACTATGAGGCGGCGATCGGCAAGCCGATCAAGGGCATGAAGGTCGGCATTCCGAAGGAGTATCGCGTCGACGGCATGCCGGAAGACATCGAGGCGCTCTGGCAGCAGGGCATTGCCTGGCTGAAGGACGCCGGCGCCGAGATCGTCGACATCTCCCTGCCGCACACCAGATATGCTTTGCCGGCCTACTATATCGTGGCCCCTGCCGAGGCTTCGTCGAACCTCGCCCGCTATGACGGCGTTCGCTACGGTTTGCGCGTGCCCGGCAAGGACATCATCGACATGTATGAGAAGACGCGCGCCGCCGGTTTCGGCCGCGAGGTCAAGCGCCGCATCATGATCGGCACCTATGTGCTGTCGGCTGGCTATTACGATGCCTACTATCTGCAGGCGCAGAAGGTGCGCACGCTGATCAAGCGCGACTTCGAGAACGTCTTTGCCGCCGGCGTCGACGTCATCCTGACGCCTGCAACCCCATCGGCCGCCTTCGGCATCGCCGACGAGGACATGGCCTCCGATCCGGTCAAGATGTACCTCAACGACATCTTCACCGTGACGGTGAACATGGCCGGCCTTCCCGGCATTTCCGTGCCGGCTGGCCTCGACGGCAAGGGCCTGCCGCTCGGCCTGCAGCTGATCGGCCGCCCGTTCGACGAGGAAACGCTGTTCCAGACCGCGCATGTCATCGAACAGGCCGCGGGCAGGTTCCAGCCGGAAAAGTGGTGGTAGCCTCGTCCTCATCTCGCTCATCACCCCGAAAATCGGCTCCGATATTCGGGGTCATGAGCCAAAATTAAAGCGTTGCAGCGTCCTTTGCTCGTCCAAAAGATGCCCGGCGCTGTAACGAGGTGAGGGATGTTCTACCATCTTTCGAAAATCTTCTGGTTCTTCGGCCAGCCGATCAACCTGGCCATCTTCCTGCTGTTCGCAGGCCTGCTGGCGGCATTGTTCGGACGCCGGCGGCTGGCGGCGACCGGCAGCGTGCTCGGCTTAGCAATCCTGGTTCTTTCGGCCTGGACGTCGCTTGGCGCGATGATGCTGAACCCGCTCGAAGAACGCTTTCCCAAGCCGTCACTGCCCGAAAAGGTGGATGGCATCGTCGTGCTTGGCGGCGGCTTCGAGGGCGCCATCAATCTCGCGCGCGGCGGCTATGAGTTGAACAGCGGCGGCGACCGCATGGTCGAGACGGCGATTCTCGCGAGACGCTTCCCGCAGGCAAAAATAGTCGTGTCCGGCGGCAACGGCTCGCTTTTCCTCGACGGCGAGGGCGACGCCGATACCGCACCCCGACTGCTCGGTGCTTTGGGCGTTTCGGCCGATCGGCTGATCCTCGAGGACAAATCGCGCAACACCTACGAGAATGCGGTGTTCTCGCGAAAACTTGTCGAGCCGAAGCCGGGCGAGAGCTGGCTGCTGGTCACCTCGGCTTTCCATATGCCGCGCGCCAAGGCGCTGTTCGACATGGCCGGTTTTGCGACCATCCCGTGGCCGGTCGACTATCGCACCTCGGGCAAGGAAGGCATCGGCTTCTACCGCGACAACCCCATCGATTCGGTGCAGGCGACCACAATTGCGGTCCGCGAATGGATCGGGCTTTTCGCCTACAAGCTATCCGGCAAGATCGATCAGTTCTTCCCCGGGCCGGGCGGCTGACCGAGCACCGCCTGCCGCGCCGCTGAGAAGAACTGGCGGCGCACCAGCACCGCCAGAAGCACCAGCGTCGACACCACGAACACCATCGGATCGACGAACCAGCCGAGATAGCCGATCGAGAAGAAGACGGCGCGCAGGCCGGAGTTGAAGTGCTTGCCGGCGAGCACGTTCATCCGCGTCGCCCGCCAGACCGCCGTTTCGCTGACCGGGTTGCGGGAAGCCGGGCCATGCGGGGTCGGCACCGCGCCGATCAGGATCGAGCAGTAATTGAACAGCCGGTAGGCCCAACCGAATTTGAAGAAGGCGAAGGCCAGGATCAGCACCAGGCCGAACACCTTGGTCTGGAAGGCTTCGCGCGACGAAGCCGTGCCGAACGGCAAGTCGGCCAGAACCTGCAGCACGCGGTCAGAAGCGCCAAGCAGGGCAAAACAGCCGCCCAGCGCGATCAGGGAAGAGGAAGCAAAGAAGGCGGTGCCTTGTTGCAGGCCGCTCATGATCGCGGTGTCGACGATGCGGATTTCACGCTCGGCCATATTGCGCATCCAGGCCTCGCGCTGGGCGTTCATCGCGGTCGTCAGGGAGACGCGGCTGATCAGCTTGCCGTCGGAGGCGAGCGTATGCAGCACCCAGACGACCAGGAAGAAGGTCAAAGCCGCCAGATCTGCCGCTGACAGGTGGAGTGAGTCGCCCATGCGTTCTTGTAACACAGGCCGAGCCTGTGCTTCGACGGGCGCCAAAGCTGTCGACGGGGCGATGTCGCTGACGGAGCAAACAAGGTCGGCAGCCGCCGAGCCGCGACATGCAAAACAGCGGAAACATCCCGGGAATTCCTATATATAAGTTTGAGCGACCCTCAGGAGACAACGGCCCCGTGTTCCTTTCGGTTTTCGACCTGTTCAAGATCGGCATCGGCCCATCGAGCTCGCACACGATGGGGCCGATGACGGCCGCGCGCCGGTTCCTCGACGAGATCCTGGCCGGCGACTGGCCTCGCCCGGCAGGCGTGAAGGTCGATCGCATCGGCGCCAGCCTGCATGGCTCGCTCGCCTACACCGGCATCGGCCACGGCTCGGACCGCGCCGTCATCCTCGGCCTGGCCGGCCAGACGCCGCAGACGGTGGATCCGGACGAGGCGGATGGCATCGTCGCCCGCATCGGCGCGGAGAAGCGCATTTCGCCCCCCGGGCATCCGGCCTATCGTTTCGACCCGGCCAAGGACCTTGTGCTCGACCGCAAGACGCCGCTGACCGGCCACGCCAATGGCATGGCCTTCTATGCCTATGACGCATCCGACCGGCTGCTGCTCAAGCGCATCTATTATTCGATCGGTGGCGGCTTCGTGGTTTCCGAGGAAGAGCTGCAGCGCATGAAGACGAAGGGGTCGGTGACGACCGAAGGCAAGAAGGTGCCGTACCCGTTCAAGAATGCCGTCGAGATGCTGGCGATGGCGGCAAAGAGCGGGCTTTCGATCGCCGAGATGAAGCGCGCCAACGAGGAGAAGCACATGTCGCGCGAGGAGCTCGATGCGGGCTTGGACGCGATCTGGGGCGCGATGAAAGGCTGTATCGATCGCGGGCTGTCGCAGGACGGCATCATGCCAGGTGGGCTGAAGGTGCGCCGCCGCGCGCGACAACTGCACGACAAGCTGCAGGAACAGTGGCAGCAGAACCGGCCCAATCCCTTGCTCGCCAATGACTGGCTGTCGATCTACGCCATGGCGGTCAACGAGGAGAACGCCGCCGGCGGTCGCGTCGTGACGGCGCCAACCAATGGGGCTGCCGGTACCTTGCCGGCCGTGCTGCGCTACTGGCTGCATTTCCATCCCGAGGCAGACCAGCCAAGCATCCGTGACTTCCTGCTGACGGCCGCCGCTGTTGGCGGCATCATCAAATCGAACGCCTCGATCTCGGGCGCCGAGGTCGGCTGCCAGGGCGAGGTGGGTTCCGCTTCGGCCATGGCCGCCGCCGGCCTGTGCGCCGTCATGGGCGGCACGCCCGAGCAGGTGGAGAACGCCGCCGAGATCGCGCTCGAGCATCATCTCGGCATGACTTGCGACCCGGTTGGCGGCTTGGTCCAGGTGCCTTGCATCGAGCGCAATGCGCTGGGCGCGGTGAAGGCGGTGACGGCCGCCTCGCTTGCCATCAAGGGCGACGGCACCCATTTCGTGCCGCTCGACGCCGCGATCGAGACCATGCGCCAGACCGGCCTCGACATGAACGAGAAATACAAGGAAACCAGCCTCGGCGGCTTGGCGGTCAATGTGGTCGAGTGCTGAGGTCCGCGATTACGGGATGCGATTAGCAGTGTGATCCTGGCCGTCCTGGTAGATGGTCAACCGCTGAGCAATGGCTGAGCCGTCGGTCTCGAAGGTAAGGACCGAATCGAACGCGGTCGTGAAGAAGTAGCGTTCGCTTTGTGGGAACAGCTCGAATTTCGCTTGTCCTGTCGCCTGCGAAAACAAATTCCCACCTTCATTTGAAATATGAAGGACCATGGTTGGGCTAAGTCGATAAGTTCCGACCAATCGCTCCACCAGCTTTGGATCGACCGCGACCAGTTTCCGCTCTTTGCGGGCCTAGTCCGGCCATTGGTACTCGGCGGCGATGCTTTGCATGATCTCCGCAACCAGGATGTCGCCCTGGTCGCCGTTCGTCATCACGACGGCGCCGTCGCCTGTTTCATAGGAAATCATCGAATTGATGAAACCGGCATTCACGCCATCATGGCTAAAACGACGATGTGGCGAGGAACCACGGACGATCAGGCCCAGCCCGTAGGCGTCAAGCCCGGAAGTGAGCATTTGAATCGCCGCCGGTTGGGAAAGCACTGGCATTGACCGGCCTGCCCACGCATCGAGCAGGGCGAGATCGAAGCGAGCCAGATCGGTCGGTGTCGTCCACAATCCCGCCGCGGCCAGTTCGGGATAAGTGTGTGGACCACCGGAGACCGGGTCGCCATTTGCGATGTGCGGCATGGCAGCGTGGAGAAGGTCGCTGGCAGGCAGCGGTTGGCGATAACTGCTCCGGGCCATCCCAAGCGGGCGGAGCACCATCTCGTCGAGCAAATCCTCAAACGGTCTACCGGTCACGTCGATCAGCAACTGCTGCACGATCGTATAGCCACCGCCGGAATACCGAAAACGTTCGCCCGGCGGCTCATCGACGACAATTGGACGGTTGTTCGCCGGCGAAGAGCCGTTCAACACCTCGATGAGGGACGGGATCGCCGCCCCTGCCTGATATCCTGCAAAACCATTCACGGTCGTTCCCGCGGAGTGGCTGAGCAGTTCCCGAAGGGTGACTTTCGCCTTATCGGTGTACGAATTCGCCGGTACTTTCCAACTCTTCAAGTAGGAATTGACGTCCGCATCGAGGTCAAGTCTTCCCGCTTGGGCCAAAGCCAGCACCGCCATCGCCGTGACCGGCTTGCTGATCGATGCGGCCTGAAAGAGCGTGTCCGGCCCAATCGGGCGGCCGCCCTTCTTTGCCACACCGAAGCCTCGCGCCCATTCCACCGCGCCGTTATGGATGACAGCGATGCTGACACCGGGAACGTGCAGCGCGCGCATCCTTTCGGCAAGCAAGGCGTGCGGCTGACCGTCAAATCCAATGGGCGGTCGAAGCCCGCTAAGGACACGCTGAATGCGTGCCTCGATGTCTGGTTTGGTTGCCGACGTCTGGGATTTTCCATTGGAGGCAGATGGCGCGCCCTGCGCCCGCGTGACGATGGCCGACAGCATCAGCGTAGCCGCCAAAACCACGTCGCGCCTGTTCGGACCGTTTTGTTCTCGACCGCGTGCCAAGGTGTATGCTCCGCCAATAGCCCAGGTTGCCTATGGTGACCGGCACAGCCCTCTTTTGTCCAGAGAAACTGGCCACTCCGGCGGTGATGGTCTGAAGTCGTGCAGTATTCATGCTACCCCACATTTCCTGCAGGTTTTATGGCGTTATCCCGCTGGCCCTGTGGAGAAGTCGCTCAAGGCGTTGACGCGTCAAGGCGAGTGGCTAAATCTTGGGGCATGTCTCTCAATCTCCTAAAACTGTGCGTCGGCTGCGACAGCGTCGAGGATCTCGAAGAGTGGATCGAGTTCCGCCTCGACGAGCGGCGTCGCGCCGGCGAGCCGGCCGAGCACTGGCACACCACCCGCATGGTGCCGACGCGCGGCGGCGAGATCACCGATGGCGGCTCGCTCTATTGGGTGATCAAGGGCAGCGTCCAGTGCCGGCAGCTGATCACCGAGATACGGCCCTTCACCGACGGCGAGGGCATCGGCCGCTGTCATCTTATGCTCGATCCGAATGTGGTGCGCACCGAGTGGCAGCCGCGCCGCGCCTTCCAGGGCTGGCGCTATCTGAAGCCTGCCGATGCGCCGGCCGATCTCGGCAAGGGCAAGGCAGCACTGGCCGAAATGCCGCCGAAACTCAGGCTGGAACTCGCCGAACTCGGCCTCTTGTAGCGCGGCTTCGCGCCTCGCCCGCGGTGCTGGCCCTTCGGCTTGTGCGATGTGGGACTTGCAAGCGCCGGACCTTGGTCCCATCCTATTTCTTATGCTCAGTCATCCGTATGGCGGCGCAAATCGATGGGCGTGATCCTCACTTTGGCAGCGGTGCTTGTGGTGCTTTTGGGCGCCGCGGTGCTTTTTGTGCGCGCGGATCCGGCAAGGATGGCGGATAGCCTCAGGTCGCTTGGACCGACCTTGCTGGGCCTGGTTGGCGCGCCGATGCTGATCTTCGGCCGCAGCCTTATCGGCGGGCTGCTCTTGCTCGCGGCGCTGGCCTGGGTCGGCTGGATACGCACGAGGCGGCCCCCGGCGCGCGCCGCCGCATCCAAACACTCGACGGTGCGCACCGCCGCGCTCGAAATGGACCTCGATCACGATAGCGGCAGGCTCGAGGGTCTTGTCCTGGCCGGACGTTATGAGGGCAAGATGCTGGGTGCCATGGGGCTGACGGACCTGCGCCGGCTTTATGGCGAGCTCAGTCCCGATCCGGAGAGCCGCCAGCTTTTAGAGACGTATCTTGACGGCCGTTTTCCCGTCTGGCGCAAGGACGCGCAGCCGCACGGTGGCGAAGGGCTGAGTGTTGCGCCAGGTACGGGCGCCATGACTAAGGAGGAGGCCTACAAGGTCCTTGGTCTTGAAGCGGGGGCTGCCGCGGCGGATATCCGCGAGGCGCACCGCCGCCTGATGCAGCGCCTGAACGCCGATGTCGGCGGCACGTCTGTCCTGGCGGCGCGGATCAATGAAGCCAAGGACGTCTTGCTCTCCAATCACGATTAGTCTCCTTCGACGCAGGTACCTTCCGGGAGATTTCAAGAACCGCCTATTGCTCGACGGCGTAACACGAGATTTTCTTGCGCTTCAGGGCATCGCACGCCTTCCAGGCGGCGTCCTTCGAGCCGAAGCCGCCGAAGCGGGCGCGGTAGTAGGTGATGCCGTCCTTGTCGAAGGCGACGGTGAAGCCAGAGGCATCCGCCAGCACCTTCGGCGCCTGCTTGGCAGTCTGGTCAAGCAGGGTCTGGGCTCCCGATTTCGTCGGCGAGGAAGCGACCTGTACCACCCAGCCGGACGGCACCGACGATGTCTTGACCGGGTCGATCGCCGGCGCGGCGGGCGCTGGCTCGGCATAGGCGGTGACGACCTGGGGCGAGGTCTCCTCGGATTTGGGAGCCGGCGCCATGGCGGCCACGGCAATGGTCTTCACCTTCCTGGCCTTGATCAAGGGCTTGGTCGCTTCGGCGACCTGCTGGGTGTCGTCCTCAACGTCATCGGCCGAGGCAACGACGGCGTCATCCGTTGCCGGCTTGGCATCCGGTGTCGGCGCGTCCTGCTTGGGCAAGAAGACCTTGGCCAACGTCTTGATCGGATTGTCGTTGCCCTTGGCGATGAGATCGCCGCCGCCTCGCGTCGAGGTGCGCGGCATGTAGGTGGTGATCAGCGCGGCCATCTGGTTGTCGCGGCTGCGGCCGGAAGCGCCGCCCATCACCACCGCGACCAGGCGGCGGTCGCCGTCGGCGACGGAGGAGACGAGGTTGTAGCCCGAGGCGCGGGTATAGCCGGTCTTGATGCCGTCGACGCCCTTGATGCGGCCAAGCAGGCGGTTGTGGCCGTTGATGCGCTGGCGGCCATACAGGAAGGAGCGCTGCGAGAAATAGCCGTAATATTGCGGGTAATGCTCGCGCAGCGCTATGCCCAGCATCGCCATGTCGTGAGCCGTGGTGAACTGGCCAGGGTCGGGCAGGCCGTTGGCGTTGCGGAAGACGGTGCCGTTCATGCCGAGCTGGCGCGCCTTTGCCGTCATCATGCGGGCGAAATTGTCTTCGCTGCCGCCGAGCAGCTCGCCAAGCGCGGTGGCCGAGTCATTGGCCGACTTCGTCACCATGGACAGGATCGCGGTCTCGACCGGAACCGAGCCACCGGGGCGCACGCCAAGCTTGGTCGGCGGCTGGGCCGCGGCATGTGCCGAGTACTGTACCGGTGTGTTCTTGCCGATCCTGCCCTTCGCCAGCGCCTCGAAGGTGAGGTAGAGCGTCATCATCTTGGTCAGCGAGGCCGGATAGCGCCGGCCGTTGGCGTCGGCCGAATAGAGCACCTTGCCGGTCTTGGCATCGACGACTATCGCCGCGGACTTTGCGGCAAGAGCCGACGCGACATCGGCGGCGACAATCGTCACCGCAAGCGCGGCGATGGCGATTGCCTTGAAGGAGAATGAAGATTTGGAGACGAAGCCCGACAACGCCTGACGCACCGTTACTTACCCTGAATTTTCGTTGCCCCGGAGGCGGCTATGGGAGTGCCTGCCTCGCTTCCGGCCAAGCTATCGCGCTCAGCGTTACCAATCCGTTTATGGTAACCGCCGCGTTCACCATTTTTCGGCAAATCGAGCTTTTCTTTAATCGAAATTTACCGGCCGCCGGCGCTGGAGCCCCTGCATGCCAAGGGATTCTTGACTTTTGTGCATCGCACAATATATTGAGGTGCATTGCACAAGGGCGCCCGGGGCCAAAAAGGGCGTTTCAACCAAAGGGAAATATGAAATGACCCAGACGTATGAGGACTTCGCGAAATACGGCAAGGAGTTTGCCGACACCGGGCTGAAGAGCTTTGCCTCGCTCACCAAGGGCGCGCAGGCGATCGCCACCGAGGCCGGCGAATACAGCAAGAAGAGCTTCGAGGCCGGCAACGCCGCCTTCGAGAAGCTGTTCGCGGCCAAGTCGATCGAGAAGGCCATCGAGATCCAGACCGATTACGCCAAGCAAAGCTATGAGAGCTTCGTGGCCGAGGCCAGCAAGATCGGCAATCTCTATGCCGAGCTCGCCAAGGAAGCCTACAAGCCGTTCGAATCGGTGGTCGCCAAGGCGAAGTAATTTCGCCCGATCACACCCGATACGGCCAGCCGGCCAATCGAAAGGACCCGGTCGCGCGAGCGCGGCCGGGTTTTTTCATGCCCGGCCGCAACCCTATGCGCGTTGCGGCATTCACGATTGAGAAATTCGCTGAGGTTTGCCCACCTAGCCATATTGTCAGCTAAACAGAAGGGCTTAAAATCGTTCATCGAGCACCTACATGTTGAACTCGCATGAGGATTCGAAGAGGCAGAACTAAGTGACGATTGGCTCCACTGCCACGGCACCCGTGGTGCGAATGCAAAATGACGGCGACCGCAACGATCCCGGTCGCGGCACTGCCGTTATCACGCGCACCAAAACCAAGACCAAGAAGCCCAGCCTTTACAGGGTCCTCATCCTTAACGACGACTACACTCCCATGGAGTTCGTGGTTCACGTCCTGGAACGCTTTTTCCAGAAGGACCGCGAGGCCGCCACACGCATCATGCTGCATGTTCACAATCATGGAGTGGGCGAGTGCGGGGTCTATACATTCGAGGTGGCCGAGACCAAAGTGTCTCAGGTCATGGATTTCGCCCGACAGAATCAGCATCCGCTGCAATGCGTGATGGAGAAGAAGTGAGGTAACATGCCGGCTTTCTCCCAAGGCCTGGAAAAGGCGCTACATCAGGCGCTGACATTCGCCAACGAGCGGCATCATGAGTATGCGACGCTCGAACACCTGCTGCTCGCCCTGATCGACGACACCGAGGCTGCCGCCGTCATGCGCGCCTGCAACGTCGATCTCGACGAGCTCAAGCACACGGTTCTCACCTATATCGACACCGAACTCGACAATCTCGTCACCGGTTACGACGAGGATTCGAAGCCGACGGCAGGCTTCCAGCGCGTGATCCAGCGCGCCGTGATCCATGTGCAGTCGTCCGGCCGTGAGGAAGTGTCAGGCGCCAATGTGCTCGTCGCCATCTTCGCCGAGCGCGAGAGCCATGCCGCCTATTTCCTGCAGGAACAGCAGATGACCCGCTATGACGCGGTCAACTATATCTCGCATGGCATCGCCAAGCGCCCGGGCGCTTCGGAGTCGCGCACGCCGCGCGGCGCCGAGGACGAGCAGGGCGGCCAGAACGGCGCCGAGCCGCAGGAGGAAAACGGCAAGAAGAAGCAGCAGGACGCGCTGACCGCCTACTGCGTCAACCTCAACAACAAGGCACGGGCCGGCAAGATCGATCCGCTGATCGGCCGCGACAGCGAGATCAACCGCACCATCCAGGTGCTGTGCCGCCGTTCCAAGAACAATCCGCTCTATGTCGGTGACCCGGGCGTCGGCAAGACGGCGATCGCCGAAGGTCTCGCCAAGCGCATCGTCGAGGGCGATGTGCCGGAAGTGCTGCAGGACGCCACCATCTTCGCGCTCGACATGGGCACGCTTTTGGCCGGCACCCGCTATCGCGGTGACTTCGAGGAGCGGCTGAAGCAGGTCGTCAAGGAGCTCGAGGACTATCCGGGCGCGGTGCTGTTCATCGACGAGATCCACACCGTGATCGGGGCGGGCGCCACCTCGGGCGGCGCGATGGATGCATCGAACCTTCTGAAGCCGGCGCTGTCGTCCGGCGCCATCCGCTGCATCGGCTCGACCACCTACAAGGAATTCCGCCAGTTCTTCGAGAAGGACCGCGCTCTGGTGCGGCGCTTCCAGAAGATCGACGTCAACGAGCCGACCATTGAGGACGCCATCGAGATCATGAAGGGCCTGAAGCCCTATTTCGAGGAGTTCCACAAGGTCCGCTACACGAGCGAAGCCATCAAGGCCTCGGTTGAGCTGTCGGCGCGCTACATCAACGACCGCAAGCTGCCGGACAAGGCGATCGACGTGATCGACGAGACCGGCGCTTCGCAGATGCTGGTGCCGGAAGCCAAGCGCAAGAAGACGATCGGCATCAAGGAGATCGAGGCGACGATCGCCACCATGGCGCGCATCCCGCCGAAGACGGTCTCGGCCGACGATGAGAAGGTGTTGCAGGGGCTCGATATCGAGTTGAAGCGTGTCGTCTACGGTCAGGACACGGCCATCACCGCGCTGACCTCGGCGATCAAGCTGGCGCGCGCCGGCCTGCGCGAACCGGAAAAGCCGATCGGCTCCTACCTGTTCTCGGGCCCGACCGGCGTCGGCAAGACGGAAGTGGCCAAGCAGCTTGCCGCCTCGCTCGGCGTCGAGCTGATCCGCTTCGACATGTCGGAATACATGGAACGCCACACCGTCTCGCGGCTGATCGGCGCGCCTCCCGGTTATGTCGGCTTCGACCAGGGCGGCCTCCTGACCGACGGCGTAGACCAGCATCCGCATTGCGTGCTGTTGCTGGACGAAGTCGAAAAGGCGCATCCGGACCTGTTCAACATCCTGTTGCAGGTGATGGACCACGGCAAGCTGACCGATCACAACGGCAAGCAGATCGACTTCCGCAATGTGATCCTGATCATGACCACCAATGCGGGCGCGTCGGACGCGCAGCGCGCGGCGATCGGCTTCGGTTCGACCAAGCGCGAAGGCGATGATGTCGAGGCGATCAACCGGCTGTTCACGCCGGAATTCCGCAATCGTCTGGACGCGATCATCCCGTTCGGCTCGCTGCCGGTGCCGGTTATCCACCAGGTGGTGCAGAAGTTCGTCATGCAGCTGGAAGCGCAGCTCTCCGAGCGTGGCGTCACCTTCGACCTGTCGCCGGACGCGATCGCCTGGCTGGCCGACAAGGGCTATGACGAGCGCATGGGCGCGCGTCCGCTGGGCCGGATCATCCAGGAGCACATCAAGAAGCCTCTGGCTGACGAAGTGCTGTTCGGCAAGCTCAAGAAGGGCGGCACCGTTCGCGTCACCGTCGAGAAGAAGGAAACCGGCGAGTCCGGCCTGAAGCTCGAGTCGCTCGCCGACGAGTCGCCCGTGCAGCCGAAGAAGGAAGAACCGGAAGACGCGCCGAAGCCGAAAAAGACGGTCGCCAAGACGGTCGGCAAAAAGCCGACCGCCAAGAAGGCCGTGGCGCAGAAGCCGGATCCGAAGGGCAAGGACGGCAACAAGCGCAGCCTGGTGCCGCAACTGCCGCGCAAGAGCTGATCCGCCCTCTCGATTGAAATGCAAAAAGAGCCCCGGCGACGGGGCTCTTTTCTTTGGAGCGGTCAGCGCGCAGGAACCGGGTCGAAGGCCGCGTCAGCTACCAAGCGCTGCCCGGATCTTTCCGGCATTCTCGGCCAGCACTTCCGGCTTCTCCATCTGACCGGAATGCGGCTTCAACGGCACGCCCTCGAAGCGCGGCATGACGTGGACGTGGAGATGATAGACGGTCTGCCCGGAGGCCGGCTCGTTGAACTGCATCAAGGTGACGCCGTCGGCATTGAAGGCCTTTTTCACTGCCACCGCCACTTTCTGAACCACGGCAAACAATGGACCGAACGTCGCCGGATCGGCGTCGAGGATGTTGCGCGACGGCGCCTTGGGCACCACAAGCGTGTGGCCTATGCCTTGCGGCATCACATCCATGAAGGCGACGACCGCGTCGTCCTCGTAGACGCGGTGAGATGGAATCTCGCCGCGCAGGATCTTCGCGAAGATGTTGCCGGGATCATAGGCTTGGGTCATGGCGGGGGCGCTCCCAATTGTATTCGCCGTCCGGTGTAGCGAAGCAACCGATGGGCGGCAAGGCGACTGGACGATCCGCCGGCGAAGCGCGTTGGCGTCAGCCGCCTTTTCGCTTCCGGAATTTTATTCGTGAAGATCCTTGCGGAAGGGCGTGTGCTCTTCGAGATATTCGCCCATGCGCTCGACCTCGCGCCGCTCGCGCCTGAGATAGTCGGCGACGGCATTGCGCAAGCCGGGATGCGAAATGTAGTGCGCCGAATGCATGGTCACCGGCCGGTAGCCGCGCGCCAGCTTGTGCTCGCCCTGCGCGCCGGCCTCCACCACCTTCAGCCCGCGCTCGATGGCGAAGTCGATCGCCTGGTGGTAGCAGACCTCGAAATGCAGGAAGGGGTGGTCCTCGATACAGCCCCAGTTGCGCCCGTAAAGCGCGTCGGAGCCGATAAAGTTGATGGCGCCGGCAATGTAGCGCCCGTTACGCTTTGCCATGACGAGCAGGATGTCGTCGGCCATGCGCTCGCCGATCAGCGAGAAGAACTGCCGATTGAGATAGGGCCGGCCCCATTTGCGGCCGCCGGTATCCATGTAGAAGGCGAAGAAATCGTCCCAGGCGCGTTCGGTGATGTCCTTGCCGGTCAGCCAGTCGATGCTGATGCCGTCGGCCAGTGCCTCGCGGCGCTCCTTCTTCATGGCCTTGCGCTTGCGCGAGGCAAGCGTGGCGAGGAAATCATCGTAGCTGGAAAAGCCTTCGTTGAAGAAGTGGAACTGCTGGTCGGTGCGATGCAGGAACCCTGCTGCCTCCAGTGTCGCAGCATCAAGCTCGTTGGCGAAGGTGACATGCGCGGAGGAGACACCGAGCTTGTCGGTCACGAGTTTCAACCCCTCCGCCAGACCGGCCTTCACCGCGCCCGCGTCCTCGCCCTTGCCGACCAGCAGGCGAGGGCCGGTCACCGGCGTGAACGGCACCGAGCATTGCAGCTTGGGGTAATAGCGGCCGCCGGCGCGCTCGAAAGCGTCGGACCAGCCATGGTCGAAGACATATTCGCCCTGGCTGTGCGATTTGAGGTAACAGGGGACGGCGCCAAGAAGCCTGCCTTGCGCGGTTTCAAGTCTCAGATGATGGCCCTGCCAGCCGGTGCGGCGGACGGCGCAGCCCGACTCTTCCAAGGCGCTTAGAAAAGCGAATGAAACCAGAGGGTTGTAGCCGTTTTCTTTGTCGCCGCGCGTGGTTCCGGTAAAGCCGTTCCATTCCTCGCAGGTGAATGCGCCGATGCCCGCCGCGATGCGGATCGCATAATCCGCGTTCGCTGCCTGTCCATCGTCGTCGTCGCCCTGATCCATGGGGCTTATTTAAGCTTCGTCCGAGCCGCTACAAGTCACGTTTGAGGCACTGTCTCAGAGCATGATGCCGAAAAGTGTGGAGCGGTTTTCGGGCGACATCATGCTCTCTCCTTAGATTGATTTGGAGGCGGATCAGATTTCAGGTCGTCTCGACCTGAAATCATCCGGCTCTAGGCGACCTTGACCAAATCGGGCTCGAAACCCTCGAAGGTCATCTGGTCGGCATATTTGAAGGTGAGGTCGACCGCGGGCTGGTCATGCACGGTCCAGGTGATGACAGGCATTTTGAGCTTTTCGCGCACGAAGCTGACGAACGGGTTCGGCAGGTCGCCGGCGGCGTAGGACGTAAAGGCGAGGTCATGCGCGAGCATGGCGAAGTGTGCCTCGATCAGCTGGTTCTCGCTGCCGTAAGCGGTCAGCCCGCCGGGGATGCCCGGCGCGTCCTTGGCGAAATCCCGGATCAGCCAGTGGTCGAACGACATGATCGCCACCTTGCCCTGATAGCGCTTGAGCAGCCGGCCGACGCTGGCCACCAGGCCCGCATCATGCCCGGGAACGCCCTTCAGCTCGATCACCAGCGGTACGCGGCCGTCGATCAGGTCGAGCGCTTCCTCGAGCGTCGGCACATGGTCTTTGGTGCCGCCGATCTTGAGCGTCGCCAGCTCGGCCGCGGTGCGTTGCCAGACAAACCCGACATGGCCGGTGAGCCGTTTCAGATCGCCATCATGGATGATGACCGGGATGCCGTCGGACGAGATATGCACGTCGCATTCGATGGCGTAGCCGCGCTCGGCCGCCGCGGCGAAAGCCGACAGCGTGTTTTCCCAGCGCGTCTTGTTCATGTCGTGGAAGCCGCGATGCGCGACAGGCTGCGCAATCAGCCAGGACAGGTCGGTCATCTCAAGCCTCACTCGACTTCGAAGATCGCTTCGATCTCGACCGCGGCATTGAGCGGCAGCGAGGCTGTGCCGACGGCGGAGCGGGCGTGCTTGCCGCGCTCGCCGAGTGCCGCGACCAGGAAGTCGGAGGCGCCGTTGGCGACCAGATGCTGCTCGACGAAGTCAGGCGCGGAGGCGACGAAGACGGTGATCTTGACCAGGCGGCTTATTTTTTCGAGATCGCCCAGTGCGGCCTTGGCCTGCGCCAGGATGTTGATGGCGCAGAATTTAGCGCCTTCCTTGCCGGCAGCGGTATCGAGGTCGCGGCCGAGCAGCCCGCTTGCCTGCAGCTTGCCGTCTTTCAGCGGCAACTGGCCGGCGGTGAACAGCGTGTTGCCGGTGCGGCAATAGGGCACGTAGTTGGCGGCAGGCGCGGCGGCGGCCGGAATGGTGACGCCAAGATCGCTTAGCCGCTTTTCGATTGTTTCGCTCATAGCTTTTCCCTATTGCTGGAAGACGCCGCGCTGGCCGGGCCGAAATTGCTATTTTTGCCTCGCTTCCGCCACGACTTTTTTTAAGCTGGACCATCTTTCCCTGCGGTCTGCCCTCGGCCGCGACGATCGGAGCAACGCATGCGCGCAACGCGCCTTTTTCTCGCCGCCGCCTGTCTTTCGGTGGCGTTCCCAATGGCGCCGGCCTTTGCGGTGCCCGCGCTGCAGGCACACCGCGCCGTCTACGATCTCACGCTCAACAAGGCCTCCGACCGTTCGGGCATTACCGGCATCACCGGCCGCATGGTTTATGAGTTCAATGGTTCGGCCTGTGAAGGTTACACGGTCAAGTTCCGCTTCGTCACCCAGATCGTCACCAACGACAACACCAGGCTGACAGACCAGCAGACGACGACTTTCGAGGACGGCGAAGGCAAGACCTTTTCCTTCGTGACGAAATCCTTCGTCGACCAGAACCTCGACAAGGAGGTGAGGGGCATGGCCACCAGGGAACCGAAGGGCCTCAAGGTCGATATCGACAAACCCGAGAAGAGCAGCCTCGAGCTTGCGGCCACGCAGTTCCCGACCCAGCATCTGGTCGAGCTGATCGGCAAGGCCGAGAAGGGCGAGAATTTCTACCAGACCAATTTGTTCGACGGCTCCGAGGACGCCAACAAGGTGATGACCACCACCGTCATCGTCGGCAAGAAGGCGGATTCACAAAAGACGGATCCCGAAGCGCCGGCGCTGGCCAAGCTCGCCTCGGACAAATACTGGCCGGTCGACATCGCCTATTTCGACGATACCGAAAAAAGCGGCGAGGAGGTGCCGGAATATCGGATCAGCTTCAAGCTGCACGAGAACGGCATCACCCGCGACCTCGTCATGGACTATGGCGACTTCTCCATGACCGGCAAGCTGGTGAACCTGTCGCTGTTCGACCAGACCAAGCCTTGCCCGGCTTCGAAATAAGGCCACGCGGAATCCGGCGCGCCTGATGGCGGTCTACGTCGATGCGGCGATCTGGAAATGGGCCGGCCATCGCTGGTGCCATCTGCTCGCCGACAATACCGACGAACTCCATCGCTTTGCAGCCGAGCTAGGCCTTAAGCGCTCGTCCTATCAGGGGCCGCCCAAGACATCGGCGCCGCATTACGATATCACCGGCTTCGAGCGTGATCGCGCGGTCAGGCTTGGCGCGATCGAATGCAGCCGCGAGGAGATCGTGGCGATCTTCCGCCGCGTGCGGGTGCCGAATGGGAAGGTAAGACGATGACGGTGACGGCGTTCCTGGCCTATTGCGTCGCGATCTCATTGGCCGCCGCCACGCCTGGACCGGCGATGTTCGCGGTCATCACCAATGGTCTGTCACGTGGGTTTTTGCGGGCTTTCATAGCCGGCGTGGGCGTCGCCGCGGGCGACGCCGTCCTGGTCACTCTCGCGTTGCTCGGATTGATGGCCTTGGCCCAGACCTTCGAGTGGATTTTTCTTTTGCTGAAATACGCCGGCGCCGCTTACCTGGTCTTTCTCGGCATCAGGATGTGGCGGGCCGCCGCCCAGAAGCCGGACGAATCTCGTCAGACACAGGTTCGGCTGTCGCGGTCCTTCTTTCTCGGCGCATCCATCGCGCTCGGCAATCCGAAGGCGATCCTGTTCCACGCCTCCATCATGCCGCTGATCCTCGACCTTGACACCATGACCTTCGCCGATGGCCTGCTCGTGGTCCTTGTCGTGGTCAGCGTCAACATCATCACCATGGGCTTCTATGCCGCGATGGCGGGGCGGGCAGCCGGGTGGTTCAAGACCCCGAAGCGCATGCGCCTCATGAATAGGCTCGCCGGTGGCGCGATGATGGGCACCGGTGCACTGATTGCCGCACGTTGATGGGCGAAGCGATGCACGGCTTGCGTTTGTAGCGCTTCCCCTCTATATGCGCGCTCATTCCACACACGGACTTTGGTGTCTGCCCGGGAGAAATCCGGCTGAAACCTCCGGTGGCACAAGGACATCCCGTCCGAAATGCCTGTGTCCGTGGAGGCCAACCGGAAAGGAACTAACGAATGGCTCTGCCAGATTACAGCATGCGCCAGCTTTTGGAAGCTGGTGTTCACTTCGGCCACCAGACCCATCGCTGGAATCCGAAGATGGCGCCCTACATCTATGGCGCCCGCAACAACATCCACATCATCGACCTGTCGCAGACGGTGCCGCTGCTGCACCAGGCTCTGAAGCAGGTGTCCGACACCGTTGCCAAGGGCGGCCGCGTGCTGTTCGTCGGCACCAAGCGCCAGGCGTCCGACATCGTTGCCGACGCCGCGCAGCGTTCGGCCCAGTACTATGTCAACTCGCGTTGGCTGGGCGGCATGCTCACCAACTGGAAGACGATCTCGAATTCGATCCAGCGCCTGCGCAAGCTCGACGAGACGCTCGCCGGCGAGGCCCAGGGCCTCACCAAGAAGGAGCGCCTGAATCTCGACCGCGAACGCGAGAAGCTCAACAAGGCGCTGGGCGGCATCAAGGACATGGGCTCGACGCCGGACCTGATGTTCGTCATCGACACCAACAAGGAAGCGATCGCCATCCTCGAGGCCAAGCGCCTTGGCATTCCGGTCGTGGCCATCATCGATTCGAACTGCGATCCGGACAAGATCGACTTCCCGATCCCCGGCAATGATGACGCGGCTCGCGCCATCCAGCTCTATTGCGATCTGATAGCCAAGGCCGCCATCGACGGCATCGCCCGCCAGCAGGGCGCGCTCGGCGTCGACATCGGCGCTTCGGCCGAGGCTCCAGTCGAGCCGGCGCTCGGCACCCCGGCAGCCGAAGCTCCGGAAGCTTAATTAAAGAAGGCCGGATCCCGGCCTTCATCTTTCCAATAAATTGGCGCGCTAAAGCGCTTTTGCCGAGCGCATCACGCGAGTCCCGGTTGGTGCGTCGGCGCATTTGAAACAAAGAGGCGACAATGAGCATTTCGGCTGCACAGGTCAAAGAACTCCGCGACTTGACCGGCGCGGGCATGATGGACTGCAAGGCGGCGTTGAACGAAACCAACGGCGATATGGAAGCGGCCGTCGACTGGCTGCGCAAGAAGGGCATCTCGAAGGCCGACAAGAAGGCCGGGCGCACTGCGGCCGAAGGCCTGATCGGCGTCGACGCCGGCGTGCGTGAGGCCGCCATTGTCGAGGTCAATTCCGAGACCGACTTCGTCGCCCGCAACGCGGCCTTCCAGGAAATCGTCGCCAACGTCGCCAAGGTTGCGCTCGCCTACGGCACTACCGAAGCCGTGGCCGCCGCCAAGTACCCGGGTTCCGACAAGTCGGTCACCGACACCATCAAGGATGCGGTCGGCACGATTGGCGAGAACATGGGCTTCCGCCGTTCGGCCAAGCTCACCGTGCCGCATGGCGTGGTGGCGACCTATGTCCACAACGCGGTTGCGGACGGCCTCGGCAAGCTAGGCGTTCTGGTCGCGATCGAGACCACGGGCAATGAGCATGCGGCCAACGCATTCGCACGTCAGGTTGCCATGCATGTCGCCGCCACCAGCCCGATGGCGTTGACGGCCGAAGAAGTCGACCCGGCCGCGGTCGAGCGCGAGAAGGCGATCTTCGCCGACCAGGCGCGCCAGACCGGCAAGCCGGAAGCGATCATCGAGAAGATGGTCGAGGGCCGCCTGCGCAAGTTCTATGAAGAGGTCGTCCTTTTGAAGCAGGCCTTCGTGCTCAATCCCGACATCACCGTCGAGAAGGCGCTGAAGGATGCCGAGAAGGAGATCGGCGCTCCGGCCAAGATCACCGCTTACCTGCGCTTCGCGCTCGGCGAAGGCATCGAGAAGGAAACGACCGACTTCGCGGCGGAAGTCGCGGCCGCGGTCAAGAAATAGCTCTAATCCAAGGGGAACGCCCGGCGTCTCCCTTAAGGTGAAGAGCTTACGAGCTCAGGCAACTCGGCTGGGTGTCCGCATGGATGCCCGGCCGATTTCTTGTGCGGTGTCGATAAAGGCCCTGAGCTTCGGCGCCATCGATGCGCGGCGCGGGAAGTAAAGGAAAAGGCCGGGCTCCTCGATCGCCGTCTTGGGCAGGATCCGGGCAAGACGGCCGGCGGCCAGGTCGGCCTGCACCAGCGGCTCGAAGACGTAAGCAAGGCCAACGCCGGCCAGCGCCAGGTCAATGGCCGCGAGCGAATCGGTAACGATCACCGTGCCACGCGCTTCGACGACGATATCCTTGCCGTCCTCGTGCAAATCCCAACGATAGAGCCCGCCCGAGCGGACCAGCCGGTAGCTGATGCAATTGTGGTTCGCGAGGTCGGCCACGTCACGCGGACGGCCGTGCTTTCCGATATAGGCGGGCGAAGCGACGACCACGGCCTTGAAGGGCGGCGTGAGCCGCACGGTGATCATGTCCTGCGCGATCATCTCGCCCAGCCTGATGCCGGCGTCGAAACCTTCGCCGACGATATCGACAAGGCCCTGTTCGGCGAAAACCTCGACCGTCACATCGGGATAGCGTTCGGCCATGGCCGCCACAACGGGCGTAACCGCCAAGGGGATCGCGATATTGGAGGCGTTGATCCTGAGCAGGCCGGAGGGCCGGCCCTTGATGCCGCGGAGGCGGTCCATCCGCTCGGCGATGTCTTGAAGGGCAGGGGCTGCCGTCTCCACCAGCGCCTTGCCTGCTTCCGTCAGTGAAACGCTGCGCGTCGTGCGGGCAAAGAGCGGCTGACCGATGCGCTCTTCCACCAGCCGCACCGCGTGGCTGACGGCCGACGGGCTCATGCCGAGCTCCGCCGCGGCGAGCGCAAAGCCGCCGCGCCGCGCCACGGCGACGATAACTGGCAGATGCGTGAGCAGATCGCGATCCATTCATGAACTATATCGCATAGTCCATGCGGATCGTGCAATCTTATCGGGCAGGCAAAAGAGGTGCATCTAAGGGGCATCGAATGGCGCGGACGAGCCAAGCACGGGAGACCCGAGATGACCGACCTTCACACCAATCGAGCCCGCAACCTCGAGACGGTTCGCATTTTCTTCGAGCTGATGCAACGCAAGGATATCGATAGCTGGAGCGATCTTTGGGCCGAAAACGGCCGGATCATCGTCTTCTACCCACCGGCGGGATTTGGCGACAGCATCGACGGCAAGGCCGCGATCGTCGCAGCCTTCAGGGAATTGTTCGGCAATTTCGAATCCTTCGAATCCGAGCTGACGGCCATCTATCCGGCAGCCGACGCTGAAGCCGTGGTGGTTGAATACCGCAACCGCGCCATGATCAAGGGCGGCACCGAATACACCAACAGCAACATCGCGGTCTTTCGTTTCGAGAACGGCTTGATCAGCGCCTATCACGACTATTTCGACCCGCGCCGGTTCCAGGTGGTCGTCGACGCGTTGGCGAAGAACTGAAGGCAGCCTCGCCCCGACAAATCATCCATTCGTTTGCAGACCTGTCCACATAAGCCCATCCACTCAAACCTACCCACATAAACCTATCCACGCTGGGAGAAGCGAAATGAACGCGTTGAGACATGTAACTTTTACGGCGGGCATGGCGCTGGCGCCGGTCGATGCCGGCGGTGCCGAGCCGGCCGCCTGGCAGGCCCTTGCCGATGAGCGCGCCGTCATCCGCATCGCCGACGCCATCGACCGCGCGGTGGATGCGCAGGACTGGAAGCTCGCCCGCGGCTATTTCGCCGACCGTGTCACCGCCGATTTCAGCAGCTTGTCGGGGCAGCCCGCGGCCAACATCGCTTCCGACGATCTGATCGGCGCCTGGGCAGGCAACCTCAAGGGCAGCAAGACCAGCCTGCATCTACGCACCAACCATCAGGTCGTGCTTGAAGCCAACGCCGCGACTGTCCGTTCCAACGGCTATGCCTGGAACCGCATGGAAAGCAATGGCGACCCGCTCTGGGAAGTCTGGGGCACCTATGAGCACCACCTGACGCGCTCGGCTGCCGGCTGGAAGGTCGATGGCTTCACGTTCCGAATGACGCATGAGCGCGGCAATCCCTGGGTCAAGGCGACCCCTGGCCAATGACGGGCAGCTATCATCAGATGAAGATCGGAAGACCACTATGGCTATGACCTATTACACGCTCGGCAACAGCGGCCTGCGCGTCAGCCGGCTGGCGCTGGGCACCATGACCTTCGGCACCGAATGGGGCTGGGGCGCGGACAGGGACACCGCCCGCGCCATGTTCGACGCCTATGTCGAAGCGGGCGGCAACTTCTTCGATACGGCCGACCTCTACACCGGCGGCACCAGCGAGACCTGGCTCGGCGAGTTCGTCGCCGAGCGGGGCTCACGCGACAAGGCGGTGATCGCCACCAAATTCACCATGAATTCCGAGGCCGGGAATCCGAATGCGGGCGGCAACGGCCGCAAGAACATCATGCGGGCGGTGGATGCCTCGCTGAAGCGGCTCGGCACCGACTATATCGACCTTTACCTTTTGCATGTCTGGGACAGGATCACCCCGGCCGAGGAGGTGCTGCGCACGCTGGATGACCTGGTTCGCGCCGGCAAGGTACGCCATATCGGCCTCTCCGACGTCCCGGCCTGGTATGCCGGCCGAGCCCAGGCGATCGCCGGATTGCGCGGCTACGAGCCGGTCTCGGCGCTGCAGCTCGAATACTCGCTGGCCGAACGCGCGATCGAACATGAATACGTGCCGTTCGCCACCCGTCATGGCGCCGGCATCATGGTGTGGAGCCCGCTGGCCAGCGGCCTGCTCAGCGGCAAGTACAAGCCGACGCAAGCCGGAAACGCCGGGCGGCTTGACCGCTTCCGCAACACCACGCATCCCGGCTTCCGGAAGTTCAGCGACCGTAACTGGGCGATCGTGGCGGAGCTCGAGAAGGTGGCGGCCGATCTCGGCCGCAGCATGGCTCAGGTCGCGCTCAACTGGGTGGCGACGCAGCCGGGCATCGCTTCCGTCATCCTTGGAGCGACGAAGCTTACGCAGTTGCAGGACAATCTTGGTGTGCTCGATTTTTCGATTCCCGCCGCGCTTCGCAAGCGGCTGGAAGAGGTCAGCGCCGTGCCAGCGCCGTTCCCGCATTCCTATTTCGGCTCCGAGATCCAGGTCCGGGTGACCGGCGGCGCCGTGACGGGCGACAAGCCGGCCGGTTATTCGCCTGCGGTCATGATCGAAGGCGAGGTGGTCAGCATCTCAAGTAACTGATCAAAAGACAGCAACTGATCAAAAGGCGGCAACTGACCGAAAAAGCCTGGAATTTTGCACGAGGGCGCGGCGTGACATCGCCGCGCCCTTCGTGTATCGGGTCAACCCGTCATGACAGCATCGCCGGATGAAACGGGGGCGGTTTTGCCTCCAAAATTGCCGCGCCGAGATATTCGAGGACCCAGATGACGGTGAACCCCCTCTATCGACGTGTCGTGCTGAAGGCTTCCGGCGAAGCGTTGATGGGCGAGCAGCATTTCGGCATCGACGTCTCGGTGGTCGACCGCATCGCAGCCGACATTGCCGAGGCGCGCGCGCTGGGCGTCGAAGTCGGCGTCGTCATCGGCGGCGGCAACATCTTTCGCGGCGTCGCCGTGGCCTCGAAGGGAGGCGACCGCGTCACCGGCGATCACATGGGCATGCTCGCCACCGTCATCAACTCGCTGGCGCTGCGCACGTCGCTGAACAAGATCGGGGTCGACGCCGTCGTGCTTTCGGCGATCGCCATGCCGGAGCTCTGCGAGAGCTTTTCCCAACGCCAGGCGACCGCCTACATGAACCAGGGCAAGGTGGTCATCTTTGCCGGCGGCACCGGCAATCCATTCTTCACCACCGATTCGGCCGCGGCCCTTCGCGCCGCGGAGATCGGCGCCGACGCGCTGTTCAAGGGCACACAGGTCGATGGTGTCTATTCGGCCGATCCCAAGAAGGACCCGAATGCGGTTCGCTTCGACCGCATCAGCCACGCAGAAGTCATCAAACGCGGGCTTGCGATCATGGATACGGCCGCGATTGCACTTGCGCGCGAAAACAACATTCCGATAATCGTCTATTCGATCCACGAAAAAGGTGGTTTCGGCGATATACTGAGGGGCGGTGGCCATTGCACGGTCGTCGCGGACAAGTAATCGAGGCCTGGATACGTTAAACGACTGCGGAACCGCGGACGGGACGACCACACAAGCAGTGAACCCGGCGAACGGGTCGAGGAGATGATCATGAGTGGCGAATTCGAAGACCTCAAGCGACGCATGGACGGGGCGATCGCCGCCTTCAAGCACGATCTGGCTTCGCTGCGCACCGGCCGCGCCTCCAGCAACCTGCTCGATGCCATCCAGGTGCAGGCCTACGGCACGGCGATGCCGATCAACCAGGTCGCCAATGTGTCGGTGCCGGAGCCGCGGATGATTTCGGTTTCGGTCTGGGACAAGTCCATGGTCGGCGCGGTAGACCGCGCCATCCGCGAAGCCAATCTGGGCTTCAACCCGATCGTCGACGGCACCACGCTGAGGATTCCGCTGCCTGAGCTCAACGAGCAGCGCCGCAAGGAACTGGTCAAGATCTCGCATGGCTATGCCGAAAACGCCCGCGTCGCCGTCCGCCACGTCCGCCGGGACGGCATGGATTTCCTCAAGAAGGCGGAGAAGGACGGCACCATCAGCGAGGACGATCAGCGCAAGCGGTCCGACCAGGTTCAGAAGCTGACCGACGAGATGATCAGCACGATCGATCACCTGCTTTCCGATAAGGAAGCTGAAATCATGCAGGTTTAGGGTCGGGTTTTCCGGCTCGAAAGCGAGACTATGGCAACGCCCGCGCATGTCGCGATCATCATGGATGGAAACGGACGCTGGGCCAAGGCGCGAGGCTTGCCGCGCCTTGCCGGCCACCGTGCGGGCGTCGAGGCCCTGCGCAAGACGGTCCGCGCGGCGCCTGAGCTCGGTATCTCCTATCTGACCGTCTACGCCTTTTCCTCGGAGAACTGGTCGCGACCCAAATCCGAGGTCAGCGACCTTATGGGCCTGTTGAAGCTGTTCATCCGCCGCGATCTTGCCGAACTGCATCAGAGCGGTGTGCGGGTGAGGGTGATCGGCGACAGGCATGGGTTGCAGCCCGACATCAGGGGTCTGCTGCAGGAGGCCGAATCGCTGACCGCAGGCAATGAGGCGCTGACGCTGGTCATCGCCTTCAACTATGGCGGCCGCGACGAGATCGTTCGCACCGCTCGCAAGCTGGCGGATGCGGTCGTGCGCGGCGACATGGCCAGCGACGCGATCACGGCGGAAAGCTTTGCCGCGTCGCTCGACACCCAGGGCATCCCTGATCCCGAGCTGGTGATCCGGACCAGCGGCGAGCTCAGGCTGTCGAACTTCCTGTTGTGGCAGGCGGCCTATAGCGAGCTGGTCTTCCTGCCTTGCTACTGGCCGGATTTCAGCCGCGAGCACCTGTCCGACGCACTTCGCGATTTTGCCGGCCGCGAGCGCCGATTCGGCGGGCTTGCTGCCCGCGACGTCGCGCTGTAGCGCCGGCGCCAATGACCAATCTCCAGCAGCGCGTCATCTCGGCCATCGTGATGGCGGCCGTGACGCTTGCCGTGACCTGGCTTGGCGGACTGCCGTTTCGCCTGTTCTGCGGGGCGATCACGGCGGTGATCTTTTACGAATGGACGCGCCTGTCGCGACCGGCAAGCGGCACGACGATCCCCCTTGCGCCCGAAATTATCGTGGGAGTCTTCATTATCGCGCTGGTTGTCGGCCAGCCGGCCTTGTGGCTGCTGCTGCTGATCGCCCTGATCACCGCCATCTTTGCCATTGCCGCACGCCTAAAAGGAGCGGCGCAATGGGAGGCTTCGGGGTTCCTCTACGCGTCCTTGTCCGGCTTCGCGCTCGCCTTGTTGCGTGACGGCGACCATTCCGGCCTGATCGCCATCCTCTTCCTGTTCGCCGTGGTCTGGGCGACCGACATAGCCGCCTATTTCGTCGGCCGCGCGGTCGGCGGCCCGAAACTTGCGCCGTCGATCTCGCCCGGCAAGACGCAGAGCGGTGCGGCAGGCGGCGCCATCGGCGGCGTGGTCGCCGGATTGCTGCTGGCGGCCGTCGCCGGAGCCGGCAATCTCGTTCTGCTGGGTCTTGTCGCGCTGGTGCTCTCGGTCGTCTCCCAGATCGGCGACCTGTTCGAATCCTGGGTCAAGCGCCGGCACGGTGCCAAGGATTCGAGCAACCTCATTCCCGGCCATGGCGGCGTCATGGACAGGGTCGACGGGCTTGTCGCGGCAGCGTTCGCCCTGTACGTCATTGGCTGGATCACGGCGGGCGCCGAGCATCCGGCACTGGGGCTGTTTCCGAACTGAACGGCGCAAGGCGAAAAATGGCGCGCGCCACGGATTCGCCCGGATTGATGCCACAGTCGCGGCGGAGTGTCGCGCGCGGGCGAATTTGAGGGCATGACTTGAACGACATCTTTCACTCGGTCTTCAGCACACAAGGCTTCGTCCTTGGCACGCTCGTGCCGTTTCTGTTCGTGCTGACGGTGGTCGTGTTCGTCCATGAGATGGGCCACTATCTCATCGGCCGCTGGTGCGGCATCGGCGTGAAGGCCTTTTCCATCGGCTTCGGCCCCGAGCTCTTCGGATTCAACGATCGCCACGGCACGCGCTGGAAGCTTTGCGCCATTCCGCTTGGCGGCTACGTCAAATTCGTCGGTGACATGAACGCGACGTCGAGCCAGCCGAGCACCGAAGAGATCGAATCACTGACCGAGGCAGAACGCAAGGTCGCCTTCCATACCCAGCCGATCTGGAAGCGCGCCGCTACTGTCGTTGCGGGGCCGCTGTTCAATTTCCTTTTGACGATTGCCGTATTTGCAGTGCTGTTTTCGCTCTATGGCCGTCCGGTCCTGGAGCCGACGGTGGCCGAAGTCACCGCGGGCAGCCCGGCGGAAAAAGCCGGAATCCAGCCAGGCGACCGATTCGTCAAAGTCGACGGCAGCAAGGTGGTGACTTTCGCCGACGTGCAGCGGCTGGTTTCAGGCCGGGCAGGCGACGCCATCACCTTCACCATGCTGCGCGACGGCAAGGAAATCGCCGTCACGGCAACGCCGGAGCCCATGGAGCAGCAGGATGCGCTGGGCAACAAGGTCAAGGTCGCGGTTATCGGCGTCGTCAACAACGCCGAGCTCGGCCAGCCACGCCTGATCTCCTATACGCCGGCGGGCGCCGTGGTGGCGGCGGTCGAGGAAACCGGGCACGTGATCGAGCGCACCGGCCAGTTCCTGCAGCGCTTTGCGCTTGGACGCGAGGACAAATGCCAATTGGGCGGTCCGATCAAGATCGCGAAGATGTCGGGTCAGGCAGCCAAACTCGGCTTCGAGTGGCTGGTGCAGCTTGTTGCATTTCTGTCAGTCGGAATAGGATTTCTCAATCTTCTGCCGATTCCCCCTCTCGACGGCGGCCACCTGTTGTTCTACGGCGTGGAGGCCATCATAAGGCGGCCCGTTTCGGAGCGAACGATGGAGATGGCCTATCGGACCGGGCTGTTCCTGGTGCTCGGCTTCATGGGCTTCGTTTTTTGGAATGATCTGTTTGGGTGCTGAAATCATGAAGAAATTTGGCTTCAGCCCCGGTCGCATTGAGACGCCGTTTACCATGCGTGGGGATATGCGTGACGCGAAAGCCACGCGGTACGGTTAAGTAAATACAAATTAACCGGGAGCCTTGCGTGTAGGGAAAATCCGGTTAATACGGTAAGGGAAAATACCGCACGTCCGGTTTTCTCGCCGTGGGGACTACGAGAAAAAGGTACCAAAGCCCGATGAAGGCAGCATCCAAGTTTCTGAGCGCCGCGTCCGCGGCGGCTTTGTCCGCCGCTCTGGTCGTGCCAGGCGCGCTCGCAGTGCAGTTCGCTGCCACGTCCGTGGCCGAGGCCGCGGTGATTTCGCGTGTCGAGGTCAGCGGCAACCAGCGGGTCGATGCGGAAACCATCCGCAATTACATCTCGATCAAGCCGGGCAAGCCCTTCTCCAGTTCCGATATCGACGAAGCCGTCAAGGCGCTGTTCGGCACCGGCCTGTTCTCGGACGTTCAGATCAACCAGGTCGGTTCGAGCCTGGTGGTCAAGGTTTCCGAGTACAAGGTCGTCAACCAGGTCCTGTTCCAGGGCAACAAGAAGCTGAAGGACAACGCGCTCCAGGCCGCTATCCAGCTGAAGCCGCGCGCGACCTTCTCGCAGCAGGCGCTCGATGCCGACGTCGAGGCGGTAAAGGCTGCCTACAAGCGCATTGGCCGTGACGACGCCGCCGTGACCACGCAGATCATGGATCTCGGCGACAACCGCGTGAACGTGGTCTTCAACATCAACGAAGGCGGCCGCACCCAGATCGCTGCGATCAATTTCGTCGGCAACCACGCCTATTCCAGCCGCCGCCTGTCGGATGTCATCAACACCAAGCGTTCGTCCTGGCTGTCCTTCGTGCTGCGCGACGACGTCTATGACGAGGACAAGCTGCGCGCCGACCAGGAGCTGCTGCGCCGCTTCTACTACAATCACGGCTATGCCGACTTCCAGGTCGTTTCGGCCGTCGGCGAGCTTGACGACGCCACCAACAAATACACGGTCACCATCACCGTGCAGGAAGGTGACCGCTATACATTCGGCGACGTCAGCGTGGAAAGCACCATCCCCGAGGTCGACTCGAAGGCGCTGGAATCCGCGGTCGAGACCCACAAGGGCGACGTCTACAACGCCAAGGACGTCGAGGATTCGATCGTCGCCCTGACCGAGAAGGTCGCGGGTTCGGGCTATGCCTTCGCCCAGGTGACGCCGCGCGGCGACCGTAATTTCGAGAACCACACGATTTCGGTCGTCTACACCATCGACCAGGGCACCAAGGCCTATGTCGAGCGCATCGAGATCCGCGGCAACGACCGCACGCGCGACTATGTCATCCGTCGCGAATTCGATGTCAGCGAAGGCGACGCCTTCAACCAGGTCCTCATCCAGCGCGCTAAGAAGCGGCTGGAAAACCTTGATTACTTCCAGTCCGTCGATATCTCGACGGTTCCGGGCTCGGCTCCCGACCAGGTCGTTCTCGTGGTCACCGTGGTTGAGAAGTCGACCGGCGAGTTCTCGGTCGGCGCCGGCTATTCGTCGGGCGGCGACACGCCCGGCCCATCCATCGAGGGCTCGATCACCGAACGCAACTTCCTCGGCCGCGGCCAGTACATCAAGGTGTCGGCCGGCGGCGGCAAGCATTCGCGCGATTACGCCCTTTCCTTCACCGAGCCGTATTTCCTCGGTCGGCGCATCGCCGCGGGCTTCGACATCTACAAGTCGACCCGCGAATATGACCACTATGATGCGGACACAACCGGCGCGACGGTCCGCTTCGGCCTGCCGATCACGGACAGCATTTCGACCCAGCTGGCCTACAATATCTCGCAGGAAAAATACAAATACGACCACTGCGACACTGACGGAAATGGCATTCAAGGCGACTGCAACCTCTCGCAGGCCATCAAAGATGCGATCGATCAGGGCTCCTGGGTGAAGTCGTCGGTTAGCCTAGGCCTTACCTACAACACCATCGATGACATGAAGAATCCCCATGAGGGTCTTTTCGTGACCGGCACGACTGAAGTTGCCGGCCTCGGCGGTGATGCCAAGTGGGTGAAAGTGACCGGGCGGGCGAGCGTCTATCAAACGTTGTCCGAGCAACTCGACCTTGTCGGTCTCGTCTCGGGCGGCGCCGGCTATATCGCGGGCTATGGCGACAATGGCTTGCGTATTTTCGATCAGTTCCAGAGCAATGATCGCATGATCCGCGGTTTCGAATATGGCGGAATTGGCCCGGTTGACCCAGCCACGGGCGATCATCTCGGCGGCACGACATATTTCAATGCTTCGGCAGAAGCTCAGTTCCCGTTGCCGGTCATTCCGGAAAGCTTTGGCTTGCGCGGCGCGGTTTTTGCCGATGCTGCGACCCTCTACGGCAGCAAGGTTTCTTCGGTTGCGCAGGAATCTACGGACATGAAACTCCGTGCCTCGGTCGGTATCGGCTTGATGTGGGCGTCGCCCTTTGGCCCGATCCGCATCGACTACGCGATCCCGGTCAAGAAAGAGTCGACCGACGACGTGCAGGAATTCAACTTCGGTATCGCGACTCGCTTCTAATCTCGTGGTTGCGATGGTTCCGGGCCGGCTAGCGGCCCGGAGTAGACTGATCCGACCCAGCTGGATATTGCTTCTGGAATGACCGATCCGGTGTTCTTCGCGCCTTCACGCCGGTATACGGCTGGCGAGGTCGCGAATCTGACCGGCGCCAGCCTGCTCGATACCGCTCAGGCCGAAATTGCCATCGAGGCGCTGGCTCCAGCCAATGAGGGTGGCGACGGCGCGCTCGTCTTTGTCGACGGCAAACGCAATTTCGCACTGATGCAGTCGCTAAGGGCGGCCGCGGTCCTGTGCCCAGCCGATTTTGCCACCAAGGCGCCGCCAGGCATCGCGGTGCTTATGCATCCGCGCCCGCAACAGGCTTTCGCTATGGTCGGGCGCCTGTTGTTTCCGGCAGCCGCAACTCCGGGACCAATGACCGGAGAAACCGGCATCTCGGCGCATGCGTTTGTCGATCCGTCCGCGCATGTCGAGGAAGGGGCGATTGTCGAGGCGGGGGCTGTGATCGGTCCAGGTGTGTCTATCGGCAGCGGCACCGTCATTGCGCCTCACGCCGTTGTTGGCCGTTCCTGCCAGATCGGTCGCGACGGCTTCATCGGTCCCGGCGCCAGCATCCAATATGCGCTTGTCGGTAACCGTGTCATCATCCATGGCGGCGCCAGGATCGGCCAGGACGGTTTCGGCTTCGTGGGCGGCGCCAAGGGACCTGAACGCGTACCGCAGATCGGCCGCGTCATCATCCAGGACGATGTCGAGATAGGCTCCAATTCGACCGTCGATCGCGGCGCGATGTCCGATACCATCATCGGCCAGGGCACCAAGATCGACAATCTGGTGCAGATCGCCCACAATGTTCGCATCGGCCGCAATTGCATTATAGCAGGCCTTTCGGGTATTTCCGGTTCCGTCGTCGTCGGCGACAACGTCACCATGGGCGGCGGTGTCGGCCTCGCCGATCATCTGACCATCGGGCCAGGGGCCAAGCTTGCTGCGAGAAGTGGATTCATGAACAACGTGCCGGCAGGCGAGATCTGGGGAGGTTATCCGGCACAGCCGATGGCGGAAGCCATGCGCGAGATAGCGATGCTGCGCAAGATGGCCAGGACGCGCAAGCAAGGCGACGGAAATGGCTGACATGGTGGCAACGACACTCGAGGCGGTCGACATCACGGGGCTGATGAAGCTCCTGCCGCACCGCTATCCGTTCCTGATGATCGACCGCATCGTCGACATCGACGGCGACGAATCCGCTGTCGGGATCAAGAACGTGACCATCAACGAGCCGCATTTCCAGGGCCATTTTCCGCAGCAACCGGTGATGCCCGGTGTGCTCATCATCGAGGCCATGGCCCAGACCGCCGGCGCGATCTGCATTCGAAGCCTCAACACGGAAAAGCCCTCGTTGGTTTATTTCATGACCATCGACAATGCGAAATTCCGCAAACCGGTGGTTCCGGGCGATCAGCTCAGAATCCATGTCAAAAAGATCAAGAAACGCGGCAACCTGCTGAAATTCGCCTGCGAGGCGATGGTTGACGGCGCGAAAGCCGCCGAAGCCGAGGTTTCGGCCATGATGGTTACCGGCTGACGGTTCGAAATGCTCATGAAAGTCGAGACATCCATCCATCCTTCCTCGGTCGTCGAAGAAGGAGCCCGGCTCGGCAAAGGCGTCCGCATCGGACCCTTCTGCCATATCAGCGCCGATTCAATCATCGGCGACCGCGTCGAACTGGTCAGCCATGTATCGGTGATGGGCGCGACAACCATCGGGGCCGGAACAAAGGTCTATCCGATGGCGACGCTCGGCGCGCCGCCGCAGAACACCAAGCACAAGGGCGGGCGCACCACCTTGGTCATCGGTGAGAACTGCATCCTGCGCGAAGGCGTCACCATGCATGTCGGCACGGATTCCAGCCGTGGCGAGACCACCGTCGGCGACAATGGCAATTTTCTTGCCTATGCCCACATCGCCCATGATTGCGTCGTCGGCAAGAACGCCACCTTCGCCAATGGCGCGACGCTCGGCGGACATTGCGAGATCGGCGACAACGTCTATATCGGCGGCCTGAGCGCCGTGCATCAGTTCGTGCGCGTCGGCGACAACGCCTTTCTTGGTGGCTGCTCGGCTTTTGTCGGTGATGTCATTCCCTATGCCATTGCCGTGGGCAACCGGGCCAGCCTGCGCGGCTTGAACATCATCGGGCTCAAGCGCTCCGGCCTGCCGCGGTCCGAAATCTACATGCTGCGCAAGGCTTACAGGGCGATCTTCGATCGTTCCCGCACCGTCGGCGAGAATGTGGAACTCGCCAAGGCCGAATTCGCCGGATCGCCAACGGCCATGAAGATCATCGATTTCATCACCAGTCGCGGCAAGCGGCACTTTGCCGTCCCATCACTCAAGGATGGCGGCGACGATGACAGCGGCGATGACGAGGTCTGAGCGCGCCGCATCAGGGTTCCAACTGTCGCCGGGCGCAAAAGTCGGCATTATTGCCGGTGGCGGCAGCCTGCCCGTCGAAGTCGCCGATGGCCTGGTCAAGCACGGTTTTGTGCCCTTCATCATCATCGCCGCCGGCGAGGTCGACCGCGAGGCGGACTTCGCGGCCTACGATCAGGAAAAACTCGCGCTGGAAGACATCGGGTTGCTGTTTCCGTTGCTGAGGCGCCAGGGCATCACACACCTTGTCCTTGCCGGCGAGATCAAGCGCAGGCCGCGGCTGAGCAAGATAAGGCCGACGCTTGCTCTGCTGGCGATAATTCCCTCCGTGGTCAGAGCATTGCGACGCGGCGACGATGGTCTGCTGAAGCTGTTGACCCGAGCGCTTGAAACGCGCGGGATCAAGGTCGTTGGCGCGCATGAAGTCGTTCCGGAACTGAGGGCAGGCGAAGGTCCATTGACGGCGGCAGAGCCAAACCAGTCGGATTGGCGCGATATCGAAGCCGCGCGTAAGGCGGCCAAGGCCATTGGTGCCCTCGATATCGGCCAGGCGGCGATCGCGATCGGAGGCCGAACCGTCGCCCTCGAAGGTATCGAAGGCACCGCCGGCCTGCTCGACAGAATGCGCGAATTGCGCGGCCATGGCAGGCTGGCTGGCAAGGCGCGCGGCGTGCTGGTCAAATGCGCCAAGCCGGGCCAGGAATTGCGCGCCGATTTGCCCACCATCGGCCCGCAGACGATCGAGTCTGCGCATGCGGCCGGCCTTGCCGGCATAGCCGTCGAGGCCGGCCGTTCGCTTATTCTTGAAGGCCCGACCACGCTTGCCCGCGCGAACGCGCTCGGCCTGTTCATCGTCGGTCTGCCCGCGACTGAGCTGGCCGATGGGGAGCCGGCTAATGGTCGCTGACAAGCCGCTCAAGCTCGCGATCGTCGCCGGCGAGGAATCAGGCGATCTGCTCGGCGCCGATATCGTGCGTTCGCTCGAGCGCACGACTGGCCGCAAGGTTCAGCTCGTCGGCATCGGCGGCCGGCACCTGCAGCAGTTGGGGCTAACGCCGCTCTTCGACGGCGGCGAGATCGCGCTGATGGGCTTCAGCGCGGTCCTGCGCGATCTGCCGCGGCTGATGCGCCGTATCAGCCAGACGGCGGCGATGATCGCGGCCGAGCGGCCCGATTGCCTGGTTACCATCGATAGTCCGGACTTTTCGCTTCGCGTCGCAAAGAAGGTCCGCGCAACAGCGCCGGCCATTCCGATCGTCCACTATGTCTGCCCGAGCGTATGGGCCTGGCGGCCGGGCAGGGCGGTGGCGATGAAGCCCTATGTCGATCACATTCTCTGCATCCTGCCGTTCGAGGTAAAGGCGCTCGCTCGTCTTGGCGGACCGCCGGGCACCTATGTCGGTCATCGGCTGACGCAGGATCCGGGCGTGCTTGGCGCCGCCAAGGCGCAGAGCCAGCCACGCGACCTCGCCGACGACCGCGTCAAGACGGTGCTGGTGCTGCCCGGCTCGCGCCGCGGCGAAGTCCGCCGGCTGATCGAGCCTTTCGGCAAGGCGATGTCGGTCCTGCGCCAGCGCGGCCATCGCCTGCGCCTGCTCTTGCCGACGGTGCCGCATGTCGCAGAACTGGTGAAGGCATCGGTCGCGAGTTGGGACGACAAGCCGGAAATCATCAGCGAGCCGGAGCGCAAATGGCAGGCTTTCGGCAAGGCCGACGCCGCACTAATCGCTTCCGGAACGGTGTCGCTCGAGCTGGCGCTCGCCGGCGTTCCGATGGTTTCCAGCTACAAGCTCGACCCGATCGCGCGCCAGATTCTGCAGCATTTGGTGACGACATGGTCGGCGCTGCTGCCCAACCTGATTTCCGATCGCGCGCTGGTTCCGGAATTCTACGACCAGTATGTCCGGCCGGAGAACCTTGCCCGGCAGCTGGAAGCCCTGTTTGCCGACACCGGCATGCGCGCCTGGCAGAAGGCCGGCTTTGCCGAGATCGCCCGGCGCATGGCGACCGAGCGGCCCCCGGGCGAGATCGCCGCGGAAGTGGTGATGGGGTGTATCAGGAGAGCGAATAGGGAGTAGCGAATAGCGAGTAGGGTTGTGTCGGCTTTGCCCCGTTTTCCCTATTCGCTACTCGCTCAACTACCTTTTCGCAATCGGTACGTAGTCGCGTTCCGTGGCGCCGGTGTAGAGCTGGCGCGGGCGGCCGATCTTCTGGTGCGGATCCTCGATCATTTCCTTCCACTGGGCGATCCAGCCGACGGTGCGCGCGACCGCGAAGAGCACGGTGAACATGGTGGTGGGAAAGCCCAGCGCCTTCAGCGTGATGCCGGAATAGAAGTCGACGTTCGGGTAGAGCTTCTTTTCGATGAAGTACTCGTCGGTCAGCGCGATCTTCTCCAGCTCCATGGCGATGTCGAGCAGCGGATCGTCCTTGATGCCGAGCTCGCCCAGCACCTCATGCGCGGTCTTCTGCATGATCTTGGCGCGCGGGTCGTAGTTCTTGTAGACGCGGTGACCGAAGCCCATCAGGCGGAACGGATCGTTCTTGTCCTTGGCACGGGCGATGAACTCCGGAATGTGATCGACATGGCCGATCTCGCCCAGCATGTTCAGCGCCGCTTCATTGGCGCCGCCATGCGCCGGGCCCCACAGGCAAGCGATGCCGGCGGCGATGCAGGCGAAAGGATTGGCGCCCGACGAGCCGGCGAGGCGAACGGTCGAGGTCGACGCGTTCTGCTCGTGGTCGGCGTGCAGGATGAAGATGCGGTCCATGGCGCGCGCCAGCACCGGATTGATCTTGTATTCCTCGCACGGCACCGCAAAGCACATGTGCAGGAAGTTGGCCGCGAAGCCGAGATCGTTCTTCGGGTAAATGAAGGGTTGGCCGATATGGTACTTATAGGCCATCGCCGCGATCGTCGGCATCTTGGCGATCAGGCGCATCGACGCGACCATGCGCTGGTAGGGGTCCGAGATGTCGGTCGAGTCGTGGTAGAAGGCCGACAGCGCGCCGACCACGCCGCACATGACGGCCATCGGGTGCGCATCGCGGCGGAAGCCGGTGAAGAAGCGCGACATCTGCTCATGCACCATCGTGTGGCGGGTCACGCGATAATCGAAGTCGTCCTTCTGCGCCTTGGTCGGCAACTCGCCGTAGAGCAGGAGATAGCAGACCTCGAGGAAGTCGCCGTGCTCGGCGAGCTGATCGATCGGGAAGCCACGATGCAGCAGGATGCCGGCATCGCCGTCGATGAAGGTGATCCCCGACTCGCAGCTTGCAGTTGAGGTGAAGCCCGGATCATAAGTGAAGGCGCCGGTGGTGCTGTAGAGCGAACCGATGTCGATGACGTCGGGCCCGACCGTCCCGCTTCGCACCTTCAATTCGTGCGTCTTGCTGGCGAGTTCGAGCCTGGCGGTCGATTCGCGCGTTTTGCTGCCCGGTTCCAGTTTTGTCGCAGCTTCGCTCATTCTCAAACTCCTTTTGTAGCCTCATGCCGGCAAGGCAATTCCTGCAAACGACACGTCGAAGTCACCGGAATGCGCGAACTCGCCACCGCATTTTAGGAGGTGCGTGCCAGATTGGGCCAAGGCCTAATGTTGCACTGCGAAACACACCTTTCAATGCCAATCTTCTTGGGCCAGTTCGCTCCTAATCGATTTGATCTCCAATGCGCGCCAGGCTTTCCTGGCGGCCCAGCACGGCAAGCACGTCGAACACGCCGGGCGAGGTGCTGCGGCCGGTCAGCGCGGCCCTGAGCGGTTGGGCCACGGCGCCGAGCTTGTGGCCGCCGGCCTGCGCAAACTCGCGGATCGAAGCCTCCGCCGAAGCGGCGCTCCATTCGCCCTGGACAGAAGACAATGCGCCATGCGCACCGCGCAAAATCGCGCGCGCATCCGCGGTGAGCAGGCCCGACGCCTTCTCATCCAGCGGCAATGGCCGCTCGGCGAACAGGAACGCCGCGCCGTCGACCAATTCCACAAGGGTCTTGGCCCGCTCCTTGAGGCCCGGCATGGCGGCAAGCAGTTGCGCCTTGCGCTTGTCATCGAGCTTTGCCGCGAGCGCCGGACCGCCATCGAGATAAGGCAGGGTACCGACGAAAACATCGAACAGCGCCTTGTCGTCCATCTTGCGCATATGGACGCCGTTCAGCGCCTCCAGCTTGGCGAAGTCGAAGCGGGCCGCGCCCTTGTTGACGTCGCCGATGTCGAACCAGGCGATCATGTCCTTGATCGACATCACCTCGTCGTCGCCATGGCTCCAGCCGAGCCTGGCCAGATAGTTGAGCAGGGCCTCCGGCAGATAGCCCATGGCGCGATAGGCCTCGACGCCGAGCGCACCGTGCCGCTTCGACAGCTTGGCGCCGTCGGCGCCATGGATCAGCGGGATGTGCGACATCGACGGCACGTCCCAGCCCATGGCGTTATAGATCACCGTCTGGCGCGCGGCGTTGGTCAGATGGTCGTCGCCACGGATGATGTGGGTGACGCCCATGTCATGGTCGTCGACGACGACGGCATGCATGTAGGTCGGGTTGCCGTCCGAACGCAGGATGATGAAGTCGTCGAGATCCTTGTTGGGGAAGCGCACCTCGCCCTGCACGCGGTCCTGCACGACCGTCTCGCCCTCGGTCGGCGCCTTGATGCGGATCGCGCCCTTGACGCCTGCCGGCGCCTCGGAGGGGTCACGGTCGCGCCACTGGCCGTTGTAGCGCGGCGGCAGGCCTTTGGCACGGGCTGCCTCGCGCATCGCCTCGAGCTCTGCCGGCGTCTCGTAGCTGTAATAGGCCTTGCCCATGCGCACGAGCTGCTCGGCCACCTCGCGATGGCGCGGCGCGCGCTCGAACTGCGAGACGGCGCCGCCATCCCAGGAGAGGCCGAGCCAGGTCAGTCCATCGAGAATGGCAGCCGTGGCGGCCTCGGTGGAGCGCTCGCGATCGGTGTCCTCGATGCGCAGCAGCATCGTGCCGTCGGTGTGCCTGGCATAGAGCCAGTTGAACAGCGCCGTGCGGGCCCCGCCAATATGCAGGTAGCCGGTGGGCGAGGGAGCAAAACGGGTGACGACCTTGTCGGACATGGAACTCTCGAAGAAGCACTGAAAAAATGCACGTTTCGCGCGGACTTCCACGCGACCGGCGTTCATGTAGCATAGGCGGTCTGGGGCGCAAGGGGCAGACCCGATGGCTAGACATGGCCGCGGCGCGGAGGAGGGCGAGGGAACGACAGCTGGCGTCAGCGAACGCCTGATGTTTGCTCCTGCCGCGCCTGCCGACGAGGCGTCGCGTTCACTTCCGGAACTCAGCCCACCAGCCGAGCTGCCGCGGCCCGATAGCGGTGCGCTGCAGCCAGCCTCGCCGGCAGGCACCGTCAGCCGGATCCGCAAACAGCTTGGCCGCGTTTCGCTTCCTGCACTGCGCCGAAGGATTGCCGTCGCCGCCGCGACCGAGCTCGATCGCGGCGTCGGCTTCCTGCTGGTGCCGGTCTTCCTGGCGGCCGGCGTCATCTATTACTTCTCGCTGACCACCGAGCCTGACCTATACAGGCCGCTTGCGGCGGTGGCTCTGATGGCCGTCTGCGCGGCGGTCTCGCGTTCCTGGCAGAGAACGCACCTTGTCTTCATGGCGAGCCTTTTCTGTGCGCTCGGCTTTCTCGCGGCCAAAGTCGAGACCTGGCGGATGGCTACGCCGATGCTGGGGTCCGAAATCCAGACGCGGCTGACCGGCCGCCTCGTCATCGCCGAAGCAATGGCCAATGGCCGCGTGCGGCTGACCATCGATCTCATTTCCACGGAGCGTCCGACACTGCGTTACGCACCGGACCGCGTCAGGCTTTCGGCGCGCAGGATCCCGCCCGACATGACGGCCGGGTCGATGCTGACCGGCTATGCCAAGCTGCTACCGCCGACGGGCCCGGTTCGGCCGGACAGCTACGACTTTTCCTTCGACAGCTATTTTGCCGGCATCGGCGGCAGCGGCTTTTTCCTGGGCGACCCAAAGCCGATTGCGCCGGCTCCGACTGTGCCAATGGGGGCACCATTCGGCGCACGCATTGCATCGGCCATAGAAAACGCGCGGGAGGGGATTGCCGATCACATCAGGAGCAGCATCGGTGGTTCCGAAGGCGAGATTGCAGCGGCCCTGATCGTCGGCGTGCGCGCCGGGATCCCGGAAGCAATCAACGAGTCGATGCGACGGACCGGCATCTACCACATCATCTCGATCTCCGGCCTGCACATGGCGCTGGTCGCCGGCACGATCATGTTCCTGCTGCGCGGCGCCTTCGCGCTGTTTCCGGACTTCTCGTCGCGCCGGCCGGTGAAGAAATATGCCGCTGGCATCGCGCTGGTCTCGATCGCCGCCTACCTCGTGATCTCCGGCATCGTGGTGGCGGCCGAGCGAAGCTTCATCATGCTGGCCGTCATGCTTGTCGCCGTGCTCTTCGACCGCGCGGCGCTGACGATGCGCAACCTGGCGATCTCGGCCATCGCCGTCATCCTGGTCTCGCCGCACGAAGTGGTAGGCCCAAGCTTCCAGATGTCCTTCGCCGCCACCGCCGCCCTGGTCGGCGCCTACGCCGGCTTTGCCGATTATCGCGCCGGTAAAGCGACCGCGCCGCCGGCAAGACGATCGTTCATCGGCTTCGTGTCGCGAAAACTGGCGGTTGGAGTGGGGGGCGCCGCCATGACGTCGCTCATCGCGGGCAGCGCAACATTGCTGTTCGCGATCTGGCACTTCCAGCGGGTGTCGCCGCTCAGCCTGCTGGCCAATCTGGCGGTCATGCCGATCGTCTCGCTGATCGTCATGCCGTTCGCCGTCTTGAGCGCGCTGGCCATGCCCTTCGGCTTCGACGGTCCTTTTCTCTATGTGATGGGCAAGGGCCTGACGGCGATGATCGCTATTTCGGCATGGATTTCCGAGCGCTCGCCGGTCGACGCAGTCGGGTTGATCTCGATCCAGTCGGTGCTGCTGGCGACGATCGCGCTGGTCATAGCGACCATGGCCACCACCTGGCTAAGGCTTGTCGCCGTCCCCTTCGCGCTCGCCGCCCTGCTGGCCATTCCGCATGTCCGCACGCCGGATGTGCTCATCTCCGAAGACGCGCATCTGGTGGCAATGCCGATCGGCAGCGGCGAGCTTGCCATCAACCGCGCCCGTTCCAACGAGTTCACCACCGACAATTGGAAACGGGCGCTGAAAGCCGAGGAAATCGTGCCGCCGGAGACATTCGCCAAGGATGCTCTCGACATCGCCGATCCCGTCGACCTGCCGCCTGGCTCGCCCTTCTACTGCACCGGCGACCTCTGCATCGGTCGGCATCCCTCCGGCGCGATCGTCGCGCTCGCCGAAAATCGCGACACCGCACGGCCGGCCTGCGGCTTTGCCGACCTTATCGTCATCAACGACGCCACGGCCTACAATCCCTGCCACGATCCGCATGTGCTTGTCGTCACCAAACGCCAGCTGGCGCGCGACGGCAGCGCCGCCGTGTTCTTCGATCCGCAATCGGCCACCGCGCGGCCCGCTATTCGCTACGCGGTCGAAAAGCCATACCGGCCCTGGCACGAGCAGCGGAAATACGCTCGCGAGGCGAGGGGCCTGCCGCCTTATGAAAAGCCTGAGAGGACGGGTGCCAAGCCCTCGCAACCGTCTCAGTAGATCGTAACGCAATTCCGAACGGAAAACCGCCGCGCACTTTTCCTGAAAATTGCTCAGTAGCGGCGGATAAGCCCGACGAGCTTGCCCTGGACCTTGACCCGGTCGGGCCCAAAGATGCGGGTTTCGTAGGCCGGGTTGGCGGCTTCGAGCGCGATCGAGGCGCCCTTGCGGCGGAAGCGCTTGAGCGTCGCTTCCTCATCGTCTACCAGCGCCACCACGATTTCGCCCGGGCTTGCCGTGTTGGCATTGCGGATGATGACGGTGTCGCCGTCGAAGATACCGGCCTCGATCATCGAGTCGCCCTTGACTTCCAGCGCATAGTGCTCGCCGCCCGTGATCATGTCCGGCGGCACCGTGATCGAATGCGTCTGGTGCTGGATGGCGTCGATCGGCACGCCGGCGGCAATGCGGCCCATCACCGGAATGGATACCGCCGAAACAGCGTCGTCATCATTGCTTGGCGTCGGCGCTCGCGAGGGCGTCGCCGGCTTGACCTGGCGGCTGAGATTGCCCTGGCCGCCCTGGATGACGCTTGGCGAAAACTTCTTCGCGGCATTCAGGCCCGGCGCGATCGAGTCGGGCAGCCGCAAGACTTCCAACGCGCGCGCCCGGTTCGGCAGCCGGCGAATGAAGCCGCGTTCTTCCAGCGCCGTGATCAGCCGATGGATACCGGACTTCGAGGCAAGGTCGAGCGCCTCCTTCATCTCGTCGAAGGATGGAGGAATCCCGCTCTCCTTCAGGCGTTCATGGATGAACATCAGGAGTTCATGTTGTTTGCGCGTCAGCATTGGCGGCCCCCACGGGTTCTGAAACCAGAATCGGAAAAACAAACCCAGAACAAACACTATCTGTTCCAGTTGTGTTCCGCAACCGTTTAAAGTTTAGTGAATTTGTTAAGGCTGGCGAAACAATGTTGCATCCGATGGTGCCCTGGCCGCCTTTAGCCGGGCGGTGACATTGATTCCGCTCGATTTTGCGGCCCGTGCTTAAGCTCAAACAAGAGGTGGCACCACCACGAAAGTGCCGGGCGAGATTCGCGCCGACTCCTCGGTGCGCGTGCTGCACCGTGAACGAAACGAACCCAAAATGCCAACCTCGGCGGTTTTCCGGTTCACAGTTTTCGCCGTCTATGGACCAGCTAACATAGGACGAAAGGTTCTTGCCCTGCCGCCGACGGTGATGAGACAACCGCCCTTGGCCGCCTGACGATGCAGTGCGAGCGGCGCCGGGTCGAAATGGAGGCGGTAGCACAATGAGGGGAATTCCTGATCTGGCCGAGATCGAGGCGATGGATGCCGCCGATCCGCTGCGCGCCATGCGCGGTCGCTTCGTCCTGCCGGAAGGCGTCATATACCTTGACGGCAATTCGCTGGGCGCTGCTTCGGTCAACGTCTTCAACGAGCTCGAGACGGCCGCGAAGCAGGAATGGGCGCAGGATCTCATCCGTGCCTGGAACACAGCCCGCTGGTTCGACATGCCTGTCGAGCTGGGCGACCGGCTCGGGCGTCTGATCGGCGCCGCGCCGGGCCAGAGCGTGGTGTGCGACACGACCTCGATCAACATCTACAAGGTCCTGCACGCGGCACTTGCAATGCGGCCCGAGCGCTCGGTGATCGTTGCCGAAGGCGACAGCTTCCCGACCGACCTCTACATGGCGGAAGGGGTGGCCTCGACGCGGCCGGGCACGGCGCTGCGGCTCGAAGGTGTCGATGCCCCGACGATCGAAGAGCTGGTCGACGATCGCGTCGCGGTCATCCTGGTCAACCACGTCAACTACAAGTCCGGCCGGCTGCGCGACATGGCGGCCCTGACGCGCAAGGCCCACGACGCCGACGCGCTGATCGTCTGGGACCTGTGCCACACGGCCGGTGCCCTGCCGGTGGATCTCGACGGCTCGAATGCCGATTTCGCCATCGGCTGCACCTACAAATATCTCAATGGCGGGCCGGGCGCGCCGGCCTTCATCTATGCCGCGAACCGCCACCATGGCGATATTCGCCAGCCGCTCAGCGGCTGGTGGGGTCATGCGCGGCCGTTCGCGTTCGAGCAGGGCTATGCCGCCGGCACGGGCATCCGGCGGTTCCTGTGCGGAACGCAGCCGGTGCTGTCGATGCGGGCGCTGAAAGGAGCGCTGGATGTCTGGGACGAAGTCGATATGACGGCCGTGCGCCAAAAAAGCATCGCGCTGACGGACCTGTTCATCCGGCTGGTCGAAGCAAGATGCGGCGTCTTTGGTCTTGAGCTGGAAAGCCCGCGCAACGGCGCCGAGCGCGGCAGCCAGGTATCGTTCGCCCATCCGCATGGCTACCAGGTGATGCGCGCCTTGATCGAGCGCGGCGTGATCGGCGATTTCCGCGCGCCGTCGACCGTTCGTTTCGGGTTCACGCCGCTTTATGTCGGCTACCGGGATGTCTGGGATGCTGTCGAGGTGCTGGAAGACATCCTGCGCACGGGCGCCTGGCAGGATGCCCGCTATGCCGTCAAGGAGGCCGTCACCTGAAACGGGATCGCCCGCTCAATGGGGCTTTTCGGCGCGCAGGCGAAAGCGCTGGATCTTGCCGGTCTGGGTCTTGGGCAAGGCCGCGATGAACTTGACCGAGCGAGGGTATTTGTAAGGTGCGATCGTCGCCTTGACGTGGTCCTGGAGGCGCTTGACGGTCGCTGCGTCCGCCGTCGCGCCGGGCGCCAGCACGACATGCGCCTCGACGATCTGGCCGCGTTCGGCGTCCTCTGCGCCGATGACGGCGCATTCCGCGACATCCGGATGCGACAGCAGCGCGGCCTCAACTTCCGGCCCGGCAATGTTGTAGCCGGCGCTGACGATCATGTCGTCGGAGCGGGCGGCGAAATGGAAGAAGCCGTCCTCGTCCTGCACGAAGGTGTCGCCGGTCAGGTTCCAGCCGCAACGGACATAGTCCTTCTGGCGGTCGTCGGCCATGTAGCGGCAGCCCGTCGGCCCGCGCACCGCCAGCCTGCCTGTCGCGCCGCGCGGCAACTCGCGCATCTCGTCGTCGACGATGCGCGCTTCGTAGCCGCGCACCGGCTTGCCGGTCGAAGCCGGCTTCATCTCGCCGAAGCGGTTGGAGATGAAGATGTGCAGCATCTCGGTAGCCCCGATGCCGTCCAGGATCGGTTTGCCGGTCTTTCGCGTCCATTCTTCGAAGACCGGGGCGGGCAAGGTCTCGCCAGCCGAAACGGCAACGCGCAGCGACGACAGGTCGGCACCTTCATCCATGGCCTTCAGCATGGCCCTGTAGGCCGTCGGCGCCGTGAAGGAGATGGTCGCCCTGTAGGTCTCGATGATGGCGATCATGTTGGGCGGCGTCGCCTGCTCCAGCAGCGTCGCGGCAGCCCCGACGCGCAGCGGAAAGATAGCGAGGCCTCCGAGGCCGAAGGTGAAGGCCAGTGGCGGCGAGCCGACAAATATGTCGTCGGGCGTCACCTGGAGAATCTCGCGGGCGTAGGCGTCGGCGATGATCAACAGGTCGCGATGGAAATGCATGGTCGCTTTCGGCACGCCGGTCGTGCCCGACGTAAAGCCGAGCAGCGCGACATCGTCACGACCGGTCTCGACCGCCTTGAAGGTGACAGGCTTATCGAGAGCGGCGCGATCCAGCTCGGCATCATGGTTGGCGGTGCCGTCGAAGCCGATGACCTGCTTGAGGAAGGCGCTTTCCTTGGCGCAGGCCGTCATCTCGTCCATCAGCCGCGTATCGCAAAGCGCGATGCCGATTTCCGCCTTGTCGACGATCTTGGCGAGCTCGCCGGCGCGCAGCATCGGCATGGTGTTGACGACCACCGCGCCGACCTTGGTGGCGGCCAGCCAGCAGGCGACCATCGCGGGGTTGTTCGCCGAGCGGATCAGCACCCGGTTGCCCGGCTTCACTCCGTAGTTTTCGACCAGCGCATGGGCCAGCCTGTTCGTCCAGTCGGACAATTCCTTGTAGGTGCGGCGACGGCCGTTGCCGATCAGCGCGGTGCGATCGCCAAAACCCTTCTCGACCAGCCTGTCGGTCAGTTCGACGCCGGCGTTGAGGCGTTCGGGATAGTCGAAGCCGTCCAGAAGGAAGTCCGGCCATTGCTCCGGCGGCGGCAGGTTATCGCGCGTGAACGTGTCGATATGCGCTGAAGGTCCAAGCATGGTGCCGCTATCCTCCCTGCCTCCCGGAGGAGGTTTGCCGCCACCCAGCCGCACCTTTCGCGCGACGCCACCTGAGGGGCGAGCGGGTGCGGGTTTGGGCTGTTCAGCAGACCTCCCATTGTCGGCTGTTCGTCAGCGAGGATCGCATCGGCCCAAATTTGTTTCAAGCCTAAAATGTTTTGCCTCGGTGCATTGACGTGCCGGTCCATGGCGACCATTGGTGGTGAAGAAACAGTGCGTTCCTGGAGGAGCGATGCTCGAGCACAGCATTTCGGACTGGGACAACGCCTACGCCAACGGCGCGAACATCGCCAGCGGCGACCGTTGGCCGGCGGCCTGGGATGGCCCGGCTCAAGCTTTTCGCGAAAAGCTGCTGGCGAAGGGCAGGGCGAGGCTCGACATCGTCTATGGCGAGGCGCCGCGCAACCGGTTCGATCTCTTTCTCCCGCCTGCAGCGCCAAGGGGGCTCGTGGTGTTCATCCACGGCGGCTACTGGATGGAGTCGGACAGGAGCTCGTGGTCGCATCTGGCCGGAGGCGCGGTCGGACGCGGATTTGCCGTCGCCATGCCCTCCTACACGCTTTGTCCTCAGATCAGGATCAGCGGCATTGTCGATGAAGTCGCGGCCGCGATCGAGAAGGCGGCGGCGATGGTCGATGGCCCGCTGATGCTGACCGGGCACTCGGCCGGTGGACATCTTGCCAGTCGCATGGCGACCACGACGTCACCGCTGGCATCCGATGTGGCGCGGCGTATACGCCAGGTCGTTTCGATTTCAGGCCTGCACGACCTGCGACCGCTGATGTTCACCGCGCTGAACGAGACCCTGCACATCGATGAGCGGGAAGCGTTGAGCGAAAGCCCGGCGCTGCTGCGGCCTCGGCAGCGAGCGCGTATCACCTGTTGGGCCGGCGGCGGCGAGCGTTCGGAATTCCTGCGCCAGAGCGCGTTGCTGGCCAATATCTGGACCGGCCTCGGCGCTGCGACGGGTTCAGTGGTCGAGCCGGACCGGCATCATTTCAACGTTGTCGATGGTCTCGCCGATCCGGACCATGCCCTGACCCGCAGGTTGGTCGACGAATAGGGTTTAAGATCGACGTCGTCGCCGTATGAGCGATCGACTTTGTCGACGCATTAACGATCGACTTCGTCGACGTATTAGCGATCGACTTCGTTGACGTCTGTTCAGCGCAGCATAAGCACGTTGCATTCGCCGCCGGCTTCGGCAGCGGGCGCGAAGGGCTCGCGCACGATCAGGCCGTTGGCGTCGGCGAGCATCCGTAGCATCGAGGAGTCCTGGATGCCGAACGGGGTTGCGACCAGTGTGCCGGCGTCATCGCGCACCACGGCGCGAACATAGTCCTGCCTGAAATCGTTGGCCTGCATCGCGGCGCCCAGCCGGGCGGTTCGCAGGTCCTGCCTGTGATCACGGCCGCCGAGCCGGGCAAGGAGCGGCTTCAGGAACAATTGCGAGCAGACGATGCTTGCCACCGGATTGCCGGGCAGGCCGACGCAGCGGACATTGCCAAGCCGGCCGAACATCAGCGGTTTGCCGGGGCGCATGGCGATCTTCCAGAAGTCGAGCTTCATGCCTTCGCTAGTGAGCACGTCATGGATCAGGTCGTGATCGCCGACCGAGGCGCCGCCGAGCGTGACGATGACGTCGGCGCCGGCATCGACCGCTTTCCTGACCAGCGCGGCGATTGCCTCCCGGCGGTCGGCGGCGATGCCGAGATCGAGGGCGCGCGCGCCGACCGACTGTGCGGCGGCGGCAACGCCATAGGCATTGGACGAAATGATCTGGTCGGGGCCGAGCGTGCTGCCAGGCGGCAGCAGTTCGTCGCCTGTCGCGATGATCGCGACCAGCGGCTGACGCACGACGCTCAGGCTCGGGTGGTTGGCCGACGCCGCCAGCGAAAGCGCTGCCGCATCGAGCGCGCGACCCTTTTCGAGCAACACATCGCCCTGGCCGAAGTCGAGCCCGCGGCGGCGGATATTGCGTCCTTGCGCGGTCGGCTCCGTCACCTCGATCTTGCGGTTGCCAAGGTCACGGACGTTTTCCTGGATGACGATGGTGTCGGCGCCTTCAGGCAGCGGCGCACCGGTAAATATCCGAACAGCCTGGCCCTTCCCGACGGTTCCGGGGAAGCCGCGGCCGGCAGGCGCCATGCCTATCACCTCGAGCTGCGCCGGCACCGAAGCAACATCGGTGGAACGCGCGGCATAGCCATCCATCGCGGAGGCATTGAAAGGCGGCTGCGTGCGCAGCGCCACCACCGGCTCCGCCAGGACCCGTCCGGCCGCTTCCGCCAGCGGAATGCTTTCGCCCGGCAATGGCGCCGCGCCGTCGAGCAGGCGTTCAAGCGCTTCGGCGACCGGGACCAGTGCCATCACGGGGCCGCCTTGTAGTCGCCCGACTTGCCGCCGGTCTTCTCGACAAGCCGGATACCGGAAATCGCCATGCCGCGATCAACCGCCTTGGCCATGTCGTAGATGGTAAGGCAGGCGACCGATGCGGCGGTCAGCGCCTCCATCTCCACGCCGGTCTTGCCGGTGACGCGAGCGAGCGCCGTGACCTTGAGGCCGGGCAGCGTGTGGTCCGGCTCGATCTCGACGGCGACCTTGGTCAGAAGCAGCGGATGGCAAAGCGGGATCAGTTCATGCGTCTTCTTCGCCGCCATGATGCCGGCGATACGGGCAGTGCCCAACACGTCGCCTTTCTTGGCGTCGCCGGCGAGAATCATCTCCAGCGTTTCGGGCCGCATCGAGACAAAGCCTTCGGCGATTGCCGTGCGGGTCGTCTCGGCCTTGTCGCCGACATCGACCATGTTGGCTTCGCCCTTGGCGCCGAGATGAGTGAGGGCAGGCATCCTCAAACGGCCATAGAGCGACGTGCGTCCACTTGGACGCACAAAGTACGCTCTAACACTTTGAATCTATGCATCGTGCTCTCCGAAAATCGGAGTCGATTTTCGGGCCGATGCATTGGCCGGCGCCTTGCCCGTCAGCAGCAGCTCGGTCGCGGCAGCCACATCGGCCTGCCGCATCAGGCTCTCGCCGACCAGGAAGGTACCGATGCCGGTCTTCTGCATCCTGAGGCAATCGTCGTGGATGAAGATGCCGCTCTCGCCCACCAGCAGGTAGCCGCCCGGGACGATCGGCGCCAGCCGCTCAGAAGTCTCAAGGCTGGTCTCGAAGGTCCGCAGATTGCGGTTGTTGATACCGATCAGCTGCGACGACAGTTTTAGCGCGCGCTCCGTTTCGGCCTCGTCATGCACCTCGATCAGAGCGTCCATCCCGAGTTCGAAGGCGATAGCTTCCAATTCGCTCGCCAGGGCATCATCCACGCTTGCCATAATGATCAGGATGGCGTCTGCGCCCCAGGCTCGTGCTTCGTAGACCTGGTAGGTGTCGAAAAGGAAATCCTTGCGCAGAGCCGGCAGGCGCACCGCTGCGCGCGCGGCCGTCAGGAATTCCGGCGCACCCTGGAATGAGGGGGCGTCGGTCAGCACCGAAAGGCAGGCAGCGCCGCCCTTCTGATAGGCCCTGGCGAGCGCCGGCGGATCGAAATCGGCACGGATCAGGCCCTTCGAGGGACTGGCTTTCTTGATCTCGGCGATCAGCGCGAAGGTGCCAGACCTGCGCTTTGCCTCCAGCGCCGCGAGAAAGCCGCGCGGCGCGTCCGCGTCCTTCGCACGCGCCTTGATTTCGGCCAGAGGCACACGCGCCTTTGCCGCCGCTATTTCTTCGAGCTTATAGGCTTCGATCTTGCGCAGGATGTCCGACAAAGCCTTATCCGTTCGAAATCTCGACCAGCTTGTCCAGCACCGCAAGCGCGCGGCCGCTGTCGATCGCCTGCGCCGCCGCCGCGATACCGTCGGCAAGCGTCGTCACCTTGCCGGCCACGACCAGCCCGGCGCCGGCATTCATCAGCACCGTGTCGCGATAAGCACCGGCGGCTCCGCCCAGCATATCGCGCAGTTCCTTGGCATTGTAGGCCGCATCGCCGCCACGCAGGTCCTCCTTGCTGTGCCGCTTCAGCCCGACGGCCTCCGGCGTCAGCGTGAAGCTGCGGATCTCGCCGCCGGCAAGTTCCGCCACCTGGGTCTCGCCCGTCGTGGTGATCTCGTCATAGCCATCGCCATGGACGACCCAGGCATGATCGGCGCCCAGCGCCTTGAGCGTCTCGGCCACCGGCATGATCCACTCCGGCAGGAAGACGCCCACCATCTGGCGGCTGACACCAGCGGGGTTCGACAGCGGTCCGAGCAGGTTGAAGATGGTGCGCGTGCCGAGCTCGACGCGGGTCGGCCCGACATGCTTCATGGCCGGATGATGCGCCGGCGCAAACATGAAGCCGACGCCGGTCTCATGGATGCAGCGGCCGATCATTTCCGGCGGGATGTCGATCTTGACGCCCAGCGCCGTCAGCACATCGGCCGAACCTGTGAGCGAGGACAGGCCGCGATTGCCATGCTTGGCGACCGGCACGCCGGCGGCGGCGATGACGAAGGCCGAAGCGGTGGAGATGTTGACCGAATGCGAATTGTCGCCGCCGGTGCCGACAATGTCGATGGCGCCGTGCGGCGCCTCGACGCGCAGCATCTTGGCGCGCATCGTGGCGACCGCGCCGGATATCTCGCCCACCGTCTCGCCGCGCACGCGCAGCGCCATCAGGAAGCCGCCGATCTGACCGGGCGTCGCATCGCCCGACATGATGATGTCGAAGGCCTCGCGGGCCTCCTCGAAAGACAGCGCGGTGCCGGTGGCGACCTTGGCGATATGGGTCTTCAGCGCGCTCATCGTGTCTGTGCTTGCGAAACGGCGTTCGGATCGATGCGAACGCTATATTGCGACTGCAGCTGCGCCACCAACTGGTCGAGCAGGTCGTCGGACATGCCGGCGCCGAAGGATTTCTGCGCCTCATCCGGCACCGCGCTGCCATCGGCGCCCGCCGGCTCGAAGACCTCGGCGACCTTGAACAGGATCTGGCCGTCGCCGGTGGGCGAGGGGATCAGACCGGTGCCGCCTTCGCCGACGCCGAACATGGCCGCAGCACCTTCCTTGCCGAAATCGGCATCGTCGGCTTCGCGCTTCAGGCCGCGCTTGGTCTGTTTGTCGAGCTTGAGCTCGCCGGCGATGACGTCGAGGGTGGTGCCGGCCTTGAGGCGCTTCTCCAGCTCCTCAGCCTTCGCATCGAGCCTCTTGTCGGTCTCGGCCTCCGTCCAGTCGGCCGCGACCTTCTTGCGGACCTCATCCAGCGTGCGGTCGCGCGCCGGCGTGACCGACTGCACCTCGTAGAAGACGAAACCGTTGTCGGCGGTGGTCAGGCCCTCATTCTCGGTATTGGGCTCCGCCGCGAACACCGATTTGATCAGCTCGGCCGATTCCGGCAGGTCGTTGACGATCGTGCCGTCCGGCCGCTGGCCGGTACGGTCGATGGCGTCGATGGTGACGACCTTGAGCTTCAGCTTTTCGGCGGCCTGGGCAAGCGAAGCGCCCGAGGCCCGGGTGTCCTCGTAGCTGTCATGCACGTCGAGCAGGATGCGGCTTGCTTCGCCGAGCGCCAGGTCCTTGCGGATCTGGCTGGACACTTCCGAAAGCGGCTTTACCACCTGCGGCTTGATCTCGGTGACACGCAAGAGCACGGGACCGAAGGCGCCCTGGACGACCTGGCTCACCTCGTTGGCATTGAGCGAGAAGGCGGCATCGGCCACCGCCTTGTCGGCGATCTTGTCCTTGGCCAGCGTGCCGAGCAGCGTGTCGGCCTGCGTCTTGCCTTCAGCGGTGACGAGCTTGTCGAAAGTGGCGCCTGCCTTCAGCGAATCGTAGGCCGCCTTGGCCGCATCCGGCGTCTTGAACACCAGCTGTTCGATGGTGCGGGTCTCGGGCGTCGTGTAGCGCGCGACATTCTTGTTGTAGTCGTCGCTGACCTGGCTGTCGGTCACCGCGGACGGATCCATGATGTCCTGCGGCTCCAGCCGGGCATAGGAGAACTTGCGGTACTCCGGCGCGGCGTAGTTCTTCTTGTTGGCGTCGAAATAGGTGTTGAGAGCGCTGTCGGACGGCGCCTCGATCGGTTGCACCAGCGTCTTGGGCAGCACGAGATAGTCGATCGTGCGGTCCTCGCCGCGATAGAGAGAGACCGCCTTCAGGAACGTCTGCGGAACCTTCAGGCCGTCGGAAATCGCCTCGACGATCTGCTGGCGCACAGCCACCTGCGAGCGGTTCTTGAGATAGTCCTCCGGCCGCATGCCGAGCTGGTGCAGGAGATACTCGAAGGTCCGGCGATCGAATTGGCCGCCGGGGCCCTTGAAGGCCGGATCCTCGCGCGTCAGTTCGGCCAGCCGATCCTTGGAAAGGCCAAGCCCGAGCTTGCGCGCCTGTTCGTCGAGGACGGCGCCCGAAACGAGCTGCGACAGCACCTGGTTGTCGACGCCGAGCAGCTTGGCCTGTTCCTGGGTGACTCGCTGGCCATATTGCTGCGACAGCAGGCTGACCTGGCGATCATAAGCGAGGCGGTACTCGTTGATCGAGACTTCCGTGCCGCCGGCCGTGATCACCGCGTGATGGCCGCCCAGCACGCCACCCACCATGCGCGTGGTCGCGCCCCAGGCTAGGAAACTGACCACCAGCAAGGACAGCAACGCCTTCGCGACCCAGGTGCCCGCCGCACTTCTCAATATACCAAGCATGCATACTTCCGAGTTTTGCGCATTTTCGCATGCGCCGAGTTTGAAACAAGCGCAATAGCGCCCTTCCGGTCCACTGTCGATTGCTTTGTGACCCGATTTTGGTAGTGAGGGCGCTGCTTAATGTCGCTCGGAGAACGCGCCCCATGACCCCTGGAATCCGCCCGCTTGTCGCCGGCAACTGGAAAATGAATGGCACCAGCGCCTCTCTCGCCGAACTACGGTCGATCGGCAACGGGTTCATGAGCGGGCTCGATGCGGAGACCGAAGCCGTGGTGTGCGTGCCGGCGACTTTGCTCCAGCGCGCCGCCGAGATTCTGTCGCGCACGCCGGTGCGCGCCGGCGGAGAGGATTGCCATGCCAAGGAGAGCGGCGCCTTTACGGGCGAGATTTCGGCCGAGATGCTCAAGGATGCCGGCGCGAGCCACGTCATCGTCGGCCACTCCGAACGCCGCGAACTGTTCGGTGAGGACGATGCGATGGTGCTTGCCAAGGCATCGGCCGCATGGCGGGCAGGGCTGGTGGCCATCATCTGCATCGGCGAGACGCGTGCCGAACGCGAGGCGGGCGCAACGCTCGATATATTGGCGCGCCAGCTCGAAGGCTCCGTTCCGACAAGCGCTACCGCAACGAACACGATCGTCGCCTATGAGCCGGTCTGGGCCATCGGCACCGGCCTGACCCCGACCGCAGCCGACGTCGCGGAGGCGCATGCGCATATCCGCCGCAAGCTGACCGGAATGCTCGGCGATGCCGCGGCCAGGATGCGCATTCTTTATGGCGGCTCGGTCAAGCCTTCCAACGCGGTGGAACTGCTTGGCGTCGAGAATGTCGACGGCGCCCTGGTCGGCGGCGCCAGCCTGAAGGCGGCCGACTTCCTGGCCATCGCGGAAGCTTACATGAACATCGCTTAGGCTCATGCGGCATAAATCGTTGTAATGGCCGCATTGCTTCCCATATTCCCGGCCACGGGCTTGGAAATGCCGTCAAAGCATTGTAAGGAGCCGCCTCCAAAACACCGGTCGTATGCGCGGTCGCGCAAGGCCTCGCCAGGATAAATTATGGAAACCGTACTGATCGTCATCCACCTTATGGTCGTGCTCGCCCTTGTCGGCGTGGTGCTGCTGCAGCGCTCCGAAGGCGGCGGCCTGGGCATCGGCGGCGGTTCCGGTTTCATGACGGCGCGCGGCGCCGCCAACGCGCTGACCCGCGCCACCGCAATCCTGGCGGCGGCCTTCTTCGTGACATCGCTGGCGCTGTCGATCATTGCCCGTTACGGCGAAAAGCCGATCGACATTCTCGACCGTCCGGCGACGTCGACCTCGGGCAACGGCGTGCTCAACCAACTGCCCGGTTCCAATGGACCGGTTGGCACCTCTAAGCCCGCGGCTCCGGCCGGCGGCACGGCTCCCGCGGCCCCGTCGGGCGCCACGACGACCACCACGCCGCTTGCCAATGGCACCACCGCTCCGGCTCCGGCAGCGCCGGCACCTGCGAATCCGACCACGCCGCCGGCAGCCAACGGCGTCACCTTGCCGGTCACCCCGCAGGTTCCGAACCAGTAGCCGGACAAGCACCGAGGCCGCGATCTGTTGTTCTTTGAACACAGTCGCGGCAAATGCGCGCCTGATCACGAAGATTCAACCGGGCGTGGCGCCTGCCTCAGCTTGAGGCGATGACGGCTAATCGATTATAGATTGCGCGCGGCACATTTCGGCGTCCTTGGGGGGCGCCGGGCGACGCCGTGGGCAACTCGCACTGAACGATCGGATCTTCGCCATGCAGCTTCGCAGCTTCATCATTTTGGGAGTCTGTGCCGTCCTCGGCATGGGTTCCGCGGCCCTTGCCGGACCGGCAAATCTGGCCACATCACCGTCATTCGAGAAGACTGACGCCATCAATGTCGCAGCCAAGAGCGACGCATCGCAGCTGAAGCTTCTCAAGAAGAAGAAAAATCCGACCTCGGACGATCTCGCGCAGATCAGCAAGCTCGAGGCCAAGATCGCGGCCGACAAGGAAGCCGCCAAGGACAAGGCGCTCGAGGCTCGCAAGATGGCGATGCGCGAGGCAGCCAAGGCCAAGGCCGACGCTGCGCGTCAGGAATGGCTCTCCAAGAAGGGTTCGGCAGCGTCAGTCGAAGTGGCCGATGCCAGGCCGGTGAAGAAGACCACCAATATCATCGCGCCGCTCGAGCCCTTGGCTTCGTTCGCGCCGATCCAGACCGATGAACCGATCCCGGCTGAGGCGATGAACGTCACGGCCACCGGCAATACTGGTGAGCTGCGCAGCGAGCAGCCCGGGCAAAAACAGACGAGCAGCAGCGGCGGCCTGTTTGCCGGTCTGTTTGGCGGTCAGTCGGTGTCTTCGATCAGCTATCTGCCCGAGACCCGCGCGCTTGATTCGGCGCTCGCCAGGAAGGACGCAAAGCGGCCGTTCAAGGTGAAGCCGGAATTCGTGCCGCAGGATGTCTCGTTTTCGGGCTATGAGCCGGGCACCATCGTCATCGATACCAGCGCTCGTCGCCTTTACCTCGTCGAGAGCTTTTCGACGGCCCGGCGCTATGCCATCGCGGTCGGTCGCGAAGGCCTGCAGTTCAAGGGCACCGTGGCGGTCGGCGACAAGCAGGAATGGCCGCGCTGGATCCCGACACTCGATATGCAGAAGCGCGAGCCGAAGCATTACGGCCAGTACAAGGACGGCATGGCCGGCGGCGGCGAGAACCCGCTCGGCGCGCGCGCCATCTACCTCTATGACGGTAGGAAGGACACGCATCTGCGCATCCACGGCACCATCGCGCCGCAGTCGATCGGAACCAGCGCTTCCAATGGCTGCTTCCGCATGATCAACGAGCACGTCATGGACCTTTACAGCCGCGTCAGGATCGGCACCAAGGTCGTTATCATATAACGACTGGTTGTTGTTATCTGACGCTTTCAATCAAACTGCCGAAAGGGCCGGCGCCGCCGGTCCTTTTGTTTTTCGAGTCTTTGCTTTGATGGATGTCGTTCTCCCAAAGCCGCTCCACACTTTTGGGCGACATGCTTTCCGGAAAGGCTCCTCACGAGCATCGGCGCCATTTTGGGAAAAAGCCTTCGCGGCGGTTTTTTCTCTGGCGGAATCAATCAGGCCGCGTTAAGCGATGACTCCCATGGCGCGATATGTTTTCATCACAGGCGGCGTGGTTTCCTCACTCGGAAAAGGCATCGCCGCAGCAGCTCTTGGGGCTCTTCTGCAGGCGCGAGGCTATCGCGCGCGGATCAAAAAGCTCGACCCTTACCTGAATGTCGACCCCGGAACGATGTCGCCGTACCAGCATGGCGAAGTGTTCGTGACCGATGACGGGGCCGAGACCGATCTCGATCTCGGCCATTACGAGCGCTTCACCGGGCGTTCGGCAAACCAGCAGGACAACATCACCACCGGCCGCATTTACAAGAACATCATCGAGCGCGAGCGGCGCGGCGACTATCTCGGCGCGACCGTGCAGGTGATCCCGCACGTCACCGACGAGATCAAGCATTTCGTGCTCGACGGCAATGAAGACTACGACTTCGTGCTGTGCGAGATCGGCGGCACGGTCGGCGACATCGAGGCAATGCCGTTCCTGGAAGCGATTCGCCAGCTCGGCAACGACCTGCCGCGCAACAACGCGGTCTATGTGCATCTGACGCTGATGCCCTACATCCCGACGGCCGGCGAACTGAAGACCAAGCCGACACAGCATTCGGTCAAGGAATTGCGCGGCATCGGTATTGCGCCCGACATCCTGCTGGTGCGCGCCGACCGGCCGATCCCGAAGGAGGAGCGCAGGAAGCTGTCGCTGTTCTGCAACGTGCGCGAAAGCGCTGTCATCCAGGCGCTCGACGTGCCGCACATCTACGACGTGCCGATGGCCTATCACAAGGAAGGGCTGGATTCGGAAGTGCTGGCCGCCTTCGGCATCGATCCGGCGCCGAAGCCGCGCATGGAGCCCTGGCAGGCGCTGTCCACCCGCATCCACAATCCGGAAGGCGAGGTGACGATCGCCATCGTGGGCAAATACACCGGGCTCAAGGACGCCTATAAATCGCTGATCGAGGCGCTGTCGCATGGCGGGCTGGCCAACCGCGTCAAGGTCAAGCTCGACTGGATCGAAAGCGAGATCTTCGAGAAGGAGGATCCGGCCCCTTGGCTGGAGAAGGTGCACGGCATTCTCGTTCCCGGCGGCTTTGGCGAGCGCGGCTCGGAAGGCAAGATCCTGGCGGCGAAGTTCGCGCGCGAGCGCAAGGTGCCCTACTTCGGCATCTGCTTCGGCATGCAGATGGCCTGCATCGAGGCGGCGCGCTCGCTGGCCGGTGTCGACCATGCGTCGTCGACCGAGTTCGGCCCGACCAATGAGCCGGTCGTCGGCCTGATGACCGAATGGCTGAAGGGCAACATGCTGGAGAAGCGCAGGGCCGCCGGCGATCTCGGCGGCACGATGCGGCTCGGCGCCTACCAGGCCGAACTCGCCAAAGGCTCGAAGATCGCGGATATCTATGGCGACACGCAGATTTCCGAGCGCCATCGGCACCGCTACGAAGTCAACATCGACTACAAGCAGCGGCTCGAGGATTGCGGCCTGGTCTTTGCCGGCATGTCGCCCGACGGCGTGCTGCCGGAGACGGTCGAATATCCCGACCATCCCTGGTTCATCGGCGTGCAGTATCACCCCGAACTGAAGAGCCGCCCGCTCGACCCGCATCCGCTGTTCGCGAGCTTTATCTCGGCGGCGGTCGATCAGAGCAGGCTGGTCTAGGCCCGGCGGTCGGACCGGGTCATGCAAACCTATGTCGCGCTGCTCTACAGCATAATCTTGGGCGAAGGGCGGCGTGTGGTCATGGCCGATCTCAAGGCCATGGCGGAAGGTCTCGGGCTGAAGAATGTCCGCACGCTGGTGGCGACCGGCAATCTGGTGTTCGAGGCACGGGCTGGTGACGTTTCAAAGCTCGAGCAGCGGCTGGAAAAGGCCTTTGAGAAGACCTTCGGCCGCCATGTCGACATTATCGTGCGCGGCGCCCAGGACTGGATGAAGCTTGCTGCAGGCAATCCGTTTCCGGGCGAATCGGTCGACGCGGCCGATCAGGTTGCGGTGCGCGTGATGCGAGAGCCGCTGCTCGCGGATGCCGTCCAAGCGCTCCAGGCCTATGCCGCTGACAATGAGAAAGTACTTTGGGTCGACGGCGATATCTGGCTTGTCTTCTCGCGCGAGCGGCCGCGCTCGCGGCTGCTCGCCGCCGCCAATCACAAGCGCTTTGGCGTCGGTACGTCGCGCAACTGGAACACGGTGCGGCGGCTGGCGGAGATGGTAGGCAGTAGGCAGTAGGCAGTAGGCAGTAGGCAGTAGGCAGTAGGCAGTAGGCAGTAGGTGGCGTTTTCTATTGCCTAATCCCTACTGCCCACTGCCTTGTTTCAGGCTTTCGCCATCTTGGCACCCGCGCCGAGCGCCATGGTGCGCAGGACGTAGTAGACGGCGCCCGCGATCGCTACGCCGAAGAACCAGCCATAGACGCCCCACCAGGATGGCAGCCAGTTGGTGAAGTTCGGCAGGATCGAGGAGAAGATCGCGCCGGTGCCGGCGGCGATGAAGGCGTTGACGTGCCAGCCGCTCTGGAAGCGGAATTCGCCTTCCTCGCGGTAGAGCGCTTCGACATCGACCTCGCTTTTGCGGATCAGGTAATAGTCGACCATCATCACTCCGAAGATCGGCCCCATCGTCGCGCCGATGATGTTGACGAAGGAAGCGGCACTGCCTTCCCACGGCGCGAAGGGATAAAGCACAAGCGCGATCAGCGCTGCGATGTAGCCGCCCTTCTTGAAGTCGATCTGGCGCGGGAAGACGTTGGAGAAGTCGAAGGCCGGCGAGACGAAATTCGCCACGACATTGATGCCGAGCGTGGCCACGGCGAAGGTCAGCGCGGCGAGAGCGGCCAGGAACCAGCTGTCGAACTTGGCCGAGATCTGGTCGGGATGGAGCAGCACCTCGTGGTAGACGTCATAGGCGGCAATGGTGGTGACGCCGGCAACGAGCGAGAACAGGATGAGGTTGACCGGCAGGCCCCAGATATTGCCCTTGCGCAGCGCTGCAGTGTCGGGCGCGTAGCGGGCGAAATCGCAGAAGTTGAGGTAGAGCGCCGAGAAATAGGTCACCCAGATCGCCGCCACCGCGAACAGCGCGGTCCATGAACCGGGCTCACCCGGAACGCCGGCGTCCTTGGTCTTCTCCAGCAGCACATCCATCGGAATGTCGCTGGTAAAAGCGAAAGTGCCCGATTTCACGCAAAGATAGATGGCCAGGATCAGCATCATGATCCACACCGCCGGGCCGGCCCAGTCCTGGAAGCGGCGCACGGTCTCCATGCCCTTCTGGATGATCAGCAGCTGCAGCGCCCAAATGACGACGAAGCAGATCACCTCCAGGGTCGAATGTCCCAGAAGATGCGAGCTCTTGTTGAACTCGTCGAACCATTGCAGGCGCGTCAGCAGCGCAACGATTGCGCCTGATGCCGCGGCCGTCTGGGCGCCATACCAGAAGCAGGCGACGATCGCGCGCACCAGCGCCGGGACGTTGGCGCCCCAGATGCCGAAGGAGGCGCGGGCAAGCACGGGGTAGGGCACGCCGGTCTTCACGCCGGCATAGCCGACCATGTTCATCAGCGCGTAGATGATCAGCGATCCGATGCCGATGGCGATGACGAAGTTGACGAAGCCGCCGCAGAACAGGAAAAGGCTGGCTGCCAGGTAGTAGCCCCAGAGGCTGTGGACATCCGAGGTCCAGACGTTGAAGATCGAAAACGGTCCCCAGTTCCTGACCGTTGCCGGAGCCAGATCCTCATTATAGAGGTCAGGCGATGCGCCTTGAATGGTCATTGCAAGTGTTCCCCTTTTTGCAAAACGCGCCCTCACGCGTTTAACCACAGAGGTTAAGCCTGACGCGGGGGAACCGGCAAGCAACCCATTTGCCGGCTTTCGCCTTAAAGACATTCAATGAGAATCGCCGTTATGGCTGCCTCTACGGCCAGCATCGGAACTGAGTTGCGACGGCGCCTCGTGCAAGGCCGGGCGCTGACCAGCCGGTTGCGAACTTTTTCCGTCGGCAACCAAATTTGTTTGGAACTGATTCGCGAGACGTGCGTTTATTGGGGTTCGACTGCGCTGCGGTCGACCGGGAGGTTAACTATGGATCGGTTGCATTTCTTTACCCCAGTGCGAATTGCGCGTGGGCAGGGACACCCTGTGGAGGAAGTCGATAGCGTCTCCGAGGCGATGGTGTTCCTGCGGAAGTGGCCAACGGGAAGACGCGGCCCGGTATATCAATGCGCCCTTAATTGCTGTGCGGCAGCTATGTCGGGCAAGATGTCGGCCGAGGAAGCGAGAAAGGCCTTTGTCGGCTTTGCCCGCATCACCCGCCTGCTCGACGACGATATGGCGCTGCCGCTGGGTGGCGCGTCTGTGGACAACGTCTTCGCCTTGAGGCGTTAGGAGCCGAGCCAGTATTTCGTAAGATCGGAACGCCGCGACTGGCGCGGCGAGTGGACTTTTACGCGGCATCGGCCCGAATAGGGCCGGGCTGCCGCCCTGCTTTGTCCGTTCCGCGCAGTTCCTGGGACATCCGGTAGGAAACCGCCGCGAAATCGCGGCAGCGCTTCCTTGGCTTCGACGTCGTCAATTACGCGTCTTCGACTTGGATGGGCAATCCTGTCCAGGATCTGAATCAAGGCGCCGCAGAGCATTTTGAGCGACCTGTACTAATGGTCGGATCCCGCGTTTTTTTGCCGGAGGGATCTGACCGCCTCCAGCAGTTCGCGCTCGCCGGTGTGAGCGTTTCGATAAACGGCCACAACCATCACCGCCAAAATTTCGGTGTCCGGGTCCAAAGGATCGAGCCGTTCATCCGCGCAGACCTGATTGAACACGCGTTCGCAAACAGCCAGATCGAGAGGGCTAAGACAGGTGCTGTTAAGATGGCGACGCAGCATTGAGCGAACCTTTCAGGCCCGCCTTCCATGCTTTGCGGCGGGCTTTTGTCACTGAGGCTTGAGCGATAATATCGTCAATAGTATCGTGACAAGATTACTCTGAAACTCGGGATTGCGTTGTCAGTATCCCCAAAATCTGCGCGCACTCGCGAGATCTATATTGCCCGGAAGTCATCAGCTGGTAATAATCTTGCCGCTTGTGTTCCGGTATGCGGAAGCCACGGCGAAAGTCCGCCGCCTCTTTTGGTGTTCTGGTGCAACCGAGCTTGCTGGCGCTCACTTTCAAGCTCGCCAATGAGCATCCGAGCTTTGCCGCAATGTCTTTCAATGGTTCGTTATTGACGTATCCATCAAGGATTATCTTGCGGCGAGCTTCTCCTGTGAGCTTTTCGTTCATTTCGTGGTCTCCTCAACATCGCTTTCACGATGCCGGAATCTATACGTGCGAGTTTGAAGAGTGTCGTTATCTTCACATCCAGAAACTTATCTCCGGATGCATTTCTTGGTGTAATCCAGCGTGATCGCCGATGCAGTCGACAGGCTTGCCAGATGCCCCGGATACACCACATGATTGCGAGGGCATGGGGCATACCGGAATCGGATATGGCACCACGCGCGATGGACGCTGGAAGGCAAAACGAGGCGCATGCCGGGCAGGCACCGGAGCGTGAGCGACGTCGTTGGCCGCGCGACGCTCAACCTCACAACGAGGCCGCTCCACCACTCGCGTCGGTGCTGGCACCGTTGTCCTTTTCAACGCTCAAGCTGGCACCGGAGGATCAATTCAAGGCTTGGCAAGCGCATGTGGCACCGCTTGTCGAGGTCAAGTTGCCGGATGACAAATCGCCGGACGACGGCTTTCCCGCCGACCACACGGCTTGGAATCTTGGTGGCATGCTGATCGTTGAACAGCGCGCGCCGGCGCACAGTTATATGCGTTCCGCCGCGAAGCTGCGGTCCAGCTCGATCGATCACTGGAATGTCGTCTTGCCACATACTGGCCGGTCATGGACGGAGGTCGATCGCCGCGTCGCTGAGGGCCAGCCCGGCAAACTGGAGCTCAGATCTCTTGGCTACCCGTTCCGCGGCAGGACAACGGAATCCGAAAGTCTCTTTCTCTACTTGCCGCGTGATTTGTTCGCCGATGCGGCGGGGACCCTCGACGCAAACAACAATTCAATTCTGTCCGGCAACTTTGCCAATCTTCTGATCGACTACGTCAACAGCATCGTGACTAGATTGCGCGATCTCACGGCGGAAGATCTGCCCCGCATCGTCCACGCAGCTCGCAGCATGATCATTGCCTGCCTTGCGCCTCCGGCGGAACATGCCGCGGCGGCCGAACAACTGGCGAGCGTCGCGCTAATGGAGCGAGCGCGTCGATACGTCCAAAACAATCTGGACGCGGCTCGTCTGACACCGGATTCAATGTGCCGGGCGCTCGGTGTCTCGCGATCTCGCCTCTATCAGTTGTTCGAACCGAGCGGCGGCGTTCTCCATTACATTCAAAGTCGCCGCCTTATGGCAGCCCACCTTGCGCTTAGCGATCCGGCGGACAGCCGGCGCATTGTCGAAATTGCCGAAGCCTTCGGGTTCAGTTCGGCGGCAAACTTCAGCCGAGCGTTCAGCAAGGAGTTCGGTTACAGCCCCCGCGAAGGTCGCAGGACGATGGTATTGCCGCGCCCCGCCCACTCTGTTTCGCTTGGCGAGCACGAGAAGGCCTCTTCCTTTGAAAATTGGCTCAAGGCGCTTGGACGCTGAGCAGGGCGTCGGTGTCGGTCGAGATCGGCGACGTTTCATCAGAATGCCGCCCGGAGTTCTGCTGCGTGCCGGGCGGCAATCCCGTAATTGGAAAAGGCGACTGCGTGGGCTGACGGCACCCCAAATAGCACAAGCCCTGGGAGAGATGCCGCGCCGATATCGAGATATGTACGCCCGGATAAGTATTTGGATGCGCAGCCAACGACAATGCGACCTTATTCGTAGATGTTCGCGATGACTTAGCGGGGGCTCGGCACAGGCGGCAGGTTTCCAAGTTGGGGGGAATATCGCACCGCCTGTGCCGATCGCGCCACCGCTATCCGTCAAGGATGGTGGCGTAATCGAGTTAGCGCGCCAAGACCGGGGGCGGCCGGCTGGTGTTCATTCCGTCGCAAAATGGCTTAGTGGGGGCTCGGCACAGGCGGCAGGTGTCCAAGTTGGGGGATACCGGATCGCCTGTGCCGCTCGCGCCACCGCTATCCGTCAAAGATGGTGGCGTAGTTGGGTAAGCGTGACAAGGTGGACGGCGACCGGCTGGAGTTCATTCCGCCGCAGATGCCAACTCTTGTCGAGCAGCCGCCCGAAGATGAGGGGTGGGTCCACGAGGCCAAGCTCGACGGCTACCGGACGCAGATCATCATCGATAAGGGTCGCGTGCGTCTCTACAGCAAGAACGGCCGTGATTGGACGACAAAATACTGGCCCATCGCGCTGGCGGTCGACCTGCCGTGCCGGGCTGCCATTCTCGACGGCGAGGTGATTGTGTCAGGCGAGCGGGGTACGCCCGATTCCCCTGCGCTGGAAGCCGCGATCTGGAACGAGCCGAGTCGGCTGGTGTTCGTCGCGTTCGACATTCTCCATCTCGACGGTCGCAATCTTGCCCCCTTGCCCTTGCTGCAGCGCAAGCAAGCGCTGCGGCAATTGGTTGAGCCTCGCGTCGGCAAGATCCAATACAGCGATCATTTTGAGGGCGACGCGCCGACGATCCTTCGCGCCATCGAGAACGAAGGGTTTGACGGCATAATCTCGAAACGCGCCGACAGCCCCTACAGGAGCGGACGGTCTAAAACATGGCTGAAGGCCCTTTGCACTGGACCGTCTGATGCTTGGGCGCGAAATCGTAAGCAGAAGGTTATCCATGCCGCGAGTAAGACGAGGCAATCGCAAGGGACAAGAGGTCCTAGATCTTGATCGCGCTGTGGGAAGCAGTTAGCGTGGAACCGCCCGCAGATAGACTGAACGCACGTGTGGAATATTCGTCGGCATAGGAGCGATCCGAGCCGCAATCCGATTGCCGTTGGCGGGCCAAGGGGGCAACGATGGGGCCTGGTGTTCCGCATGCATCGGCAATGGTGAATGCGCCGCGGGCGTGGCGCTTGATACCTTTCCTGTGGGTCCTTGCGCCACCAGCGTTTTTGATCGTTGCCGCGGCGATTGTTCGATTGACCCTTGGACCAGCCTCCGAGAGGCTGCCGGCTGACTATACCAATAGCGTCATACTCGAATCGGATAGCCGCTTTCGGCAGGCCCCGGATGCGGCCTTTGCTGCGTTTCACCAGAAGGGCCGTCGTGTCGACCAAGTGCTGAGCGCCACCGGCGACATTGCCATAGTCCAGAGCCATATCGATTGGACGACTGACACCGGTGAGGTCAACTATCAAACCACCGGCCTTTACGGCGTTGATCGCAAGACCCGGCAGAATGTGGCGGGCTACGGCGACCTTAGCCGCAGCGGGCAATTCATGTTTCCGCCTCAGCTGAGGGACGTCGCTGATGAGGTCTGGGACCCCTATTATGGTGGTCCACGACACTTGGCTTTCGATCGCAATGAGGTGGTCGATGGTCTGGCGCTCGCAGTGTACCGCTTCACGATTGCGGACCTCGACGAGACAAAGACCTATGATTATTTTCCCGACGTACCCGAGCGCTTCGGGGTCGGGACAGACGGCGAAGGTTTGCTTTGGGTTGAGCCCGTCTCAGGTACCCTCGTCGATATGACGGATAATGGCCACAGCTTTTTCGTCGATCCGGCCACGGGGAAGTCGATGGGAGACTTTAGTATCTGGCAGGCTAGGTATTCCGCGCAGTCCAAGGCCGACCTGTTCAGCGCAGCGACTTCGAGCCGACTGCATATATTGGCGGCGAAAATCTGGCTGCCCGCTGCCCTGCTTGCGCTGGCACTCGCCTGGTTGGGGATCGGTTTGCTGTGGCTTCGCCGCGGCGCGCGGCCGAGTCCGGAATGAGCATGCGACCGCATGTAGATCCGCAAGACGCCTTGCCGCTCTTGCAGCTTGGGATTTCACAAAAGCTTACCCTGCTTTTTGCGCTCTTCGCTGCAATTCTTCTCGGTGCGACCGGATGGCTGGCCTTCAACCAGGGCAGGGCGGCGCTTGAGAGCAGCGTTGTTGCCGAGGTCCAATCGCGAGCTCTGGAAAAACAGGCCGCGATCGGGTCATGGCTCGACGGGCAGCTGAGCGAGCTGCGCGGGCTCAGTGAATCGCCCCATATTGTCGACGACTTCACCAGGCTCGCCGATCTTCCTGCGGATGCGACGCCTGACAATTGGGCCGACGTCCGCGACGATCTTGCGGCGCGCACTGGAGAGGGCCAGGACTTTGTCGCCCTCTTTGTGATGGAACCGAAATCGGGCCGAGTGTTGACGGCGACGGATCCCACCGATCGTGGTCGACAGGGCGCGAGCGAGCCTTATTTCACCAATGGCAAGATCCGCGCTGGCCTCTACCTGGTGCCGGACCGATCAAGGAACCTCACCCTTTTGTCGCCGTTCTTGTCCACGCCGCTTCATGCCCGCAACGGTGCACTTGTTGCTGTTGTAGTCGCCCGCCTCGGAACAGAGAGTTTGGCTAGCACCGTCGATCGACGAGCGGGGCTGCGCGCGACCGACGAGGCATACTTGATCGACACGCATAGGCAGTTTGTCAACAGGCCGCGCCTGCTGACCGACGCCGATGCAAGCACCCTAACCTCGGACCGAAGCGTGGCGGCCCGGCTCTGCCTTGATCACAATGATGGGCTGGATCTCTCGAATGACTACCGCGGCGTTCCGGCGATCACCGTTTATCGCTGGATGCCGAAGTTTGGTTTGTGTCTCATCACAAAGCTCGACAAGGCCGAAGCCTTTGCCCCTGTTTATCAACTCGGCCAGAGCCTCGCGATCGCTGGTGGCCTGCTTTTGCTCGTCGCATCGGCAGTGTCGGGGTTGTTGTCGCGAACCATTACCAACCCTATTCGGCGCATCGAGGCGGGCGCCAGACGAGTCGAGGCTGGCGAGCGGGATGTGGTGCTGCGAGAGTCCTCGAGCGACGAGCTTGGTCGTTTGGCGCGTGCCTTCAATCGAATGACGACCGCGCTCAAAGGCCGGGAATCGGAGCTGCGCGCGCACGCTGCCACCCTGGAGCAGCGTGTCGCGGAAAAGACACGCGAGCTTGACCTGAGGGCAAGTGAGTTGGCGCGGTCAAATATCGAGCTGGAGCGCTTCGCCTACGTCGCCTCGCATGACTTGCAGGAGCCGCTGCGAATGGTGGCAAGTTATACCCAACTGCTTGGCAGACGTTACAAGGGTCGGTTGGACGCCGATGCCGACGAATTCATCCATTTTGCCGTGGACGGCGCTGCACGGATGCAGGCATTGATCAATGACCTGCTGGTCTACTCGCGTGTCAGCACGCAGGGCAGTGCGTTCGAGACGATCGATTGCAATCTTGTGGTCGAGCGCGCCTTGACGAACCTCAAAGCAGCGCTGACCGAGAGCGGCGCAATCATCCGAAAGTCGGACCTGCCGAAAATCGATGCCGATCGATTCCAGTTGGTTCAACTGTTCCAAAACCTGATCGGCAACGCCATCAAGTTCTGTGGCGAGCGCGTCCCGGAAATTGAGATCGCGGCGCGGCGAGACAGCGGGGAATGGGTATTCTCCATCGCGGACAATGGCATCGGGATTGACGCCAAGTACATCGAACAGCTTTTTGCTGTTTTCAAGCGCTTGCACACACGGGCCGAATATCCGGGGACCGGCATCGGTCTTGCCATTTGCAAGAAAGTCGTCGAACGCCACGGCGGTCGAATTTGGGTCGAGTCTGAGGTCAACCGTGGCTCGACCTTCTTCTTTACGCTTCCCTGCCGGGATATAGAGGACACCAGCCAGGCATGGAAGTTGGCTGCAACGTCCTCGGCACCTCAAATGGATCCGGTATGAACATCACCTCGACTGAACGCGCCATCAACATCCTCCTCGTCGAAGACAATCCAGGCGACGCTCGGCTCACGATCGAGGCCTTGCGAGACGCAAAGGTGCGCAATGAACTCAACGTCGCGCAGGACGGAGTCGAGGCCATGTCGATGCTACGGCGAGAAGGACGCTACGCCGACGCGCCACGTCCTGACTTGATCCTGCTTGATCTCAATCTGCCCCGTATGGACGGCCGTCAGGTTCTGGCCGAAATCAAGGCGGACGAAAACTTGCGACGTATCCCGGTTGCGGTGCTGACGACTTCGCAGGCCGAGAAAGATATCCTGACCAGCTACAACCTGCATGCCAACTGTTACATCACCAAGCCCGTCGACCTGGATGAATTCGTACGCGTAGTGCGCGGGATCGAGAACTTCTGGCTCTCGATTGTGAAGCTACCGCCGGAGTAATGCGAGTTGAGCGAAAGCCCGTTAAACATACTCCTCGTCGAAGACAACCCCGGTGATGCTCGGCTGATCCGGGAACTGCTTGCGGACGGCAGCGGCACGAGCTTCGTGATCTCTGAGGTGAATCGGTTGGCCCATGGCCTCGAGCAGTTCGCCGACCAGAGCTTCGATCTCGTATTGCTCGATTTGTCTCTCCCCGACAGTACGGGTTTGGATACGCTTCGCCGGTTTCAGGCGACCGCCCCCGACGTCCCCGTCATCGTGCTGACAGGCCTCAACGACGAAGGGTCGGCGATTCAAGCGGTTCGCGACGGTGCGCAGGACTATCTCGTCAAAGGGCAAATCGACGGGCAGCAAATTGTGCGCGCCATCCGCTATGCCCGGGAGCGCCATAGAATGGTGCTGCAGATAAGGGACCTGTCGCTTGTCGACGACCTTACCGGCCTTCACAACCGTCGTGGCTTCGCAGCGCTCGCCAGAGAGGTGGTGAAGCGCGCCGTCAGGACCGGAACGGGGTTGGTGGTGACTTTCGTCGATCTGGACGGCATGAAGCACATCAATGATCGTTTTGGCCATGAGGTCGGCGACCGGGCGTTGATCAGGACAGCAGGGGTTCTGCGTTCCGTTTTCCGGGTGTCCGATGTGATCGCCAGGATCGGCGGCGACGAGTTTATCGCGATGACGGATGGCGTCGACGGAGAAGCCGTCGAACTTCTGCGTCGCCGCCTCGCGAGCGCCGTGGAGGATCACAATCGCGAATCGGCGGGGGAGCCGGCACTGGCCCTCAGTCTGGGCTTCGCCCACCACAATCCAACAACGGAAACGTTGAAATCTCTCGACGCTTTGATTGCAGAAGCGGACGAGGCGATGTACGTGGATAAAGATAGCCGCCGGACCAAGGCGGCCCGCCAATGACCTCTCCTTGAAAATATCTGGCTCCCCCAGGCCGCACGAAACCGCGAACTATGAGCTGCCGATCCCCCTCAACACTACGCCGGAGCTTTCCCCCAAGCTTCGCAAGTGGGATCGCCAGTATTTCGCCAGGAAGAGGAGCCTTGCGCCGACGGCGCGTATGGCGCGGCACACCGCCTTGCCTTGTGCGAGCCGAGATTGTCCATGACGACGATGTCGCCGAACCGCAGGGTCGGGACGAGCACCTTCTCGATATAGAGGAGGAACCTCGCAATAGGGTCCATGAATTCCTGGTCACTCTGCGCAAAGCCTGAGCCGGACTTCCCCTGACGGCCAAGTGTCAGTATCCCATTCCGCCCATGCCGCCGCCGGGTGAAGGCGCGGCATCCTTGGCCGGAATGTCGGTGATCATGGCCTCGGCGGTGATCAACAGGGCGGCGATCGAACCGGCATCCTGCAGTGCCGTGCGCACTACCTTGGCCGGGTCGACGATGCCGGCCTTGATCATGTCGACATAGGTCTCGTTCTGGGCATCAAAGCCCTGATTGGCGTCTTTGCTGCCGGTAAGCTTGCCGACGACGATCGAGCCTTCGACGCCGGAATTCTCGGCGATCTGGCGGAGCGGCGCCTCGAGTGCCCGGAGCACGATAGCGATGCCGGCGGTCATGTCGGCGTTGGCGCCGGTCAGGCCGCTGAGCGCCGACCTGGCGCGCAGCAACGCCACGCCGCCGCCCGGAACGATGCCTTCTTCGACGGCGGCGCGCGTGGCGTTCAGGGCGTCGTCGATACGGTCCTTCTTTTCCTTGACTTCCGATTCGGTGGCGCCGCCGACGCGGATGACCGCAACGCCGCCGGCGAGCTTCGCCAGCCGCTCCTGCAGCTTTTCCTTGTCATAATCGGAAGTTGTCTCCTCGATCTGCCTCCTGATCTGGGCGATGCGGGCCTGAATGGTGGCCTTGGTGCCGGCGCCGTCGACGATTGTGGTCGTGTCCTTCTCGATCAGCGCGCGCTTGGCGCGGCCGAGCATCTCGATGGTGACATTTTCGAGCTTGATGCCGAGATCCTCCGAAATCATCTGGCCCGAGGTGAGCACGGCGATGTCTTCCAGCATGGCCTTGCGGCGGTCGCCGAAGCCCGGTGCCTTGACGGCCGTTACCTTGAGGCCGCCGCGCAGCTTGTTGACGACCAGCGTCGCCAGCGCCTCGCCTTCGACGTCCTCCGAGATGATCAGCAGCGGCCTGCCGCTTTGCACCACGGCTTCGAGGATCGGCAGCAGCGCCTGCAGATTGCCGAGTTTCTTTTCGTGGATAAGGACGTATGGGTCCTCCAGTTCGGCGCGCATCTTGTCGGTATTGGTGACGAAATAGGGCGAGAGGTAGCCGCGGTCGAACTGCATGCCCTCGACGACGTCGAGTTCGGTGTCGGCGGTCTTGGCTTCCTCGACGGTGATGACGCCGTCATTGCCGACCTTGTCCATTGCCTTGGCGATCATGGCGCCGACGGTGGCGTCGCCATTGGCGGCCACGGTGCCGACCTGCGCGATCTCGGCCGACGACTTGACCTTCTTGGACAGCTTCTGGACTTCCTTGACCACGGCGGCAATAGCCTGGTCGACGCCGCGCTTGAGGTCCATCGGGTTCATGCCGGCCGCGACGAGCTTGGCGCCTTCGCGAAGGATCGAGGCGGCCAGCACCGTGGCGGTGGTGGTGCCGTCACCGGCAAGGTCGTTGGTCTTCGAGGCCACTTCGCGCACCATCTGAGCGCCCATGTTCTCGAACTTGTCGGTCAGTTCGATCTCCTTGGCCACCGTCACGCCATCCTTGGTGACGCGCGGCGCGCCATACGCCTTGTCGATGATGACGTTGCGACCCTTGGGGCCGAGCGTCACCTTGACGGCGTTGTTGAGGAGTTCGACGCCGCGTAGCATGCGGTCGCGGGCATCGGTGGAAAACTTGATTTCCTTGGCAGACATGATTGTTCATCCCGTTCGAAAATTGGAGTGGGCGGTTGCCGTGAAGGCAGACCGGTCAAGCGGCGTTCTTGGCAGCCACTGTCTTCTCGATGGTTCCCGTGATGTCGGCTTCCTTCATGATCAGAAGGTCTTCGCGGTCGATCTTGACCTCGGTGCCGGACCATTTGCCTAACAGGATAAAGTCCCCGGCTTTGACATCGGGCACGATGAGTGCGCCGCTTTCGTCGCGCGCGCCCGAACCGACGGCGATCACTTCGGCTTCCAGCGGCTTTTCTTGTGACGTGTCCGGAATGACGATGCCGCCCTTGGATCTGGTGTCGCCTTCGGCGCGGCGAATGACGATGCGGTCGCGGAGTGGCCGAAGTTTCATGGGAAGCTTCTTTCTGGGGCCGGCATGGGCGGCCGCTGCTTCTGTATAGCCCCAATGGCACTCGATAGATAGGCGTGCGAACATTATTTCTCGCGAATATCCAAGAAAGCAAATGAAATAGTTCAAGCTGCCAAGAAAATCATTGGCATTGGAGGAAAATTTTCAATGGACTTGAATTAGGGAGACGTGGATCTGTTATTTCAAAGGTCAAATAAAAGGCGCCACGACCTGGCTTGAAACTCAATTGAGGCGCATAGGTAAAACTCGTTATTTGATCGAGCTGGCTTTGTGGCAGAGCCTCGCCATTCACCGCCAAATTTTCGAAAACGAGAGCATACGCCGGTTTTGCACATTTCGTTTCAGGTCGAATCTTGGAATGAAACCGACGCTGACCAGGGATGTACTCGCAGCGCCTCAGAGACCGAGCCGGGCCGCTTCGTGCTTGCCGATGTTGCGGAACATGTCCTGCGCGATCTCGGCACGCGCAATGACATCATCAATACCATGCATCGGGCACTCGCCAACCACGGCGTCGCTTCGCAACGGTGCTCGGGGCCATGCGCTGCGGACTGGTGCGAAGATGCGTCGGCCGTCGGTCAGACGATGACCATCATGCCGTTCGGCGGCCGCAGGAGATCACGCAAAAAGGCACTGCTGGGGTGCCAACGGTGAGCGCAACAGGAACAAGCTTCGTCTGCGCTACGCCGGACTGCACACGCCACCGGGACAGCATGCCCGTGACGATCCCGCGCTTTCGCGCGACCTGTGAGACGGTGATGCCACTGCGGCCCGACCGCCTTGGCACGGGGTACCATTTTGCGGTCGGGCCTGACCGGCGGCGGAGAGGGGGCGAGTTGGGGTCGCCGGCAGAGCTAACATACAGCTCGGGCGAAAGTATCGCATCATTCGAATGACCACCAACGCGGGTCACACCGAAATCGGATTCAGTCAGCGCGCTTAATCTGGCGGGCGGAAGCGGTCGCTCGGCATTGCGAACGACGAGGACGCCGACTGGCTGACGCTTCTCTGTCGACCGGGGACACGCATTCTCGCTTGCTCAGCCTTGTCGATTCAGAAGGTCGCCCGAGGTCAAAACGCGTTTACCAAGCTTGGTAGAGGCGACGCTGATCTAACATCGCGCAAGCATCTGCGTGAGGCGCGCTTGCAGCCTTGCGGCGCGAGTTGGTCGAGATGGGCAACAGGAACGCCAAGGGCTAAGCGGAATTCGGCGAGATCGTCAAGACGTTAAGCCCACAGGCGCGCTTGGAGAGTATCGTTCATTTGAACGAGTCGCCCTGAGCGGAGTAGGGGGCAAGCAAGACCAATACGGCAAACCATCTCACCTCTCCCGCAAGACGTCGTGCTCGTAACGAATGAGTGGCGAAAGCAGATAGCTGATGATTGTGCGAGAGCCGGTCTTGATCTCGACCATGACCGACATTCCAGGCGCAAGATCGACAGTTCTGCCCTCGATCCGCATCCGTCTGCGGTCTAGCGAGATGCGCGCCAAGTACGCGGGCTCCAGGGTCCCGTTTTGCGAGGCCGAATTCTCCGACCCTGATGACGGATCACGCATGGCGTTTTCGCGCCTGTCATTCGCTACGGCATCGCGCGAGATACCGAGCACGCGCCCGTGCAGGAGCCCGTAGCGCGTGAAATTGAAGGTATCGACCTTGATCTCCGCGTCCTGTCCCTGAGAAACGAAACCGATATCGTCGTTGGACACCATCGCCTCGATCTCGAGGGAAGCGTCGGCCGGCACGACGATAGCGAGCGTCTGTGCCGGTGCGACGACACCGCCGATCGTATGCACGGAAAGCTGTTGCACAACGCCGTCGACCGGAGCAGTCAGGGTCTGCATCTTCGCCTTTTGCTGGGCTTTGATCAGATCCTGGGAGAGGCCGGCCTCCTTCTGCTCCGTCTTGGCCAGATCGTCAAAGAGCGTGCGCCGATATTCAGCCTTGGCCCGCGAGCGCGTCTCCTCCAGCACTGCGATCGCCGCCTCGACCTCGTGTTGTCGGCTCTCCAAGACTGGGAGGTCATGCTGCTGGCCGACCAGATCCTGCAAGTCGGTGAGATAGGACATCTTCGAAGCGAGACCCTTGTCGTAGAGGTTCTTGCTCACCGCTACCCGCTCCTGCAGAGGGGGAAGCGTTGCCTGAAGCTTGGCGATCGTCGCGGTGATCGTCTCGCTTTCGGCTTGCTTCTCGGCAAGCTGGCGGGTGATCTCGGCGAGCTTCGCGTCCTGTTCGGCGGTCTGCGTCACGAGGAAGCGACGATCCGTCTCGACAAGCGCCTGGCTCGCGTCGGCGGGGGCTACGAAATCGTTGAGTGGGTCGGCATTTCCTGCCAGTGCCGCCTTGATGCGCGCCACCTCGAGTTCCGCGGCAACGAAATCGCTCTTGATGTGGTCGGTTTCCGCCGCGCTGATCGTTGGATCGAGCTCGATCAGGACATCGCCGGCCCTGACTGACGCACCTTCGCGAACATGGATGGCGTGCACGACGCCGCTCTCGAAGGGCTGGATGACCTTCACGCGGTCATCGGGCACGATCCTGCCAGGAGCCGCGGCCACGATGTCGACCTTGCCGACCATTGCCCAGGCAAGGGCCAGGCAGAAGAATGCGATGATCGTTGCGCCGATGGCGCGGCCGATGGGCGAAGGCGGCGTCTCCATCATCTCGAGCGCTGCGGGCAGGAAGGCGATCTCATGGCCGCGGCGGCGAACCTGCCGCGCGGGAAATTCAACGATGGTTCCAGCGATCGCCATTGGTGATCCCCGCTTGCAGATGATGCAGACTGGCGTAACGACCTTTCAAGAGCATCAAGTCGTCATGCGTTCCGTCCTCGGCGATGCGGCCTCGGTCGATGGTGATGATGCGGTCGGCATTGCGCACCATCGACAGGCGATGGGCGATGATGATGACGGTTCGCTGTTCGGCCATGCTGCGCATATTGTCCCGGATGATGCGCTCGCTCTCATAGTCGAGGGCGCTCGTCGCCTCGTCGAAGATCAGGATGCGCGGATCACCAAGAACAGCGCGCGCAATGGCGATGCGCTGCCGCTGGCCGCCGGACAGAGAAGAGCCGCGCTCGCCGATCACCGTGTCATAGCCCTCCGGGAGTTCGAGGATGAATTGATGGGCTCCGGCGAGCGTGGCTGCTGCGATAACATCCTCCATCGGCGTCGCCGGATCGGCGATCGCGATGTTGTCCCGCACCGAGCGGTTGAAAAGCACGTCGTCCTGCAGCACGACGCCGACCTGCCGGCGCAGCCAGGCCGTGTCGACCATGGCGAGATCGACGCCATCGACGAGCACACGCCCGGTCTCGGGCACATAAAGGCGCTGAATGAGCTTGGCGACCGTGCTCTTGCCTGAGCCGGATGCGCCGACGAGCCCCACGACCTGGCCGGGCTGCACCTTGAGGCTGACATCGTGCAGCACTTGTGGCCCGTCGATCCGGTAGCGGAAGCCGACATGTTCGAAGGTGATCTCACCGAGGATGGGCGGGAGCGAGGCGCGACCCGAGCCGAATGTCGGCTCCGGCTGGGTATTGAGAATGTCACCGAGCCTCTCGATCGAGATGCGTGCCTGATGGAAATCCTGCCAGATCTGGGCAATCCGCAACACCGGGGCGCTGACGCGGCTTGCCAGCATGTTAAAGGCGACCAACTCGCCGACGGACATGTTGCCCTCAATGACGAGCTTGGCGCCGAGGAACAGGATGGCGGCGGTCACGATCTTGTTTGCGAGCTGAATGACTTGGCTCGCGATATTGCCGAGACTCAGCACGCTGAAGCTCGCGGCCACATAGCTGGCGAGTTGTTCCTCCCAGCGGCGCTGCATCTGCGGTTCGACTGCGAGCGCCTTCAATGTCTCGACGCCGGCGATGCTCTCCACGAGCAGGGCCTGATTTTCGGCACCGCATCTGAACTTCTCGTCGAGCCGCTTGCGGAACAGCGGCGTGGCGCCGGCCGACACGCCGATATAAACCGGAAAGGCGCTTAGCACGACAATGGTCAGGAGCGGAGAATAGAGGACCATCACGGCAAGGAAGACGACGGTAAAGGCAAGATCGAGGACGAGGGTCAGTGCCGAGCTCGTTAGGAAGTTGCGGATGTTTTCGAGCTCGCGCACGCGCGCGATCGAATCCCCGGCACGCCGCGCCTGGAAATAGGCGAGCGGCAGCGCCATCAGATGGCGATAGAGGCGCGCGCCGAGTTCGACATCTATGCGGTTGGTCGTGTGGGCGAAGAGATATGTGCGCAACCCGCCCAGGATGGCCTCGAAGATCGCGATCGCCACGAGGCCGACGGTGAGGATTTCCAGGGTGCTCAGTCCACGGTGCACCAACACCTTGTCGATAACGACTTGGAAGAAGAGTGGGCTGATGAGCGCGAATATCTGTAAGAATAGGGATGCGACGAGGACTTCGCCCAAAAGGTGACGATATTTTCCGATCGCGCCGAGGAACCAGGTGATGTCGAAGCGCCGCGAAAGGTCCGAGAGGGAGGCGCGGCGCGCCATCAGGACCAGCCGGCCGTCCCAGATCTTCTCAAACTCGGCGCGCGACAACATCTCTGGCCGTAACGCATTGGGACGCTGAACGAGGAGTTGCTCCTCACCAGCCTTGCCGAGCAGCAGGAAACCGCCGTCGTTGAGAGCCGCGATCGCGGGCAGGGGGGTACGGACGAGTCGAGACCAGGCGCTCTTGACGCTGCGCGCTTTGAGTCCCAGATCCCTGGCGCAGCGCAGCATCTCACTCGTGCCGATGCGCGCCTGACCAAGCCTATGACGGATCTGCGGCGCCTCGGCGGCGACACCGTGCAGCTGTAGGAGCATGACCAGCGCGCCAAGCCCCTGGTCGTCTTCCGGCCCCATATGAGGGCCTCCCAAGGACATCGCGGCCCCCCTTCAGTGCCCAAAATGACCTGGTGTCGCGAGGAGCGCCACCACGTCGTGACCGCGATGGGTCGCCCATGCCGGAACGATCTCGCCGGCAGACGCTCGGCCGTCGTGGAAGCCCCAGGCCGCGTACTGGTTGAACAGCGCCAACAGGTTCGATGTCGGACTGATGGTGGTCGCCGGAGGATCAGTGACCGTCATGGTCTGGGTCGACGAACTCGCCGTTTCGCCAAGGGTCGAGCTGCTCGCGGTGACCGTCAGCGTTGCGATAGGATGGCCCGTGCCGGTATAGGAGGATGTGAGCGTGAGCCCGGTGAGCGGCTTGCCTACGGTGGACGAGGTTTCGCTGATCGTCCAGGTGTAGGTGCCGTTCGATTGAAGCGCCTTGCTAACGCCGTAGCCGCTCGGCGCCCCGATCGTCTCGTAGCTAGGCAAGCCCGAAATCTTCACAGTGATGCTGTCGTCGGAAACGATGGGGGTTGCTGTAATCCCGAGCGCTACCGAGCCGCCTGCCGGGACGGTCAGCGCCGTGTTGGCAATGGTCAGAATCGGCGCTTCGGGCTTGTTGTCCTCGTCGACCGTGAGGCTCCCGGTGGCGAGTGGGGCGAGATTGCCTCCCTTGTCCGCGACGCCAGTGCCCGACGTCGCGATGGATGTCACCGTCGGCGCGCCGCCCACGGGATCGAAAGTCATGATCGGCGCCGTTCCGGTCGAGCCCAGCGCGGGCAAATTGTACATGTTTTCGATCGTGTGCAGGAGCGAGTAATGATCGAAGAGTTGGCTATTCTGCCCTGCGCCCACGCCCGCGCCGAAGACGAGCGTCGCAACATGGTTGTTGCTCGTCCCGTCGTCCTCGTCGAAAGTGACGATGAGAATGCTGTTATGAGTGGTCGCCCAATTGGCGTAGGCGCCGAGATGCGAACTGAGCCATTGATCGCCCTGGGCGATCGTGCCGGTATGCATGTCGTCGTTGATGTTCGGAATAACAAACGAAACTGTCGGCAATTTGCTGAAGTCGGTTGGAAACTGGCTGAAATCCTGACCCGTGTTTTGCGAGTCGCCAAAACTTGCCCAGGGATCATGATCTTGATCCGGCGGCGATTCCGCATAGCCGACAAAGCTGTCGTCGGCTTGCAAGAGTTCGCCCGCAAGCGTCGGCGTTGTCGGAAAGAAGAAGGTTCCGTCAGTAGTGACTCCCTGTGTCGACCCTGAAAACATTACGAAATAGTTTGGTTCGCTCGGATGGGTCATGGCATAGTAATTAGTGAACAGCGTGCCCTGTCCTGCGAGAGAGTTTATGTAGGGAGCGGATGAGCTCCCTATAATTTCTGAATAGCTGTGATTTTCTTCCACAACGACCACGACGTGGTCGGGGGCGGCTAGCGGCGTCCCCTGGTAGGTATATGTGACTGGTGCGCTGGTCGCGGTTGTCGCCTGGATGGCGACTTGCGCCACCGATGTCTGCCACCAGCCATTGGCGGAGTACTCGCTCGACAGCCAGAAGGAATTCGCATGATTGGGATCGGCGATCGCGGTCGAATAGATTCCCCAGCGCTGGACTGTCGGGCCGTCGCCATTGGCGAGATAGCTGGCGCTTGCCTGGTAGAGAACGGGCGCGCTGAAAGTGCTTGAGGGATCGCCAGCCGCCAGGAAGCTGTAATAGTCGGCCGGATACATGTTCGGGCCGCTGGCGGTGAAGTTGATGACGACGTCGCCCGCCTGGTCGACGGCGATCGAACCGTCGAAGGTGGCGACGCCGGTGCCGATCGAAGCGCCCGACACGTTGCCCTGCGCCACGAGGACCGGGCTGGCGGGATTGCTCACATCGAGCTTGAACCAGTGCACCTGGGGGGTGATCGAGCCGATCGGCTTCACCTCGGACACGCCGTAGAGAAAACCATTGGCATAGGCGAGGTTCTGAAGATGCCCGTCGCCGGCATCGAGCGGGACGATCGTTCCCAGTTGCTGTGCCGTGAAATCGGCGCCGCCGCCCCCCTGATCGATGTTGCCGAGGGAAACCGTGGTCGCCGGGCCGAAGCTGTTGGTGGCGAGAGTGTAGGTCTGCACCGTCACGAGGGTCTGGCTGCCGGTGTTGACCACGGAGGCATAATAGGTCCGGCCGTTGTTGCCGGCGACGACCCGGGAAATGCCTTGAGTGGGCGAAGCAAGCCGGTTGGCGACAACCGTCATCGTGCCGCCGTTGTAGAGGCCGCCGCCGGTGCCCGCCGTATCGCTGATGACCCATTGTTCCGTCCCGGCGAAGCCGGAGACATTGACGTCGTACTGGGGCGCCGTGATGTAGATGTTTGTGCCGTCGACCGACAGGATCGGCTGATCGGCCGCCGTCAGCTGACCGTTGATCGTGAGCGATGTGTTCAGCGAGTAGAAATACCAGCCGTCATTCGGGTTCGAGTCCTTCGATACGGCGATGTCGATGTTGCTGACCGCGCCGTTCGAACCGAGGTTGTCCATCGTGACGACGTATCTCTGGTTGACGCTGTCGTAGACCGCGCGCGGGTCGAACAAGCCGCTGGCCGCAGTCGAACCAAGCGAACCGAAGAACCGGTAGACCGACTGCAGATTCGCCGCGCCACCCGACAAACCCGTCCATTCGATCCGCGAGCCTTCCGCCATGACGATGTAGTTCGGGCCAACGGCGAGCGCATTATGCGGTGGGTCGGTCGACGTATCGGAAATGCCCGAGAACAGCGTGGTGATTTGAGATGTCGGCGCCTGGATGGCGACTTGCGCCACCGATGTCTGCCACCAGCCATTGGCGGAGTACTCGCTCGACAGCCAGAAGGAATTCGCATGATTGGGATCGGCGATCGCGGTCGAATAGATTCCCCAGCGCTGGACTGTCGGGCCGTCGCCATTGGCGAGATAGCTGGCGCTTGCCTGGTAGAGAACGGGCGCGCTGAAAGTGCTTGAGGGATCGCCAGCCGCCAGGAAGCTGTAATAGTCGGCCGGATACATGTTCGGGCCGCTGGCGGTGAAGTTGATGACGACGTCGCCCGCCTGGTCGACGGCGATCGAACCGTCGAAGGTGGCGACGCCGGTGCCGATCGAAGCGCCCGACACGTTGCCCTGCGCCACGAGGACCGGGCTGGCGGGATTGCTCACATCGAGCTTGAACCAGTGCACCTGGGGGGTGATCGAGCCGATCGGCTTCACCTCGGACACGCCGTAGAGAAAACCATTGGCATAGGCGAGGTTCTGAAGATGCCCGTCGCCGGCATCGAGCGGGACGATCGTTCCCAGTTGCTGTGCCGTGAAATCGGCGCCGCCGCCCCCCTGATCGATGTTGCCGAGGGAAACCGTGGTCGCCGGGCCGAAGCTGTTGGTGGCGAGAGTGTAGGTCTGCACCGTCACGAGGGTCTGGCTGCCGGTGTTGACCACGGAGGCATAATAGGTCCGGCCGTTGTTGCCGGCGACGACCCGGGAAATGCCTTGAGTGGGCGAAGCAAGCCGGTTGGCGACAACCGTCATCGTGCCGCCGTTGTAGAGGCCGCCGCCGGTGCCCGCCGTATCGCTGATGACCCATTGTTCCGTCCCGGCGAAGCCGGAGACATTGACGTCGTACTGGGGCGCCGTGATGTAGATGTTTGTGCCGTCGACCGACAGGATCGGCTGATCGGCCGCCGTCAGCTGACCGTTGATCGTGAGCGATGTGTTCAGCGAGTAGAAATACCAGCCGTCATTCGGGTTCGAGTCCTTCGATACGGCGATGTCGATGTTGCTGACCGCGCCGTTCGAACCGAGGTTGTCCATCGTGACGACGTATCTCTGGTTGACGCTGTCGTAGACCGCGCGCGGGTCGAACAAGCCGCTGGCCGCAGTCGAACCAAGCGAACCGAAGAACCGGTAGACCGACTGCAGATTCGCCGCGCCACCCGACAAACCCGTCCATTCGATCCGCGAGCCTTCCGCCATGACGATGTAGTTCGGGCCAACGGCGAGCGCATTATGCGGTGGGTCGGTCGACGTATCGGAAATGCCCGAGAACAGCGTGGTGATTTGAGACGAGGTGGTCATTCGGAACCCCCAATCCGTAGGGACGGTTCGCCGGGCGCAACCCGATCCTCACGAGATCGGACAAGTCTTCCCTGTGCGCAAATGCGAAATGCTCTCCCGGCTGGGACAAGCCCCAAAGCCAGACGTCGGCTACTCTCGCGCACCGCATCCTTATGAAGCAATGTTTCGAATAGATCAGCGCAATGCAATGCGCACCCTCCATTCGAATGACGTTCCTCCTGGTCGGTAGGTGGTCTACGAGAATTTCCTGACGCAGTTCATTGCCGCCTGCGATCGGTGGCAAACTCGCGTGATCGACGAACCTACTTCCACGAATTTCGATAGAGGGCCGAGGTTTTGTCCGCGGCAAGGATCTGCTGAGTTCGAGGATCGCGCTCGCTGCAACCCCTCAAAGCCGCCACCAGCACAGTGCAATCGATCTCCTCGGCAAAGGACACCCTCGGATCTGCCTCCGCCAGCACAAATTGTGTACGGAGCGACTTCAACCTGGCCGCCTTGGCGGCGCGCTCGGCACGTTCGGCTTCGAGGATCGCAAGCAGTGACTGACCGGGTTCCCCAGGTGGTTGTCGGGCCATCTGTCCGCCCTCAATATGTTTCGGGAGTTTGTAATCTTCTCATAGTGCGGCAGCTCGTGTCCGAAGCGGCTGTAGCGTTCAGCGTTCGACGCCAGCGAGCCGAAGTCCACAGAATCCACGGACTAATGCGCTTGTCGACCTTCATTGTAATGATGGCGGTCAAAGCGCGTTTGATATGAGCACCGGCCGTTATGGCCGTGGAAAGTCAGTCGCGTGGACATCGCCTTCATTCGAATGATGCCAAGTCGATCACGCGCTCGGATAATTGCTGCAGCCGGCGACCAAAAAAACGCCTATCCCCACGCCGGTTAGGCCCGGTGGCCGACTTGCAACCCCAGAAGGCGCCGGGCCGCTCCCGTAGCGGCGCCAAAAGAAGCTCGCGTTCCGGATCGTTCGACTGCAAGAGGACGCCGAACAGGCTTGGCGCGCCGCGGAAGGGGCGCTCGCCGCTGGCAGCAGAGCCGACGAGCCACCAAGGCGTTTCCCAAATCAGCGCCTTGTGCACCTCTATCCGAGAGGTCTTCTACGCTACCGAAAGGCCCGAGACATCTGATCGGTCAGCGGCTTCAGCAAGTAGGACCAGACGCTGCGCTGGTCCGTGCTTATGTGAACTTCCGCCGGCATACCCGGCTTGAGTTCCTTCGCGTCGGTCAGGCAACCGGCCCTGTCCTCGACGCTGATACGGGCGGAGAAATACGAAAGCTGGTGTTGCTGGTCCTTGATCAGGTCCGCCGAAATGCGTCGGACTGTCCCGCGGCAGGCGGGCGTCGTGCCGGCGTCGAAAGCCGGGAAGCGGATTGAGACAGGTTGACCAGGACGAACGTCATCTATCCGCGACGGAGGGACAAGCGCATCCACGACGAGATCGTCGGTATCGGGAACAACCATCATGAGCACTTCGCCGGGGCCGATAACACCACCGATCGTGTGCACGGACGACTGCTGTATGGTCCCGGATTGCGGGGCGCGAATGGTCGTCTTGGTGAGTTCGTCCTGCGCGACCACTTTTCGCTCCTTGAGCTCGGTCAGCTTGGCTTCCGTCTCGCGCAGTTCGCTCGTTACGTCACTGCGCCGTTGCTCATCCAACTGGAGGACTTGCAACTCGGTCTCGCTGACCTTGGCTTCCGCCTCGGCGACCGCCGCGGCGAGGCGCCCGGATTCCCCATGGGCCCGCGTCGCGTCTAGCCTGACGTTGCTCACCCTTTCCTTGGGTACCAGCTTCTTCGAATAGAGTGCCTCGACATCAGCCTTGTCCTTGTCCAGGAGAACGATGGACTCGTCCGTCGCTCCCTGTTGGGCCTTGAGGCCTTCGATCTGATTTTGCAGCTGTTTCGAACGGCTCTGCAGCTGAGCCTTCTGCCCTGCCAAAGCAGCCGCACGAGTTTCGAACAGGGCTCGCTCGCCATTGACAAGGCTGGCCAGGTCCGCATTGCCCCTTTCAGCCTGAAGACTGGCCGGAAGTTTCATTTCCGCCAGGCCTTGTCGTTCCGCTTCAAGCCGCGCGAGACCGACGGTTGCCCGATCAAGGTCACCATCGATAATCTGGAGGTTTGCCCGCGTGAGCGTATCGTCCAGCCTGACCAGCACATCGCCGGCCCGCACATGATCGCCGTCCTGAACAAAAATTCCGCCGATGGTGCCGCCGGTCTGATGCTGGACCTTCTTGATGTCGCTTTCGACGACCACGGTGGCTGGCGCGATCACCGCGCCGGCGATCTTCGTCAGGCCGAGCCAAAGTCCGCCACCGACAACCAACAACAGGGTCACCGCCAGACCTAGTGTCAGATTGGCGCGGATTCCGTCCGAAACCTGGCGCGGGTTGTTTGCCGCCCACTTGCCAGGTGCCGCGGGGACGCTATGCGGCCATGCTGTCGCGTCAGTCATGCCGGCGCGCCTGACACATGTCCGCTGACATCCCTTTGCGGGGAACCGATCGAGCCAGGGCGCTCGGCGGGCGGAACGGACCGGATCACGTTGGCCAAGATGGACTCGCGCGAGCCGAAGGAATGCTGCATGCCGTTCGACATCACAAGGACCTGGTCGATGTTGGCGAGGGCAGAGGGGCGATGGGCAACGACGATGGCGATTCCACCGCGTCGGCGCACCGAAAGGATCGCTCCGGCCAAGGCGGCATCGCCGTCCACGTCCAAATTCGAATTCGGCTCGTCCAGCACGACAAGGAATGGATCGCCATAGAGGGCCCTGGCCAGACCGACGAGCTGCCTCTGCCCTGCCGACAGGGCCGCTCCGCCGTCTCCGATGCGCGTATGAAACCCCTGCGGCAGGCGCATGATCATCTTGTCGGCGCCGGCGGCCCTGGCGGCGGCCAGCACTCCTTTGGCGTCACTGGCGCCGCCGAACCGCGAGATGTTGTCGGCGACGGTTCCATCGAACAGCTCGACATCCTGCGGCAGGTAGCCGATATGGGCGCCGAGCTGATCCGAATTCCATTGGTCGAGAGAAGCGCCATCCAACCTTACGTTGCCGCGAAGCGGGCTCCATACCCCGACTAGGGCTCGCGCGAGCGTCGTCTTGCCGGAGCCGCTTGGGCCAACGATGGCCATTCCCGCCCCCCGCGCCAACTGGAAGCTGACGTTGATCACGGTCGGTTTCTGCTGGCCTGGAGGGGCTATCGTCAATTCCTCGACGGCAAGCTGCGCTTCAGGTCGCGGCAACGCCATGGGCTCGCTCCGATCACCCAAAGTGGCGAGCGTCGCCTTCAGCTTCGAATAACTCTGCCGGAAAGCCACAAACCCCCTCCAGTTCGATATCGCCGCGTCGACCGGCGCCAACGAGCGGCCCAGCAAAATGGAGGATGCGATGATCACGCCTGGCGATGCTTCGCCACCGATCACGAGATACGCACCGAGCCCCAGTACCGACGACTGCAGAGCCATCCGCAGCGCCCTGGATAGTGAGCCGGTGGCGCCGACGATGTCGGACAGCCGTTCCTGCTGCATCAAATATGAATGACTGACCTCGCTCCAGCGCTCGCTCATCCGTCCGGAAAGTCCCATTGCGCGTACGACTTCGGCATTGCGGCGTCCCGAATCGGCAAGGCTGTGCTGTGCAAGCAGTGTTTCGGATGCGCTCGCTGCCGGCCTGCGGCCCAGAATATCCGCGGCGACCGTCACCAGCACCACTACGATGGCGCCGACCGTCGCCAGCAGACCGAGGGCAGGGTGGAGCAGATAGATGACCACCAGATAGAACGGAATCCAGGGGGCATCGAAAATGACCGTCGGTCCCAACCCGGAAAGAAAGCCTCGCAGCTGATCGAGATCGCGAAGCGGGTGCACGCGGTTCGCATCCCCGCCCGCGACCAGCGGTAGGGAAAGCGAGAGGCTAAAGACCTTGGGCTGCAGGTTACGATGTAGGCGGTTGCCTATTCGAACGAGCAGTCGAAGCCGCACGAAATCGAGCAGACCGTAAACTGCATAGAGACCCAGCATCCCGACTGTGAATCCGACAAGCGTTGGAACGCTCTGGGACGGCAGTACGCGATCGTAGACCTCCAGCATGTAGATGGAGCCGGTCAGCGAGAGAATGTTTATGACTGCCGTGAACAGGCCGATGCCGGCCAGCCCCGATGCGCAGCCCAGCATTGCTGCACGCAGATCGACCGAAGACCCTTCGCGAGGCTTCACGACCTGCGAAATTTTTTGCGAAGATAATCTAAACACGTCCCCGAAACTGATTCCTTTCTTTTCCCCTCCCATGTCGAACATTGCGCCCGGCTAATGTACGTGCCTCTTGGCAAAATGCAGCGGAATCGTGACGCAACCGGCAGAAAATCGAGTCTGGCCAGCCAGAGCGGGGGATAACGAACTGAAAGTTGTTATCTTCGGAGCCGATATGGAGGGGTGCATCCTTCCGGAGCGTAGCCGGCAATGCAACAGCATCGATTCGGGCATTCTGGGATCGACCTTTTCCGGCTTTGCCCCAAACCAGAGCGGCACAATTCCAGGAAAGCTGCTCTACACTTTTCCTGGAATTGCGCTGTTGATTTATGCAGTCCGGAACGGAAAACCGTTCGACACTTTTCTTGGAATTGCTCTACTGGACCGCCGCGTCTTGAACGTCGCTGGCGAAGCTTGCCTCGATCGTGTCGCCGGGCGCCACCACCGTGTCTTCGTCGGCAGCCAATTTTCGCCATTCGTTGCCGACCTTGCGAACGATCGTCACCTGTGCCCGGATCGTTTCGCCGGCGACCGGTAGCGGCAGTCCGGATGCCCCAGTCGGCTGCAATTTCTGGCTGGCGGCATGGAGTTTTGCGGTGAGGTCCGCCAGTTGCGCCTCGCTGTCCTTGAGATCCGTCAGCAGACCGATGCGTCTCTGGCTTTCGAGGTGTTCGCGCTGCCTTGCATATTCGGCCTGCTGGCGTCGGGTCCGCATCAGTTCGACCGATGTTTGCAGCGCTTCGCTGGAGGAAAGGAGCAATGCGCGCCGCACGTCGGCGAGCCTGTTGTTGGTCAGATTGCCGGCCTCGTACAATTTGGTAACCCGGCCCAGGTCCTGCTCGTCCGCCTTGACGCCTTCGGCCTCAACCTGCTGGCGCTTGGCAAGGACGTCGGCTTGAGATGCGGCGTCTTTCACTGCCTTGTCGAGGAAACTCTGCTCCTGATGATAGTCGCCGAGAGCGATCTCGAGCGACTCGCTTTCGGCTCTGGCGATTGCCGTTCCGAAACTATCCGGCAGGGGCGAACCTTGCGGTATCTGAGGATCGATGCTGTCGTTGTCCTGCAGTTCTGCCTTGACGCGGATGCTGTGAAAATAGTCCTTAGTGTATTCTCCCCAAAGCGATTCATAGTCACGTCTCAGGTCGACCGGATCTGGCCCGGATTGAACGACCCTCGACCGCAAGAGATTGTAGCCGCCAGCGACCGCAATTGCCTGTCGCGCTGTCATCATCGGACGGTAGGTCTGCTGTCCCGGGGTGAGCACGTCGCCTGTCACATAGACAGGGCGATAGTCAGCAATGATAGCGGTCACATCGCCTGGCCTGACGACAAGCGACTGATCCCGCCCGTCGGACAGGCGCATATGAAAGATCTTGCTCGGCAGGATTGTTTCCATGCGTGTCTGCAGGTCGGTCGAAGTCAGGCCGGCGACCGCAATCATCCCGACTTGAGGGAGTGCGATCGTGCCGTCCATCTGGACCACTGCGCGCCGCGGCCAATCGGGAAGGGAGGCAATCCCGACTTCGACGGTGTCGCCGGGAGAGAGCTGATAGGCGCCCTGAACGTCAGTAGCCATGGCTATCCGCGCGGTGCAGAAAACGGCAATCGAGGCGAGAGCAATTCGACTAGTGAAGACCATTTGCGACAACCTTCGTTTGCGCCGAAGCGCGGTCCTGAGGCCAGTCGACAAGGGCGACGAAATCGTAGGCCGGACCGCCAGGCAGGAGCAGCCGGGTCATGTCATGTAGCTCATTTCGCGGCGTACCCGACCCTCGCTCAGACGTGCCCGCCACCAGGCGATGGTTCGCTCAAGTCCATCCCGCAAGCTGGTCTGCGCTCGCCATCCGGTCTCGTCTGCAAACCGCGAGCAGTCCGCGAGCAGCGCTCGGACTTCCGAGTTCTGCGGGCGCAAGCGGATCTCGTCGCGGCGGACGGGTTTTTTCGAACCGCTCAATTCGAGCACGAGATCCAGTACGTCGGAGATGGTCACAGCACGCTGGCTGCCGGCGTTGTAGGGACGACCGAATTCCAGCCCCGCCATCCCGGCGGTCAGGAATGCCGACGCCGTGTCTTCGACAAAGGTGAGGTCGCGGATCGGGCTTGTATCCCCGACCATTATCGCCGGGCAATTTGGATCAAGGGCCTGCCGAATTATGGTCGGCACGATTGCGCGTTCGCTCTGACGCGGGCCGTATGTATTGAAGGGACGCAGGATCACGACAGGGACATCGAAGGATCTGGCGTAGGATTCCGCCATCATGTCGGCTCCGATCTTGGAGGCCGAGTAGGGCGACTGTCCCTGCAAAGGGTGAGCCTCGCTGATCGGCATGGTCAGCGCCGTGCCGTAGACCTCGCTGGTTGAGGTATGAACGACGCGTTCGATTTCCCACTGGCGCGCGGCCTCCAGCACATTGACCGTGCCAAGAACATTGGTCTCCACATAGGACTGGGCGGCGGCGTAGGAGTATGGAATGGCTATCAGCGCCGCCAGGTGAAATACGATGGCCTGGCCGCGTATGATCCGGTTGAGGAACGCGCTGTCGCGTACATCCCCGCGGACGAGCTTCAGCTGGCGTCGAACGCCTTCCGGAAGGTCGTCCAGCCAGCCATGGCTGTCGAACGAATTGTAGAGGGCCAAGGCAGTGACATCGGCGCCATCGCGGACCAGCGCTTCGGTGAGGTGCGACCCGATAAATCCGTCCGCGCCCGTGATCAGAACCCTTTTCCCTTCGTAAGCCATCGCTAACTACCCTTTGTCCAAGCTGGTTGACCGGCCGTGTGGATCCTGCGGCGCGCGAACATCTCGAAGGTTCTCACCTGTTGGCGCTGGACGAAGGATCGCCAGGAAGCAGCGGATCATCCAGGCCACGTCTGAGGCGATCGTGCGCTTCGGATAATAGGAAAGGTCAATCCTCGCCTTCGCAGGAAAAAGGATCTCACGGTAAAAGTGCACCGGGTCCACGCTTTGCGGGTATAGATAGGCCTCGTGCCGGAAGAGCGCCTGTGCTGGGCCAAGCAAGCCCGGTTTGTATTGCAGCAGAGTCTCGAAACCGCGGAAGAAGCAATCCGCGAAGACCAGGCTTTCCGGTCGCGGCCCCACGATTGCCATGTCGCCTGTGAGCACATTCCACAACTGCGGCAACTCGTCGAATTTGGTGGCGGCAAGCAACCTCCCTATCCGCGTCATGCGGCTGTCGCCGGCGACTGTCAGGGGCAGGCCATCCGGGCTGCAATGCACGGCGAACTTGCGGAATTTGTACATGCGGAACGGCCGTCCGCCTGCGCCTATGCGGGGCTGGGCGAACAGAACGGGGCGACCGCTTTCCAGCATAAGGGCCATGGCGATCACCAGCATCAGAGGCGTCAGCACCACCGCTGCCGCCATAGCGACGGCAAGGTCCATCAATCGCCTCGCAAATCCGTTCGTCGGAGTCGGGGTGAAATATCGATGTAGGGATACGTCCGAAGCGTTCATGCTACTGCTCCCGCCTGCCTGCCGTTTCCGAGGGAGCTTGCCAGGGCTGCCACGACCGCCTCGGCCACGGACGACGTTATCTGGGGGTGCAGCGGAATTGTAAGCTCCCGCTTGGCAAATTCCTCAGTCAACGGCAGTTGAGTTCCGGGGAAGCGCTCGCGATAAAGCGTCATCCGGTGCACGGGAGGATAGTGGATGGTCGTCTGTATTCCTTGGTTCCGCAGCTCATCGATTACGTCTTGCCGCCTAGCAAAGGATGGCAGAATGATTGGCATGATGTGGTAAGCGGAGGTCCGTGGCTGGCTGAACGGGACGTTCACGGTTGGGCAATAGTTTGCAACCAAGCGACGGTACAGGACCGTCAGAATACGCCTAATCTCGTTCCACTCCTGCAAGTTCTGGAGCTGGACCAGCCCGATCGCCGCCCTCATCTCATCCATGCGGTAGTTGAACCCAAGCATGGTGACGTCATACTGCGGCGTGCGGCTGTTCAACCGCTGATGTGTTCCTGAGGTCATGCCGTGCCCGCGGGCCTTGCGGATTTTCTCGCGCAGGTCAGGGTCGCGCGCGATGACGGCTCCTCCTTCCCCCGTTGTCATGTTCTTATTGCCGTAGAAGCTGAAAGCGGCGGCGGCGCCAAACGTCCCCACCTCTTTCAAGCCGGGCGCGTGCGCGGCATCTTCGATGAGGTGCAATCCGCGCGCGCGCGCGAACTTCTGCCACGGTTCGCGGCTGGCGAGATAGCCCGCGAAGTGAACGAGAATGACTGCCTTGGTGCGCGGTGTGCATCTCGCTTCGGCTTCCGCAAGCGACATCAACGGCACGTCGATCGACTCGATGTCGACGAAGACCGGCGTGGCCCCGACATACAGCACTGCATTTGCGGTCGCCACGAAGGTCAACGACGGCACCAGCACTTCGTCGCCGGGGCCGATCCCGAGCGCATGCAAGATCAGGTGCAGGGCGGCGGTGCAGGAACTGACCGCGACGCAGTCCTGCGCCCCATGGGCCTCGGCAAAGGCTTCCTCAAAGGCTTGCACCCGCGCGCCCATCGTCAGCCAGCCGCTATCAATAACCTTCGATAGCGCTGCCTTCTCAGGTTCGCCCAAGATCGGGGAACTCACCAGGAGCATTGTGACCTCCCAGGCCGTTATCTGCTAATCGCTTCTCACGCGGCCGCAGCGGCAACCTCTATCGAAGCCGACTGGTCCTCCCACGAGATCGATTGTGCATTCTGGAAGTCGTCGACCCGTCCGATATCGAGCCAGAGACCCTCGTGCTTGTACACGTGCACGACTCTGCCTGCCTGCATCATCTGAAGCATGAGATCGTCGAAACCAAAGGGCACGCCGGACGGGATGAACTGCAGGACATCCGGATTCATGCAGTAAATCCCCATGCTGACAAGATGTGACAGCGTCGGCTTCTCGCGGAATATCTGCACGGTATTGTCGACCTCATCTATGACGCCGAAATCCATCTTGATCAGGCGGCAGGTCGTGGCGATCGTTACCGAATCCTTGTGCTTGCGATGCGCCGCCACAAAACGACTGAGACTAAGATCTGTAAGGACATCGCCATTGAGGACGAGAAACGGCTCGGTCAACTCGTCCCTGATCAAGGACAGCGGGCCGATGGTCCCGAGCGGCTCCAGTTCCTGGGTGTAGCGAATCTTCAGGTTCCACTGGGAGCCGTCGCCGCAGACGCTGCGGATCAGGTGCCCGAGATACCCGGTGGTGACGTAGATGTCTTCAATGCCGTTGCGTCGCAACCACTTCAGGAGCAACTCCAGAACGGGGCGCGCGCCGATTGGCATGAGCGGCTTCGGCAGGACCGAGGTGAAGGGCCGAAGACGCGTGCCCATTCCACCGCATTGAATCACCGCTTTCATCTGATCCTCCCTGGGTCGTCCGGCCCACGCCGGCTAGCAACGCACCATCGCAACAAGCCAGCCGAACGGGGAAATCCGGAGTGTCGCTGACCAATCCGAAGAACGTGTCATGGATGTTATGGCCAGTCAGGATGAGTGTCGTCGTGCATTCGAATGGCGATGATCTGGCGCTGCCCGTTCTCCAATGGCCACGAGGAGTCCGAAGCCCCTCGTGGATCAGGCGTTGGTCATAGGGCGACGGGCGAACTGAACATTCCTGCAGCAGAAATATGTTGCCGACTGCCATACCAGCCTGAGTTGATTGGCGGATGCCAGTATGTGGGCGCGGGGCAGCTTCCCACCGTCGACGCCGATACCCAAAGGGCCTCATGCAAAGGTTCAAAAAGGGGGCTTTTCCATTCGCGAATTAAGATTATATTAGTGATGTGAAGTTTGCGGGTAGGGCATCGCGAACTCGCTGAGAAGCGACAACCAGTGATCGGCCACGGTTTAAGCTTGTCACGGTTGGTGCATCTCAGGGTGATGAGTACGGCGGGCTAGTGAGGGTATTCCGCCGATAAGCGTTGGGGTAACTGAAATGCAGCGGATCGTCATAGCCGACGATCACGGGTTGTATCGTCGTGGCTTGCGATTGGCGCTGACGGCGAGCATCCCGGGCGCGGAGATATTCGACGCGGCGTGTTTCGACGCCGTGATCAGGCTCCTAGAGCAGCAGGTCTCGATCGATCTTGCGATCCTAGATTTGAACATGCCGGGTCTCTTCGATCAGGAGGTTCTCTGCGACGTTATTTCGGCGTATTCGGATACGCGCTTCGCGATCGTTTCCGCCGACGGCTCACGCGCGGAGATACTCAAAGCGCTGTCAATCGGACTGCACGGCTACATCGTAAAGTCGCAAAGGGACGAGGAGGTCGTGCTGGCCGTGAACGAAATCCTTGCTGGCCGCATCTATGTTCCGTCACTTCTCTCTCGGACCTCTGGAGGGCAGGGACAGCATGCGCTTCCACTCTCGGAAACATCTCCGACCAGGCGGCGCGCCGGGATCGATAATCTTGCAAGATTGACGTTGCGACAGAAGCAAGTTCTGAAGCTGATGGCGGAAGGGTATTCGAACAAGGAGATCGGCCGCAATCTGGAGATTGCGGAGGCCACGACGAAAATACACGCCGCCGCCATTCTGCGCGAGCTTGGGGTCCGAAACCGGACCGAAGCGGCTGTTTTGCTGCAAGGCTGGCTTGCGAACAACGAAGGCAGCTAGAGCTCGATTTCTTTGCGCGACAGCCGCAACGAATATCGGAACCGGTGCTCCGATATCTCCACTTTTGGCGAATGACCGACCAGTGGCGCACCATCCATGCCGATTATCATCGAACCGAAGCCATGGCGTACGACGCTTGCGAGCTTACGTTGCCCCGATTCCACCCAATCGAACACGAGGTCGCTACCTGCGTCGGCTGACGCGAACCCCCACGTTACTTCGACTTGGCCCCCGGCACCGCCTAGCGCGCCGTGCTTTACCGAATTGGTCGTCAACTCGTGAAGAACCATGGCAAAGCTCTCGGCGGCCCCAGAGGGCATTACCAGCGATGGCCCGACGATTTTCACGTCTCTTGTTTCTGCAAATGGTTGAAGCTCCTGAGTGACGAGGTCATGAAGCATCCCGGAGCTGCTTGAGTGGCGCGAGAGAAGCAGATGCGTCGCCTCAAGGGTTCTGATCCGGTCAATCAGCATCTCCTTGTATTTGGCAATGTCGTTGTCCGGAACATTGATCATCTTCACCAGGGCGGTGATCACAGGAAATAGATTGCTGAAGCGATGGCGGTCTTCGCGCATCGTTCGTTCGCGTTTCCTTGCGGCTGCGCGCAGGAGCGTGGTTTGCCGACGTTCAGTGAGGTCGGCAGCCACCCCGATGTATAGCGAACGTTCATCGTCCTTGCGTCCGCGCAGGGCGATCCAGCGCACATGCCCGTCCTGCCGCCGGACACGAATTTCGATGTCGTAGTTCGATGTCGTCGAGGGTTTGATCGAGGCCGCGAGCTTGGGCCAATCAGCTGGGTCGACCACAGCAGAAAGTTCCTCCAGGCGACGGGTGGGAGCAACTGGCAGACCGAGAATGTCCCAGAACTTGCCAGAGCCAGTGACCGTCCCGTCCTTGAAATCCATTTGCCAGGTGCCCAAGCGCCCGGCAGACAGAGCAAGATCAAGCCATTCCTTCTGCGCCCGCAGCGCCTCGCGTGCCGTTCGTCGCTCCGAAATATCCTCGATCACAACGAACACGCCGTCTGCGAAAACTTTATCATGCGGGGACGAAGAAAGAGTCAGATGGCACCAGAATGTCTGGCCATCCTTTCGCAACAGGCGAACCTCTGCACCGAACGAGGCGGCGCCGCTACCCAGATCTCTCAGAAATCCCTGCACCGCATCTCGGTCATCAGAGTGAATGAGTGCCTCGAGCTGCAACTGGGCAAGTTCCAACGCCTCGTAGCCTGTCAATTCGCAAAGGCGTTCGTTCGCTTGCAGCAACTCGCCGCGTCGATTGCTGTTTGCGAAACCCATAGCGGCGCGCTCGAAAGCCCAGCGATAGCGGCTCTCGGTTTCCCGGACGGCAGCGAGCCTCGCCTCCGCGACCCCGAGGGCTTCGCGCAAGTCGGTGCGCAAGCGGTGGAATATCAAGGCAATTGTCCCGCCCGAGACCAAGAGCAGTACGGCGCGCGTCCAGTCCTCATAAGTGATCTGGGAATTCTGCATCTGGCGAGCCCAAAGGCCGGCCGCTGCCATCACGAGCGTCGCGGCGATCGCGGCTGCACGGCCTTCGAGGTATACAATGACAATAATGGCAGGAATAAATGCAATAAATGCCCCATCCTGCCCGACATGGATTTGGTTTGTTGTTTCGAATACTGTCGAGGTTGCTAGAATCGCTATGGAAGCTACATGAGCTAGCGCTGTCCCCTGCGCGTTCGAATTCAACCAACGTAAATACGAACCCATGCGTGAGCCTACAACCTTTTGACTAGCCCGTCGAGACTAGGCCGTGCGCGGGGGCAGGTTAGTACCACCGTCGGATTGCCACGCCTTAGCCGGCGAATAGAATTGCATGTCAGGGTGAGGAGGCTTCTCGGAGAGGCTTCTCGGAAACGTGCATTTCTTCGAGTGCGACTGGTTGCAACAGTCGCAGTGAATTTAGCTATGTCGACAGGGAACTCATCAGGAACCAGGTAAATCCCGGATAATCGCAAGTAACTTCAGCGAATTTTACTTCTGTGGGCGAAAAAGGTTGGGGTAGAAACATGACGCTGATTCACGGGCGCAACGACCTAGTTGCGGGCAGCCGATACATTGCGCTGAGACACCAATATGCTCGACAGGTGCAATCGCCGCATTTCGCAAAAGCTCCAGACCGGTCGGACGAACCTGCTGGCGGATTTGAACGTCGCAGCCTGGAATCCATCACCGGCATGATCGAGCGCATCGGATGCGGCTATCTGGTGCTGGACGGCCAAAGGAAGGTGATCGAATGGAATGCGGCCGCTCGCGCCACAATTGAACGGCAGGGCGATAAGGCCGACACTGCCACCGCGCTTGCCTTGGGGCTCAAGCGGCTGGTTGCGGATGTGCCTGTGCATTTCCACCCGGGCTCGCTCTCTTGGGTCGTGATCCGAAGCCGTGGCGACAGGCCGGTGGTACTGAATGAAATGGGCGTCGTCGCGCATGACGGAACTTGCATCGTCGCGTTGCTGGATCGCGACAACAGGTCTGCGGCCAACCCTCGGACACTGCAGCGGATGTTCGGTTTGACGGGCGCCGAGACGCAGCTCGCGCTGCGTCTGGCTCTGGGCGACGCGCCTTTGGATATCGCACGTAGCTGGCGCCTCAGCCGTACGACGATCCGCTCCCAGCTCGCCTCATTGTTCGCCAAGACCGAGACGAAGCGTCAGGGGGAACTGGTAGCCCTTCTCGCGCGAATTTCGGTCTTGCCCTGACAGGCGATCTCGCTGTGCGAAGCAAGAGGGCGTCATCTGCCGCATGAGTCTGGCACCGACGGGCAGCCGCCCTCTTGGTAAGCGGGCAGAGCCTTTTGCGGAAGACGACAGCCGCCTTTTTGCTGATGCCCTTCGGCCGTGGGGCAGGTAGCCTGCCGATACTCCATCCTGGAAGGTCGTCGCTTCCGTTGGCAACTCGTGACGATGGTCGGGCTCGTCTCGCACGTGTTCAAAGCACTCGCCAGATCGCGCCGTGGCTGAACCGATGACAGCCTGAGCGGCCCGATGTTGATCAGACTTCGCAACAAGCAAATCAACGTCCGATCCACCCAGCAGAACAGCTGGAAGACGCCGGCTGCACCTCCAATAGCAGCATTAGACGTTGCTTCGCTCCAATGCAGTCGGCGCCGTGAGCAGGGTGCTCAACGCCTCGATCCCCCGCCAGGCATCGCGTTGGCATTTTCCGTTTCGACGGCCATGGTCGCCGGAGGGTCGGTCTCATATTGCGGAACGCGGCTGGGCTGATGACCGGTGGATATTATTGCATCGAAGCCCACGAATTGGGACATGCGGCTATCCCCAGCGAGCTCTGAGCTGTCCTGACCTAAAGGTCGAGGCAGCAAAGACCAGACCGGGCAAGATGTTCAATCGTTTGCGGATATAAGTTGCCATTGCCAGGTTCCAGACGACCAGTGCGAGCGTGAAGCCGATCGCCGCCCCGGTCGCCCCATCCATCGCTATACCGGCTGCACAGGCGACGACGGCGACCACGGAACCGGCAACCATCGTCGTCGCGGCGGCCCATTCATGCTTGGTCATGGTCAAAAGATTTAGCTGGGGTCCGCAAACCGCATTGCAGAGGTAACCCATGATGAGGATTCGTGCGATCGGTGCTCCCATAGCAAAATCCTTGCCGAACCAGCTCAGGAGAGGTTCGGTGACCAACAGCAACACCAGGGCCAATGCGAGTGCCCCGCTGAAACTCAGAACGGCTGCCCGTGAGAATAGCTGCTGCAGCCCCTCGTGATCCCCGCGGGCATGAAGATCCGCAGCAGTCGGCGAGAACATCGTGCTTACTGCGACGCTCGAAAGACCGACCAGTAACGCCACGTTTAGGCTTAGGGCAAAAATGCCAGCCTCGTGGACCCGGCCCGTCCAGCCCAGAAGCATGACTCCGGTTCGGCCTATGAGGGCATCAAGCCCAGTGATCAGCATGGTAGGAGGGATTGCAGACCGCCACAACCGTCCGGAGTAACTCGCCCGCGCCCTTTTCAGGTCCGCCGGGCGCAGCTTGATTGCGGTGGCAAGGACAAGTATCACGGTAACAGCCGAGCTTGTGACGACCGCCATCATCGCGAAAGAGGCATTCGGGGTCATCCAGCCCGAAAGCGCCGCGCCGCCCATCAGCAGCAACAGCAGCCCATCGCGCGCCACACGCTCGGGCAAAAGCGCGGACACCACGCCTCCAAACGCGCGAATCACGGTGGCGCCAAGCGCATAGGCCGTCATCAGCGGCACCGCCGCCATGGCGAGCAGCATTGCCGTCTGAAGTTCGTGGTTGAGCTTTCCCGAAAAGGCGACGAGGCCGGCTCCTGTCAGTCCCGCCAGCATCGCGGCCGAAAGCGACCAGGAGAGCGCGAAGGTGACTACGCCGCGCGCTAGGTCCCAACGTCCAGCGGCCTTGTATTCCGGCACGAAGCGCAACAGCGACACGTTAAAGCCGAGCGTCGAGAGGGTGGCGAGAACGGTGGCCCAGGCCAAGGCATATGAGTAGGTGCCATAGCTGGTCGCGCCGACCAACCGCGCGATTCCAAGCTGTGCCGTGCTGGTGAGGCCCGCACCGCCGATATAGACCAGAAGGGCGAGGATGCTCGCATGCAATAGCCGCCCGCCGACATCATGACGCCGATGGAGCATGGCAACGGATGCTCGGCCTGCGGTGCCCCCGAGTGCCTGGGTTTGGGTATCCTCGTCGGTCGCATGGCGTACGAGCGGCTGCTTTTCCGAGTGGTCTTCCGTGTTTGCCTTGTTGTTCGCCAACCCGCCGCGCGTGTGGTTGGTGACCGGAACGCCGGTTCGCGATAGTCGCGTCAGGATTTCCCCTTCCACCCGAGAAAGCTCATGTGCGATTGACTGCTCGTCCACCGCCTGCACCGACACTTTGCTTCGCTGCGCGCTCTGGAGAACATTGCCAATCTTGTCGAAGACATCGAACGCTTGCATGTTGCCGGCGACATCCACCTCGAAGAGCCGCTCTGCCGCTGGTTCGCGATTCAATCTGGCTTGCAGCCGCGCTTCCACGACATCGCGTGGGACCGCCATCCAAACCACCAGATCGGCCCGGGGCGTAGATTCGAGCGCTCGCGCGATCAGCCTGTCGTCCGCAGCGCCGTTGAACATTGCAAGGGACCCGATCGCCTGCACGAAGCCTTGGTCGAATATGATTATATTTGTTGATCCCTGCGCCTGGGTCCAGCAGCGTGACAGGCGAACTATGTACTGCCAGATACGAATTCGCCATATAGGGCTCTTCGGTGGCAATGTTCTTATAAGTTGATTGGCGGATGTGATACCATTGTTTCGCCCGAATGAAGAAAGAAAGACCAAAACTGTCATGAAGATGGCAGATGATATTCGGGAGATTACAGTGAAAATGCCGAAGCGATCACGACCCTCGCCTCTACTGCGGGGCAGGTAGCACAGGGTGACATTGGCAACGTACCCATGGTCGCGCAAATGCTTGGCAAGGGCATTCGCGAAGGTTGTTTTGCCGGATCCCGCGGGTCCGAAAAGTTCAATGATCATGCCGTTTCAATCCGGAGATCGAGATGATCGGTTCAGCCCTCGCAAATGCCCTTCAACAAAAAGTCGCCGGTATGTGTTGTTTGAGATTCACCCGGGTGAGAACATTTCTCATTGCCGGTTTGCAACGCTTCCGCCTGACATCCGCCCGGATCACGCTAGGGGCATGCATGCCCACTGTCCTCGTCCGTTTGAATGAGGCAGGTGCCTCGCGCCGCTACCGGTGTAGCGAAACGGCTTCGACGGGCCGCGCATCCTAACAAAAGGTCGCAGTCGCAATCCTGATTATCGACGCGACGCGAGTTCCGCCGGGCCGTCCGCTTTGGCGATCAAGAATTCTGAACGCAGGCGCATCTATGTTACTTGTCGCTAATTTAGGCGTCGGCTAGGCAGGCGGAGGGGGCTGTCGAATCAGCCAAAAAAAGGAAAAAGAAACAGGGATGACAACTCTCCACTACACTGCCGGATCCGGTGGACTGGCCACGGATGTTGCAACCGCAGGATTCAATCTGATCGATGTCCAATCCGTCGATCAACTGAATGCGTTGCCGGCCGGCACTAAGGGCCTCGTCTACC
>NZ_JAVIIT010000018.1:0-109298 GCF_033977265.1 Mesorhizobium australafricanum | reverse complement strand
GGCAGCGCGCCGAAATAGCTCTCTAGGCTCGAAATGGCAGTCTCTCCTCAGTTCGACTGCCTGCCCAAAGAATCTCTTCCTAGCCCAACTTCAAGTCCCAAAAAGCCATATGCGATTCCCCTGCCCTTGCGGGGGAGATGCCCGGCAGGGCAGAGGGGGGTGCCTCGCGCCGGCATTGCAACGGTGTCGTTGCGCCGCGCAGCCCTTAAGCCAGAAACACCCTCTCGAACGCCTGCCTGCCTTTCGGCGAGAACACCACGGCGCGGCTGTCCTTTTCGCGCCGCGCCCATTTCTCGGCGATGATCTTGTCGAGGATGGCCGCGCCCAGCGTGCCGGCGAGATGCGAGCGCCGCACGCTCCAGTCGAGGCAGGCGCGGCACACCGGCCGCCTGGCCTTGGCATGGATCTCGATGCCGAGCGTGGAAAAATGCGAAGCGCCGGATGACGAGAGCCTGATCTCGCTGTCCTCTCGCAGCAAAAGTTTCTTGTCGAAGAGCCGGTCGAGCATGGCCACCGCCTGTTCGCCGGCGAGGTGATCGTAGCAGACCCGCGCCACTCGCATGGCCGCATCGCGCGGGCCGGGCCGTACCCGCTTGGGACCGACCGCCTCGGCGACACCGATGATCGCCTCGATCATGCCGGCCACCTGCGCGCTGGCGAGGCCGTAATAGCGATGGCGGCCTTGGCTCGCCAAAGTCAGCAACCCGCCATCCATCAGCTTCGACAGATGCGAGGACGCGGTGGGCAGCGACACGCCGGCTTCGAGCGCCAGTTCGGACGCGGTCAGCGCCGTGCCGCCCATCAGCGCATTCAGCATATTGGCACGCGCCGGATCGCCGACCAGGCTGGCGATGCGGGCGATGTCCGGTCCTTCACGCATGGTTCGATCTCCATCGAAGCATTCCCGTCAAGGAAGCACTATTCTGAGGCGAGCTCAAGCAGCCCAGGCAAACCCTCCTGACAGGAGAATGCCTAACACACCGGCATAAGCGATGCTTCGACCGCGGTCGAAGCATCGCCGTCCAAAGCCAACCGACGAGGAGACCGACATGACCATCACCTGCTTCATCCGCTACGAGATCGACCCGTTCGGCAAGGCGGCCTTCGAACAATATGCGCGGGCCTGGGGCCAGGCCATTCCGCGCTGCGGCGCCGACCTGATCGGCTATTACGCGCCGCATGAAGGCTCGGCCACCACGGCCTATGCCGCCTACAACATCGAGAGCCTCGCGGCCTATGAAGCCTATCGCGCGCGGCTTGCCGCCGACCCGGCGGGCAAGGCAAATTATGAGTTCGCGCGGCGCGAGAAATTCATCCTCAAGGAAGACCGCGTCTTCCTGAAGCTGGTGTCGGGGCCGCACGGCCCAAGGCAGGTTTTCAAGACCGACGTGACGGTGAGCGAAGGGATAGAAGCATGATCGCAGTCATCTTCGAGGTGGAGCCGGCGGAAGGAAAGCGCGATGCCTATCTCGGCATCGCTGCCGAGCTTCGGCCGCTGCTCGACGGCATAGACGGCTTCATCTCGATCGAGCGCTTCCAGAGCCTTGCCGATCCCAAGCGGATGCTGTCGCTGTCCTTCTGGCGCGACGAGGAAGCGGTGAAGGCCTGGCGCAACACCGAGGAGCACCGGCAGGCGCAGAAGGCGGGACGCGGCGGCATCTTTGCCGGCTACCGTCTGCGCATCGCCCATGTCGTGCGCGACTACGGGCTCACGGAAAGGGCGGAGGCGCCTCAGGATAGCCGCGCGGTGAATGGGTAAAGCGCGGCTCTCCCTTCTCCCACAAGGGGAGAAGGGAAAGATGACCCTACGCATTCCCGATCAGCACGCCGGCCCCAAACACCAGCGCGCCGCCGAGCACCACCTGGAAGGCCGCGCGCCAGAACGGCGTCTGCATGTAGCGGTTCTGGACGAAAGCGATCGCCCAGAGCTCGAAGAAGACCACCACGGCCGCGACCGCCGTGGCCGTCCAGAAATGAGGGATGAGATAGGGCATCGCGTGGCCGAGCCCGCCCAATGTCGTCATCAGCCCGACCGTCAGCCCGCGCTTGATCGGCGAGCCGCGGCCCGACAGCTTGCCGTCGTCGGAGGCGACCTCGGTAAAGCCCATCGATATGCCGGCGCCAATCGAGGCGGCGAGGCCAACCAGCAGCGTCTGCCAGGTGTCATGCGTGGCAAACGCCGCGGCGAAGATCGGCGCCAGCGTCGACACCGATCCGTCCATCAGCCCGGCCAGCCCCGGCTGCACATAGGTGAGGATGAACTGGCGCTGCTCGGCGCTCGCTTCCTCGATCTTGATCTCGCCCGGTACATGCTCCTGTTCCAGTTGATGCGCAGAGCTTTCATGGCCCTGTTCGGCCAGGGCGAGGTCGTCGAGCAGCTTGCGCGTCGAGGCGTCGGTGGTGCGCTTGGCCGCCTCGACATAGAAGCGATAGGCCTGCTGCTCCATCGCTTCGGCCTGCCGCCTGACATGCTCGATGCCGAGCGGCTTCACCAGCCAGTCGGGCTTGCGCTCGTAATAACCCCTCACATGCTCGCGGCGGATCAGCGGAATGCGCTCGCCGAAGCGCTTGCGGTAGAGCTCAATGAGCGAATCGCGATGGCCATCCTCCTCCTCGGCCATCGCCTCGAACACCTTGGCCGATTGCGGAAAGTCTTCCGCCAGCCCGTCCGCATAAGCGCGGTAGATGCGACCGTCATCCTCCTCGGAGGAGATCGCTAGCGCCAGGATCTCCTGCTCCGACAGGGAATCGAACGAACGGCGGCCGAAGCCGAAAACACGGGAAAGCATGATGGGATCACTCTAGTTTAGAATTGTTCTAAACTAAGATTTCGACTGCCGGACGTCAATTGCGAACGGCGCCGGCCGCGTCCGCAAATGGGTGATCCAGCGGAACCCGCCTCTTCATTATTGCCGAATGTTTGCTTATATCACTGGCGACAGCCGAAATTGAAGGAAGCCCGGTATGACGGACAAGAAGCCGCCGCACGCATTCGACCCGAAACCCATTCTCGATCTCATCGCCAGCATCGAGGCCGACCTGCAGCGCCTGAAGGGCCTTGTCGAAGAACAGCTCGAAAAGTTCGACCCGGCCAACCCGCACAACAAGACGCCGGACGGCAAGCTGACCGAGGAAGGTGCGGAGTGCTGCTACCGCATGTTCGACGAAGGCAAATCGCGCTACACGGTTTCCCAGCAGATGAAGATATCCTTCGCCGCCGCCACCCACCGCTTCAACAATTGGCGCAAGCTCGGCGGCAGCAAACGGACGAAAACGCTGCTGGGGTGAGTCCTCAAAGCGTCGGCGCGAAGCACCCCCCTCTGTCCTGCCGGACATCTCCCCCTCAAGGGGGGAGATTAGCCGCTTGACCCTATCGCAAATCCTGCAACGCTGAAGATTGGCGAAAGCCTGTGCGACATCCGATCTCCCCCCTTGAGGGGGAGATGCCCGGCAGGGCAGAGGGGGGTGGACGGCCGAGACATCGAAAATTGCGGACGCTATAACCCCAACATTGTCTCCATCACATTTTTTCGTTGGCGCGCCGGGATAATTTCCGTGCACGATAGCGGCCCCGATCTTCCGCGAGGCCCGCCATGCTCATCCCACCCGGCATCTCCGACATCCGCGCCGCCGCCGAGCGGCTTTCGGGGCTGGTCGTCGAAACGCCGCTGATCGAATCGCCCGAGCTCAACAAGCGCTATGGCGGCCGCATCCTGTTCAAGCCGGAGACTTTGCAGCGCACCGGATCCTTCAAGATCCGCGGCGCCTACAACAAGCTGTCGTGCTTAAGCGAAGAAGAGCGCAGCCATGGCGTCGTTGCTTTTTCATCCGGCAACCATGCGCAAGGCGTGGCGGCCTCGGCCGCGATCTTCGGCGTCAAGGCGGTCATCGCCATGCCGGCCGACGCGCCGGCGCTTAAGATAGGCAATGTCCGCAGGATGGGCGCCGAGGTCGTGCCGTTCGACCGCTTCAAGGACGACCGCATGACGGTCGTGCGCCCCTATATCGAACAGGGCATGGCGCTGGTGCCGCCCTTCGACGATCCGGCCATCATTGCCGGCCAGGGCACGATAGGCCTGGAGCTGATGCGGCAGGCGAAAGCGCTCGGCGTGGCGCTCGACGCCGTCGTCATCCCGTGCGGCGGCGGCGGCCTGTCGAGCGGCATCTCCGTTGCCGTCAAGGACGCCTCGCCGCAAACCGCGGTTTGGGCCGTCGAGCCGGAACATTTCGACGACACGCGCCGCTCGTTGGCCAAGGGCGAAAGGGTCGCCAACGAACCCGGCCACAGCTCGATCTGCGATGCGATCCTCACCGCCGAGCCGGGCTTGATCACTTTCGAGATCAACCGCAAGAATCTCGCCGGCGCAATCGCGGTCTCCGACAAGGCGGTCGCCCAGGCGATGCGCGACGCCATGGCCCATCTCAAGCTGGTGGTCGAGCCGGGCGGCTGCGTCGCGCTTGCCGCGCTCGCCTCCGGCGAGATCGACCTCGCCGGCAAATGCGTCGCCGTGGTGCTGTCCGGCGGCAATGTCGATTTCAGCACTTATGCGGAAATCATGGCGGCGGCGTAGGAGCGCTGCGGCGACCTCCGCGCAGGAAGCGCCGCGATCCTTCACACCCCCCTCTGTCCTGCCCATCCTCCGCGGCGGCTACGCCGCAGCTTCGGAGGGTAAACCGGACATCTCCCCCGCAAGGGGGGAGATCAGCCGTCATCCGCGCTTTCGGCAATTTTCCGCGTCTGAAAGAGATGTCCGGCGACGAAGCTGCCAATCTCCCCCCTTGCGGGGGAGATGGCCGGCAGGCCAGAGGGGGGTGCTGTCCCTCCGGCCTTCGGCTTTTGTGCGCGCGAACCCTTCCGAATCAATCCAGCGTCCGCCGGAACCGCACCAGCGCCACGCCGGCAAACAGCGCCACGAATGCCACCAGCCAGCCGATCTCCGTCGCCACCGCCGACAGTTCCGCGCTCTTCAGCATGACGGCGCGGGTGATGCGCAGGAAATGCGTCAGCGGAAAGATCTCTCCAAGGGTCTGCGCCCAGCCCGGCATGCCGCGATAGGGGAACATGAAGCCCGACAGCATGATCGAGGGCAGGAAGAAGAAGAAGGTGAGCTGCAGCGCCTGCATCTGCGTGCGCGCGATCGTCGAGATCGTATAGCCGAGCAGCACCAGCGCCAGCACGAACACCAGCACCGCCGATAGGAGCAGCGACAGCGACCCCATGAAGGGGATGGCAAACAGAAGCTTCGCCGCCGCCAGCACCACCACCACCTGCACGGCGCCCACCACCAGGTAAGGCAGCACCTTGCCAAGCATGATCTCCAGCGGGCTCGACGGCATCGCCAGAAGGTTCTCCATCGTGCCGCGCTCGGTCTCGCGCGTCAGTGCGATCGAGGTCATCATCACCATCGTCATTTGCAGGATGACGCCGAGCAGGCCGGGAACGATGTTGTATTGCGAGATGCCTTCGGGATTGTAGCGCCGGTGTACGACGACATCGAGCTGCCCGCGTGCCGCTTCCTTGGCGGTCTCCTCAGTGCCCTGGGCCCTGAGCAGCGCCTGGCTGGCCACGGTGCTGAGCGTCGAGATCGCTCCGCTGGCCACCGCCGGATCGGTGGCGTCGGCCTCGATCAGGATCTGCGGATTGTCGCCGCGCTCCACCCGCCGGGCAAAATCGGCGGGGATGGTGACGACGAAGGCGACGTCGCCGCGCGCCATCAGGAACTCGGCTTCCTCGGCACTTTGCGCCACATGGTCGAAGCGGTAGTAGCCGGTGGTCTGCAGCGCCGAGACCATGGCCCGCGTGTAGGGATCGCTGCTGGTCGCCACAAGTGCGGCCGGCAGGCTCTTCGGGTCGTTGTTGATCGCATAGCCGAACAGCACCAGCTGGATCAGCGGAACGCCGAGCATCATGGCGAAGGTGATGCGGTCGCGCCGCATCTGGATGAACTCCTTGATCAAGAGCGCGCCGAGCCTGGCGAAGGAGAAGACCGCTCTCAAGCCATTTTTCATGCCATGTTGTCCTTCGAGCCAGCCATGAACTGGATGAACACGTCTTCCAGACTGGTCTCGCCCGGCGTCACCGTCACGCCCTTGTGTTCCTTCTCGACCTCCGCAAGCGCCTTTTCGAGCGCCGCCTTGTCGGAACCGACGACATGCAGCGTCGCGCCGAACGGCGCCACCTGGTCGACGCCGGGTCGACCCTGCAACGCCTCGGCCACCTGGTCGAGCCGTGGCCCCTGCACAACGAAGGTCGTCAGCCCGGCATTCTTCACCACCTCATCCACCGTGCCGGTGGCCAGCATCTTGCCGTAGGAGATGTAGCTGATGCGGTGGCAGCGCTCGGCTTCGTCCATGTAGTGGGTGGAGACCAGCACCGTCAGCCCGCCGGCGGCCAGCCTATGGATCTCATCCCAGAACTCGCGCCGCGCCTTTGGGTCAACGCCCGCCGTCGGCTCATCGAGCAAAAGCAGCTTCGGCTGGTGCATGATGCAGGCGGCGAGCGCCAACCGCTGCTTCCAGCCGCCGGAAAGCGTTCCGGCCAGCTGGTTACGGCGCGTGGTCAGGCCGAGATCCTGCAGCGTTTGCGACACGTAGTGCTCGACCGGCCTCAGCTGGTAGAGTCGCGCCACGAATTCCAGATTCTCGCCGATCGTCAGATCCTCGTAGAACGAGAATTTCTGCGTCATGTAGCCGACTTCGCGTTTGATCCTGAGCGCGTCGCGGCGGATGTCGAAGCCCAGCACCGTGCCGTCGCCTTCGTCCGGGGTCAAAAGCCCGCACATGATGCGGATGGTCGTCGTCTTGCCCGAGCCGTTCGGCCCGAGGAAGCCGACAATCTCGCCCTCGGCGACCGTCATCGTCACATGGTCGACGACGGTCTTGTCGCCGAAGCGCTTGACCAGGCCGCGAACGTCGATGGCGTTCATTGCCCGAGATCCGCGAGATCGACATCGACGATCTGGCCGGGCTGCAGCGGCCCGGCATTGCCCTCCGGCCGCGCCTCGACGAGAAAGACCAGCTTCTGCCGGTTCTCGAGCGAGTAGATCACCGGCGGCGTGAATTCGGGATCGGGCGAGACGTAGCTGACGCGCGCCTTCAGTCCTGTCCCGCAACCGTCGCAGTGGACGTTGAGCTCACTGCCAACCTTGACCGCCGAGAACGCGCTTTCAGGCACATAGACGCTGAGCTTCACGGCGCCGTCCGGCAGCATCGAGATCACCGGCGCGGTCGGCCCGGCGGTGTCGCCGGGATTGCGGATGACGTCGTTGACGCGGCCGGGCGAGGGCGCGGTCAGCACCCGCTTCGACAGCCGCCATTCTGCCTGCTCCAGGCTCGACCGCGCCTGCTTGACCTGGTTGTCGGCGGCCTTGATGGTCTCGGACCGCGCCGGCAGATTGCCGACGGCGAGGTTGGCCTCCGCCTGGCCGACCTGGGCGGTGGCGGTCTCCAGCGAGGCCGAGGCGGTGTCGTAATCGGCCTGGGTGCCGGTGCCGCGTTTATAGAGGTCGCTCGAGCGGTCATATTTGCGCTTGGCATCGGCGGCCTGGGCTTTTGCCATGTCGACCTCGGCCTTGAGCGCCGCGATTTCTTCGGGGCGCTTGCCGACTTGCAGGTCGGCAAGCTGCGCCTGCGCCTGCGCAAGGGCGGCCTGCGCCTGCGCCACCTCGATCTTGGCGTCGGCATCCTCGAGCGTCGCCACCGCCTTGCCGCTCTCGACGCGGTCGCCGCGCCTGACCGTCACCGTCGCCACCTGGGCCACCTCGATCGGCGCCATCAGCACATATTCGCCTTCGACATAGCCGACGGCTAAAGGCGCGGCCGGTGCGCAGGCGCCGAACAGCTGGGCCGCGAGCGGCAGCGAACAGAGAAAGCTCATGATTTGCCCTTCTTGCCGACGGCCGGTCTGCGTGCTGCCAGCATTGCCCTGAGATTGTCGGTTGTGACCGCCACCACCTTGGCGGCCTCGGCATTGCCAATCTCGCGCCAGCCCATCCGGCGCATCACTGCCTCGCGGCCGATGCGGAAATAGATGACCTGGCCGATCATGGTGAAAACGGTGAGCCGGGTTGCCTCGCTCTCCGCCGCCTCGCCGGTAGCCTGCTCCCAGATATGGCACAGCCGCCGGTGCGTAGGCTCGAACACGCCGGCATAGATGCGGTCGAGCGCCGCGGTCGGATGCGACAGCTCGCGAAGTACGAATTGTACGATCTCGCCGGCCTGCGGACTGGCCACGACGAAGCCCACCATCCGCTCAAGTGCCGCGAAAAGCTGGGCCCGGGCTGCTTCCGGGTCCAGGGGCGCTGCTACCTGCGCGCCGCCCAGCGCCTGGCCGGCGATCCCTTGTATGGTGTCGACGATATGGTCGGCGGCGGCGGCGCGCAGGCCTTCCTTGCCGCCGAAATGATAGGCGATGGAGCCGATATTGGCCTTGGCCTCCGCCGCGATCTCGCGCGTCGATGTGCCGTCGAAACCTTGCCGCCCGAACAGCTTGAGCGCCGCATGCACAAGCGCCGCGCGCGTTTGATCGGCGGTGGTGGCCTCGCGCTGCTGCCTTTTTACGCCTGGTTGCCTATTCATGTTCCAAGTTTAATCAATCGATTGATTAAAGTCAAATTTGACCCCCGACTCGGCTTGCCTTCTCGACCCTCACAGGCTTTAGTGCGTGGCCATGGGCAAGGAAATCGAGCGTAAGTTCCTGGTCTCCAGTCCCGCCTGGCGCGACGAGGTCGAGGCGGAGATACGCATTCGTCAGTTCTATGTCGCAGCCCAGCCCGGCCGCACGGTGCGCGTGCGCATCAGCGATGGCCGCTCAGCCAATTTGACGCTGAAGTTCGGCGACAGGGCGCGCGAGCGTGACGAATTCGAATATTCGATCCCCCTCGCCGAGGCCGAGGAATTGATGGCGTTTGCCGTCGGACGTGTCATCGAGAAGACACGCCACCATGTTAGACACCTCGGCTATCTCTATGAAGTCGACGTTTTCGGCGGAAAGCTCGCGGGGTTGGTGATCGCGGAGCTGGAGACGCCGGAGGACGTATCTGACGAAATGCTGCCCGATTGGCTCGGTCACGAGGTCACCGGCGAGTCGAGGTTCTACAACGCGTCGCTGGCCCTCGGGGGGATTCCGGAGATCGCCGCATGAGCTTCCGCATCGATCCGCGCTTGCCGCTGACCGGCGAGGTCAGGCGCATATTGACCGACGAGATCGGCAAGGCAATCGGCCATCTTGAGACGGCGCGCGAGAAGCCGGAGCAGGGGCTGCACAAATGCCGCAAGCGGCTGAAAAGCGTGCGCGCCTTGCTGCGCCTGGTTCGTTCCGGGGACGAACCGTTCTGCCAGACCGAGAACGAATGCTATAAGCAGGTGTCGGCGCTGCTCGCCGGCCCACGCGAGGCGACCGCGCTGATCGAAACCGTCGACCGTCTGGCCGACGCCTTTCCGGAGCAATCGGCCGGCGGCGGTCTCGACCCGGTGCGCGAGCGGCTGGTGCTGCGCCAGCATGAACTCCATGCCGGTCCTGGCCTCGACGCCGCCATCAATGCGGCAATAGCCGCTTGCCGGGAGGGCCTGGAGCGCATCGACCGGCTGGCTCTGCCCGATCAGCCGGAGCAGGCCGCCGACATCCTGGCCGACGGCGCCCGCGCCACGTTGCGGCGGGCCAAGAAAGCGCTGGACAAGGCGGAGTCGCGCGGCCAGGGCGACGATTTTCACGACCTGCGCAAGGCAACCAAGACGCATTCCATGCATCTGTCGTTGCTCGGCCGCCTGTGGCCGACGCCGATCAAGGCGCGCCGCAAGGCGGTCGACAAGCTCGGCGAACAGCTCGGCGAATTGCACGACGTCTTCGTCATGCGCGCGCTGCTCGCCGCCGAAGGCGAGCCGCTCGGCCCCGCCGACGAGACCAGGCTTCTGAGCAAGCTGTTGAAGCGTTCCGAAAAGAGCCTGGCCAAGGCCTGCCTAGCCGATGCCGCCGACCTGTTCGGCGACAGCCCCAAGCGCTCGGCCAAAAAACTTGCCCGCAAGGCGCGCGACGATCTCGCCGGACCCCAGGAAGAAGCAAAAGCGGCCTGATCATGGCCTAAGTGGCGGGCCTGTGCTAATCGGCGTCTGGCATGACTGCGCCGGCCGACACCCTTCTGGATCGACTTGGCCGCTGGCTCGCCGGCCGGCTGCAGGATGAATCTTCGGGCTATGAGCCCTATACGCCATCCGATGCCGAAACACTGCGCCGTACGCTACAACCCGGCGATATCCTGCTCATCGAAGGCAACCAAAAAATATCGGCGGTGATCAAGTATCTCACCCAGTCGACCTGGTCGCATGCGGCCTTCTATGTCGGTGATGCCTTGCCGCAGCCCGATGACGGTTCGGAGCGGCCACGCCTGATCGAGGTCACGCTCGGCGAAGGTTGCGTCGCCGTACCGCTCTCGCGCTACCGAACCTACAATACACGCATCTGCCGGGCGAGCGGGCTCACTCCCGAGGATCGCGACAAGGTCGTTACCTTCATGATCGGCAAGCTCGGCCTGAGATACGACCTCAAGAACATTTTCGACATGCTGCGGTTTTTCCTCCCGGCGCCGCCGGTGCCGGTGCGCTGGCGCCGCCGGATGCTGGCATTCGGCTCCGGCGATCCGACGAGGGCGATCTGCTCTACGCTGATCGCCGAAGCCTATGGCCAGGTCCGCTATCCGATCCTGCCCGAGATCGCCCGTGCGCCCGGTCGCGCCTCGGCGCAGTCGAACTATATGCGACGGGAAATCCTGCACATCCGCCACCACTCGCTGTACACGCCACGCGACTTCGACCTGTCGCCCTATTTCCGCATCGTCAAGCCGACGCTGGAGTATGGTTTCGACTACCGGGCGGTGACCTGGGAAGACAAGGCAAGCGCAGACGCCGCAGCCGCAAAGACTGGAGCAATCGCCTCAGACACGTGATGGCTTTCGGCCTGAGGTCAGGACATGCCCTATGGCGCGGCCGCCCGCTATCCGGCCGAGGTGCAGGCGTTTCGCATGGCGGCCTGTATCACGCCGAAACCGCAATAGCGCCTTGGTCTTCGGCTCTGTGCTCGACCCAGACATGGACCGGTTCGTCCCGGCCGCGGATACTCACGGGCCCATGATCGCGCGCATTCAACTGTGTCGTGGGCGATTCCGCCTTTGCGGCCTCAATCAGTCGTGACCCAAAGCAAATATTCGCCTGAAGCTCGCGGCAGAGTGACTGCAAACGGCTGGCGACATTGACGGTGTCACCCACCACCGCGAAGGACAGATTGCGCTCGCTGCCGACCGCGCCGATGACGACTGCGCCATATTGCGCACCGATCCGAACGTCCAGGGGCGGGTATCCCCTGGACACACGCTGCACATTCCATGCTTCGAGGGCGGCGACCATCGCTTCAGCGCACTGGATGGCCCGAGTCGCGTCGTCATGGCTGGTTTGCGGAACCCCGAATGTCGCCATGATGCAATCGCCGATATAGTTATCGACGGTGCCATGGTGGTCGAAAACGACCTGCTCCATGCGACGGTGGAACTGACGCAGAAGTTCGAACACTGCTTCGGCCGGATGATCCTCGGAATAGTGTGTGAAGCCTACGATGTCGGCGAACAGCACCGCGATATCCTGCCGGCGGACCGGGCCGAAGGGCTCGTCATCCGTGGCGAGCTGGTCGACCACATTGGGCGAAAAATGCCGGGCGAGATTGGCGCGGGCGCGCTCTGCCTTGACATAGTCTTCCGACAGATGTCGGGAACGATAGACGACCAGCGCCATGATCGCGCCGATAATCAACACAACCAACACGTTGGTCGCCTGCGCGAATGTATCGACGAAGTTGGGGTTGAGATAGAGGTTCAGTCGCTCCGTCATCGGCAGCGAATAGAGGTTCGTCGCCGGAATGACGGTTCCCGGATGAAAAATCACCCATCCCACCCCGATCGCCCACGTCAAGGCCGCGAGCGCGCCGAGATAGAGCGCCAATCGTGTCGAAAGGGTCAGCGCGCCAAGGCATACGAAAATCAGCAGGAATTTGAAGCTGCCCTCGCGCAGTTGCATCGCGGCCGGCGCGACCTCCAGGGAAAACGGGTTGGGCGTCACCAGCAGAACGGTCAACAGAATGATGTCCAGCGTACCGACGAGGTAACCGATCCACCATGGCGCCGTGCGACGGCGCGCAAAGAGAAACTGGTTCAGGCCGACGAGCTGGAACAGCACGAGGCCCGCCAGCACGAAGAGCAGCGAGGCATCCCAGCGACTGATCAATGAAAAGAAGCAGGAGATCACGGCGAGCGATGCCGTACGCGCCCAGAACTGCAATCCAGCACCCTGGCGTTCTGCGCGCTCCCGCAAATTTTTCAGGCGCGAATAGCGGCGAAGTTCAAGTGTTGGCGCGGTCGGCATAGGGTCACTTCGATTTGACAGGGACGTGTCACGCATTCGGCAAACCCGCCCGCTACAATCTGGCAATCAGTGCGCGAACTCTATCATGACTCTGTGCCGTCGGAGTGGTGCGCGACAAGCTCAGCCGCCAGATGCAATACTGCTCGGGACGATTGGCCGTGTCAGGCCGGCAAAGGACGACGTCCCTTTGCAGGAGCGGCGCGCCGGTCGGCCGCCCCGGCATCCCTCGGGTGCGGCCCGATCGGCATGATCGCCGGAAACGGCGTCGCCCCGAAGGCAAAGGTCCATTTGTAGCCGGTGAGCTGGTCCTCCGGCGTGGTGTGCTGGTCGTGATGGGCAAGCAGCCTGGCGCGTTCGGCGAGCTCCTCGGCCTCGCGTCGCAGCATTTCCGCCGTTTCCGGCCGCATCCGCCTGGAAAAGCTGATGAAGGTCGCGGCCTTTTCCATATGGCCGATCGCCCAGCCGATGAAGTTCTTGTTGGTCATCTCGAAATGCGGCTTCAGCGGCCCCTCGAAATCCCACTGGATCGGCGTGTCGACGAGCAACCTTGCCGACAGCCCGCGCCCCAGCGCCACCAGCCCGAGTTCCTCGAGGTCGCGCAGATAGAGGAACATCGAAGCTTCGCTCAGGCCTTGCGAGCGCATGATGCCTTCGGCCGTGAATTTCTCCGACAGCATGATGAAGACGAAGAGCAGCGCCGGCCGCGCCGCCAGCCTGCGCTCGATTTCCGGCGCGACGCGGTTGGCCGGACCAGGCCCCCGGTTCATCGCGCCGAGCAGGTTCTCCAGCTCGACATCCGCCGCGGCGCAGATCTCCATCAGCCGGTCCAGCTTGCAGTTCCGCTCATGGAAGATGCGCTTCACCGTCGGCTCGGAAATGCCCATGCGCTCGGCCAGCGTGCGATAGGTCAGGCCCTTGGCCTTGAGCGTCCGTTTCAGCGCCTCGAAGATCGGACCGTTCATGGAATGCGCCTCGTTCATGCGAATTCGTATTGAATTGCGATACTAGTCTTGTTCCGGCTTCCAGGAAAGTATCGAAAATTCTAGCTCTCCGCTGTCATCACAGGAGAGCACCCATGAAACACCTCGTCGCTTCAACCCTCTTCGCCGCCATTGCCGCTGCCGCCGTGCCTGTCGCGCAGGCCGGCGAACTCTGGCGCGCCACCGGCTTCGAGCAGCCGGAATCCGCGCTTGTCGATGCCGACCACAACCGCATCGTCGTCTCCAACATCGCCGGCAATCCCGGCGATGCGGACGGCAATGGCTATCTGTCGCTTTTGTCGATGGACGGCAAGGTCGTCACCCGCCACTGGGTGGACGGCTTGGACGCACCCAAGGGCATGGCGATTTCGGGAGGCAAGCTCTACGCCGCCGACATCACCAAGGTGCGCGTCGTCGATCTCGCCAGTGGGAAACTGGTCGCCACCATCGAGGTGCCGGGCGCCGTGTTTCTCAACGACATGACGCAGGACAGCGCGGGCAAGGTCTATGTCAGTGATATGCTGGCCGACACGATCTACCGCATCGACGGCGACAAGCCGGAACTGTTCGTCAAGGATGCGCTGCTGGCCTCGCCCAATGGTGTGTTCGCCGATGGCGGCAGGCTGATCGTCGCTTCCTGGGGCAAGGGCATCAAGCCCGACTTCAGCACGGCGGAGCCGGGCGGCCTGCTGTCGGTCGACCTCGCCACCAAGAAGGTCGCACCGCTGCCGGGCGCTGAAGAATTCGCCGACCTCGACGGTGTCATCGCTATTCGCGACACCATCTACGCCACCGCCTACATGACCGGCACGCTTTACAGCTACAAGCCTGGTGGCGCGCCGCAGGCGGTCGCCAGCTTCAAGCCGGGCAGCGCCGACATCGGCACCGACGGCAAGCGGATCTTTGTGCCGCTGATGGGCGAAGGCGAGATCGTGGCGCTGTCACTGGATTGAGCCGTGCGGCGGTGGAGAAGCCTTGAAACGCTGGCGCGACAGAAGGGCTGTCCCGCCGACGTTTTGGATTTATGCACTGCAGTGGCATTCTGAAGCCGCCTCGGCCCGACGCGAGCCGCTCATTGCGTCCGTCCGATCCCTGCCAGCCTGTCTGGATTGCGGGCGGCTTGGCGGCTCAGCCTTGCGGGTTCTGCGCCGCGGTGATCTTGAGCCGCACGCCCCTGCCGCCGCGCTCGCTGGCCTGGTTCTCGCCGATCAGCTCCACGCCGACCTCGTCGAGCGCCTGGATGACCTTCATCAGCGTGTCGACCACGCCCCTGACGACCCCGGCGCTTGCTTCCATGCGCTGGATCGTCGGCAGCGAGACTCCGGCTCGCTCGGCGAGCGTCCTCTGGTCGATGCCGGTCAACGCCCGCGCGGCGCGCATCTGTGCGGCAGTGATCATCGGCCGGAATCCATCTCTGACTCTATAAAAGATGCATATTGTAAATATTACAATGTCTCAAGCATCATTTTGCATGCATTAAACATCGTCACCGTCGGCCACCATATTGCGTCGCTGCAGCAGGCGTGCCGCAAGCCAGCACAGCATGGCCCAGGCAAAGCCCGCGCACCAGCCGGCAAGCACGTCGGACGGCCAATGCACGCCGAGATAGACGCGGCTGGTGCCGACCAGCACGGTGATCAGCACGGCAAGGCAAAGCACGAAGATTTTCGTCCTGCGGTCCGGAAGGAAGCGCGCGGCGAGCGAGCCGAGCGTCAGATAAGTCACCGCCGACAGCATGGCGTGCCCGCTTGGAAAGGACAGCGACGTCTCGTTGACCAGATGCGAGACGAGATCGGGCCGCGGCCGGTCGACCTCGAGCTTGAGCAGGCTGGAAAGCACTTGCCCGCCGGCTATGGCAGCGAATACGAACAGCGCCGTCCCCGGCCTGCGGATCAAAAGCAGGTAGATGATCGTCGCCGTCGTGATCAGCACCAGCACGACGGTGCTGCCGAGGGCGGTGACGTCGCGAACAGCACCTTGCAGCCAGGCCGGGCCGATCGGGCTGTCCGGCTGCCCGACATGGCGGAAGGCAAGCAGGATTTCGGTATCGAAGGCGTGCGGCGTCGTCGCGCGCGCGGCCTCCATCGATTCCACGAATCCCCACATCCCGCCGGCGATCACCAGGCCGGCCAGAAGCAGGGGGAATTCGATCTTGGTGAGCAGTGCGCCGACGGATGACTTCATCAAAGGCCTTGTTCTGGTATCTAACGCAATTCCGGACGGAAAACCGCTTCACGCTTTTCCTGGAATTGCTTTTAGAGCTTCTGCATATAGGGCCCGAGCGTGATCAGCGCGACCGCGGCGATCGCCAGCGCCACGCCGGTCGCCTGTAGCGCATTGAGCCGCTCGCCGAAGAAGGCGAGCGCCACGACATTGACCGAGACCAGCTGGATCACCGCCGACAGGCTGAACGACACTGACATGCCGAACTCGCGCACCAGCCTGAGCATGATCAGATTGCCGGCGGAATAGAGGGCGAGCGTCAAAAGCATTTTGCCGAGGCTCGGCGCCAGCCCCCATTGCTTGGCCGCCGCTGCCGCCAGCAGGAACATCACCGTCGAGGCGCCAAGCTGCGCCAGTCCCCAGAAACTCACCTTGCCGTCCCCTTTTGAAGCGCCGTCGCCACGCCGGCTGCAGCCCTTGTTTCGCAAGCGGGTGAAGCCGTCAAGCTGATCGCGACGGACCGTGCGCGCTCACGAGGGGATCGAAGCAGGGTGCCGCTCGATCACGGATGGCGCATCCGAAACCAAGGCAAACTCATCAGCCGGCAAACAACTATTGCGATTTGATCACGGCGATGTCACGAAAATGTGATCGGCGCGCTTTAGAGGTCGAAAGGTGAAAATCCCAGCCACCTCAAGAAGCCAGAGGAAACCATATGACCGTGACCCCTGAGACCCGCTTCCGCACCAGCCAGCTCGAGGAAAATGACGGCCCGCCCGTCAACCCGACCGACAACCGCACCATGGGCGAGATCATCGCCGCGCGTTTCTCGCGCCGTGGTTTCCTCATGGGCTCGCTGGCCGTCTCGGCCATCGCCGCCACCGTCAGCCCGTTGGCGCTGGTCGCCGCCGACGAGGCGCGCGCCGCCGAAGGCTCCGCTTTCAAATTCGACGAGCTCGAGGCCGGCATCGACGACAAGCATCATGTCGCGCCGGGCTATGATGCCGACGTGCTGCTGCGCTGGGGCGATCCGCTGTTTGCCGATTCGCCGGAATTCGATCCGGCAAAACAGTCGGCCGAGGCCCAGGCCAGGCAGTTCGGCTACAACAACGATTATGTCGGCTATATCCCGATCGACGGCTCCGCCGAACATGGCCTCCTGGTCGTCAACCACGAATACACCAACCCGCATCTGATGTTCCCCGGCATCGTCAAGGTCGTCGAGAAGGATGGCAAGAAGGCTGCCGAGGTCGCGCCGCTCTCGAAGGAGCAGGTCGATGTGGAGATGGCCGCGCATGGCGGCACCATCGTCGAGATCCGCAAGGAGGCTGGCAAGTGGCAGGTGGTGCGCGAGGGCAAGCTCAACCGCCGCATCACCTCCAACACCGAAATGGCGCTTTCCGGCCCGGTCGCCGGCCATGACCGTGTCAAGACCAATGCCGATCCGTCCGGCGCCAAGGTCATCGGCACCGTCAACAACTGCGCCGGCGGCGTCACGCCCTGGGGCACCTATGTGATGGCCGAGGAGAACATCCACGGCTATTTCTCGGGCGAGCTGCCGGAGGGCCACGAGGAAGCCGCCAATTACAAGCGTCTCGGCATCCCGGAAGGCGCCTATGAATGGGGCGCGCATTACGACCGCTTCAACCTCGCCAAGGAGCCGAACGAGCCGAACCGTTTTGGCTGGATCGTCGAGGTCGACGTCAACGACCCGAACTCGGTGCCGCGGAAGCGCACCGCCATGGGCCGCTTCAAGCATGAGGGCGCCGAATCGATCGTCGCCAAGGACGGCCGGGTCGTCTTCTATCTCGGCGACGACGAGCGTTTCGACTATGTCTACAAATTCGTCACCGCCGGTAAGTTCAATCCCAATGACCGCGCGGCCAACATGGACCTGCTCGACGACGGCACGCTGCATGTGGCCAAGTTCGCCGAGGACGGTTCGGTCGAATGGATGCCGATCGTCTTCGGAGAGGGTCCGCTGACTGCGGAGAATGGTTTTGCTTCCCAGGCTGACGTGCTGATCGAGACACGGCGCGCCGCCGACCTGCTCGGCGCCACAAAGATGGATCGGCCGGAAGACATCGAGCCGAATGCCGGCAACGGCAAGGTCTATGTCATGCTGACCAACAACACCAAGCGCAAGGCCGACCAGGTCGACGCCGCCAACCCGCGCGCCGAAAACGCCTTCGGCCATATCATCGAGATCATCGAGGATGGCGGTGATTTCGCCGCAGCCAAGGGCAAGTGGGAAGTGCTGTTGAAATGCGGCGATCCTTCCGTTGCCGATGTCGGCGCCACCTTCTCGACCGCGACCACCGCCCATGGCTGGTTCGGCATGCCCGACAACTGCGCCGTGGATTCCGCCGGTCGCCTGTGGGTCGCCACCGACGGCCAGGGCCCGAAAGCCACCGGCCGCACCGACGGTCTGTGGGCCGTCGACACGGAAGGGGCCGCGCGGGCGACCTCAAAACTGTTCTTCCGCGTGCCGATCGGCGCCGAAATGTGCGGCCCGCTGTTCGCGCCGGATGACCAGACAGCCTTTGTCGCCGTGCAGCATCCGGGCGATGGCGGCGAGGATTGGGAAGGCTTTGGCCGTCCTTCCTATTACGAGGATCCGTCGACCCGCTGGCCGGATTTCAAGCCCGACATGCCGGTGCGTCCGTCCGTCGTCGCCATCACGAAACAGGGCGGCGGCAAGATCGCGGTCTAATGCATGTCGCCCAGAAGTGTACGCGGTTCTGGGACAACGACATGCATAAAAACAAGGACTTAAAGCGCGTCACCTGAATCCGTTTCAGCGCGACGCGCTTTAACGAAGGCGTCGGTCGAAAGAACCATCGCAAATGTTGGGGATCAGCGGAGCCTCCCCAGCGTCGTCATCCCAGCAGGAGCGAAGCTCCGTCGCGAGGCCCTGGGGCTCGTGCCCCTTGGTCGTAGGGTGCAGCGGAGCAGAATTCTGCACCGCTGCAGCGCCTTGGAGTCCCGGCATGGATCCTCGGGTCTGCGCGTCCGCTTCGCTCCCGCTCCGCCCGTGGATGACGAAGGCGCCTTCGAGCCGCGATGGGCGGCAGCGGGCGCTTTCGGACATTTGCCCTTCATTCGCCGCCAATTGCATCCTATATCGCGCTGGCGCGACGTGGGCGGCAATTCGGTCGCGTCAGCGATTCGGGCCTCCACAGCGGTCGCGCTGGGGGTCCTCCTATCCACCGGCACGCGGAGCTCATGGCGCCCCTGCGCATCTATTTCGACAGGCTTCTCGACGCCGTGGCGCCCAAGGTTCCGCGGCGCGAATTGACCGATGCTGAACGCCTGGCGCTGGTGCGCCGCCACGGCGATTTCTCGCTCGCCTATTCCACGGCCGTGCAGCAGAAACTGTCCTATTTCAGCGATGGCGACGGCTATATCGCCTTCGGCACCAAGATGAGCCGTCATTTCGCGCTCGGCGATCCGGTGGCCGATCCGGCCTACCGTCCGGCCTACATCAAGCGCTTCGTCGAGGCTGCCGGCGGCCCCTGGTTCGTCCAGATCGGTGCCGACACGGCCAAGGTCTTGGCCGGCCTCGGCTACCAGGTCAATCGCCTCGGCATCGACACCAGGCTGCAGCTGCCGGCGCATGATTTTTCCGGCAAGCGCAACGAGACCGTGCGCTATTCCGAGCGCTGGCTGATAAAGAAGGGCTTTGTCCTCGCCGAGGGCAAGGGTGACGTGCTGCAGGACGAGATCAAGCAGCTTTCCGCCGACTGGCGCCGCGAGCGCATCATCAAACGCTGGGAGATGGGTTTCCTCAACCGCCGTTTTTCCGAGGAGATCGGCGCCGACATGCGCCGCTTCCTCCTGCACAGTCCTGAAGGCCGGCTTCTCGCCATCCTCGATTTCGACCCGCTGTTCCGCGACGGCAAGGTGATCGGCTACACCACCTCCTTCAAGCGCAAGCAGGTCGACGCGACGCCGCATGCCGAAATCGGCCTGACCAAATTCGCTGTCGACCGCTTTCGCGAGGAGGGCATCTCGGAGGTGACGCTCGGCCTCTCGCCGCTGCTCGATATCGAGCCGAGCGGCTTTGCCGAGTCGGATTTCTGGCGCGGCGCCTTCCAGCGCGCCTACCAGTCGCCCTGGGTCAACCGCTCGCGCTTCAATCTGCAGGGCCAGGCAGCCTTCAAGCGCCGCTTCCACGGTGTCGAGGAGCCGACCTATATCGCGTTCCGCAAGGGGACCTTCGTGGAGATGCTCGGCCTGCTGCGGTTGATCAAGGCGATCTAGCGGAGCTACCAAGAGAAGAATCACTAGGCGCCGCGATCTTTCACACCCCCGGCAGGGCAGAGGGGGTGCTGTCCCGCCGGCATTTCGGATTTTCCTGGAACCACAGCGACGACCAACGTCGGTCCCCGTCAGTTCCTCAACCGGTACCCGGTCTTGAAGATCCACGCCACGATCGCAATGCAAACGGCCAGGAACACCAGCGTCATGCCGAGGCTGACGCCGACCGAAACATCGGCCTTGCCGTAGAAGCTCCAGCGGAACCCGCTGATCAGGTAGACGACCGGGTTGAACAGCGTGATCGTCTTCCAGATGCCGGGCAGCATGTGGATCGAATAGAAGCTGCCGCCGAGGAAGGTGAGCGGCGTGACGATCAAGAGCGGCACCAGCTGCAGCTGCTCGAAGGTTTTCGCCCAGATGCCGATGATGAAGCCGAACAGGCTGAAGGTCACCGCCGTCAGCACCAGGAAGGCGATCATCCAGAACGGATGCTCGATCCTCAGCGGCACGAACAGCGCCGCCGTGCCTAGGATGATCAGGCCGAGTATGATCGATTTTGTCGCCGCACCGCCGACATAGGCGATGATGATCTCCAGATAGGACACCGGCGCCGACAGGAGCTCGTAGATCGAGCCGACGAATTTCGGGAAATAGATGGCGAAGGAGGCGTTCGAGATCGATTGCGTCAACAGCGACAGCATCATCAGGCCGGGCACGATGAAGGCGCCGTAGCTGATGCCGTCGATTTCGGTGATGCGCGAGCCGATGGCCGAGCCGAAGACGACGAAATAAAGCGATGTCGAGATGACCGGCGAGATGATGCTCTGCAGCACCGTGCGGAAGGCACGCGCCATCTCCACCCGGTAGATCGCCCACACTGCACGAAGATTCATGGGCGCGCGGGGGTTCATGGCTCTTGCCTCAAAAGATTGACGAAGATCTCTTCGAGCGAGCTGTTCTTGGTGTCGAGATCGCGGAACTGGATTCCGGCCGCCTCGAGGTCGCGGATCAGCGAGGCGACGCCCGGCCGGTCGCTCTGGTTGTCGTAGGTGTAGGTGAGCTGGCTGCCGTCCGTGGACAGCTCCAGCGCGTAGCGCGACAGGCCGTCCGGCATGGCGGCAAGCGGCGCGCGCAGCTCCAGCTTCATCTGCTTGCGGCCAAGCTTGCGCATCAGCTCGGCCTTGCCCTCGACCAGGATGATCTCGCCCTTGTTGATGACGCCGACGCGGTCGGCCATCGCCTCGGCTTCTTCGATATAATGCGTGGTCAGGATGATGGTGACGCCGTCTTCGCGCAGCCGCCGCACCATCGCCCACATGTCCTGGCGCAGTTCCACGTCGACGCCGGCCGTCGGCTCGTCGAGGAACAGCACGCGCGGCTCATGCGACAGCGCCTTGGCGATCATCAGCCGGCGTTTCATGCCGCCAGACAGCGTGATCGCCTTCGAATCCTTCTTGTCCCACAGCGAGAGGTCGCGCAGCACCTTCTCGACGAAATCCTTGTTGGGCGCCTTGCCGAACAGGCCGCGGCTGTAGTTCACCGTCGCCCAGACAGTCTCGAAGGCATCGATGGTCAGCTCCTGCGGCACCAGCCCGATCAGGCTGCGCGCCGCTCGATAGTCCTTGCCGATGTCGTGGCCGTCGACGCTGACGCTGCCCGACGAGCGGTTGACGATGCCGCAGACGATCGAGATCAGCGTCGTCTTGCCGGCGCCGTTGGGGCCGAGCAGCGCGAAGATCTCGCCGCGCTCGATGTCGAGATTGATTTCCTTCAGCGCCTTGAAGCCGGTGGCATAGGTTTTCGTGACACCGGAGATCGAGATGATGGATGACATGCTGAAAAACGGCCGGCTGGAAATTGTGACCTGATATAGGTCGGATGCCGTTTTATGCAAACCGTTAATCGATGCCGCTCATGACAGCTCTGGACAGTGACATCCCAACTGACGGTCCTGCCCGACCAGGTATACCCGTCCGCGGCGAAGGATGGGCAGGGCAATCAGGGGCGACGCTAACTTGGCAAGCAAACGGTGCGCTTTTCGGGAGATGCCTATATCACAAACGCCGGCGCTGCCCCTCATCCGTCACTTCGTGACACCTTCTCCCCGTGAAACGGGGAGAAGGACTTAACCTTGCTCGGTCCAGAACGCGATCTCCTGCGCCTTGGTCCTGAGTTCCGTCTTCAGCCATGTGTCGTCGTCGTCCAGATAGCTCCATGGCGTCTTGCCCTGCGCCTGCATCTCGCGGATGTAGGAGCGGTAGCGGTAGTGGCTGTAGACCGACATCGCGTAGGTGGCATAGGCGGCGGCGAGCTTCCTGTGGCCGCGGATGATCACCAGGTTCTCGTCGTTCTTCTCGCTCGCCGGCGCCGAGAAATTGTGGCTGCCGGTCACCACCACGCAGTCGTTTGAATGCGGGTCGGTCACCAGGATCTTCGAGTGCACGATGGCGTGGCCGATCTGCGACAGGAAGATGCGCCGGTTGACCTCGGCGATCCATGGCCCGAGCGGCGCGTCGAGGCCCTGCGGCTGCGCCACCGTATAGCGGTCCGGCGTGAACGTCCGGTCGCTGCTCACCAGGTCGATGTCGAGGAAATTCTGTTCGGTGCCGCCCTCGTCCGCGCTCAGCGTCGAGACCACGCCGCGCACATACATGCCCTTTTCCTTGGCGCGCTGGCCGGCCAGCGTGTGCAACCCCTGCTTGCCCGGCGTGAACATCAGGAAAAGCACCGCCTGCCTGGCCGAGGTGATGACGTCGCGCAGCGCGTCCATGTCGGCCCCGTCGGAGGTGCGGGTGAACCACACGGTCGCCTTGGCCGCGCCGACCGAGAAGGTTTTCGGCGCGTCGTTGTCGGCCATCAGGGCCGGCGTGAAATTGGCGGGATCGGTGGTCGGCGGGGAGGCATCCTTCAACAGGTCCCAATGCTTGCGGTAATGCTCCGCGACCGCCGCGTCCTCGATCAGAAGGCCGTTGTTGACCTGCGTGCAGAGGCCCGTCGTGCTCCAGTTGGTGCTGCCCGTCCACACCATCTTCGGCTCGCCGCCTTCCGAAACGACGACGAACTTGTTGTGGCCGAGGCCTTTCGATTTCAGCATCCGGTCGATGGTCGCAATGCCGTGGTCGTTGAGGTTCTTGCGCGCGTCCTTGTTCCCGTCGCCGCTCTTGTCGGAGCCGTTGGCGAGGATGAGATGGAGCCGCGGCCCAAGCCCGATCAGCGCCGTCTCCAGCGTCGCGTCGCCGAGCTCGTAAAGCGCGGCATGCAATTCGTCGCCGGCGCCTTGCGTCAGCCCGACCATGCGCAGCCCGAGATCACCCTCGAGGAAAGCGCGGAACTTGGCGTCGCCATTGGTCTGCAGGCTTTTCTTGAAGGCCGCGGGCGAAAGCTTGTTCTTGGCCATGTAGCGGGCAACGAATTGCGAGAGCACCAGGCCGCGGTTGAAATAGCAGGAGAAACCGCCGCCGGCGTCGGTGGCAAGCGTCCTCCAGTCCGTCCAGTCGCTCGATGCGCCCTTGGTCAGCGGCTTGCCGGGGCCGGCGCTTATCATCGCGGTCACCCGGTAGCGCACGACATTGCCGACATCGGCGGCATGGTCGGTCCAGTTGAAGCGCTGGAACGGCCACACGTCGGACGGCCGGTGGTCACCCGATTTCGGCTTGTCCTTTGTGAAGCCGACACGGTTCTCCACCGGCTCGATCTTCTCGGTCGCGCCGACCTTGCGGCCGCGCTCCAGAAGGAAGCCCCGGCATCCCGCGATGAAGTCGCTGGGCGCCCAGGCGACGAAGGCGTCGTCGCCATTGGTGTAGACGGAAACTTTTATGTCGATGGCCATCTATCGTTCCTCCACGATGAGGCACCGGCATGTCCGGCCCATCAATGCAGCCAACAGTTCTCCGCGCCGGAAGCAGGGCTCCGGATCAGCCGAAACAGAATTTCGAAAGGGTGACGGCGATGATTATGTGGCGGCAGAAGATCGGATGTCAATGTTTTGCAGCGTCAAGTATAACTCTATGAACTGCTTCACATCGCGGTTTGTTTGCCAGCAAACAAAGTGCGAGCGGCTAGGTGGCCGCTTGTCGGCGGGCAGGATTTTCACCGTTCCTTACCGTGAAATCGGCGCAAACGCCGCGGATTGGCAGAAGCCAGCCCAACCTCGTCATTCCAGGGCGGAGCAGCCGCGAAGCGGCGTCGCGTAGACCCTGGAATCCATTCCGTGACCTTAGCCGTGGAATGCAGCGGAGCAGAATTCCGCACCGCTGCAGCGCTCGGACGTCACGGAATGGATCCTCGGGTCTGCGCTGCGTCGCTGCGCTCCTTGCTCCGCCCGTGGATGACGATCGCGATGGGCGTTTCGGCCAATCGCCAAGGCATGCCACCTGCCGACGCAAACATACCCGACGATCGAAATCCCTGTCTGTCAGCTCTTGCTGGAGGCCAGCACGAGCACCGGCTTCTCGCTGTAAAGCTGCGGGAACAGCGACTTCAAATTCTCGATCTTGGGCAGGTCGTTGTAGACGATATAGGGATAGGTCGGGTTCAGCGTCAGGAAGTCCTGATGGTAATTCTCGGCCGGGTAGAACGTCTTGCCGGTTTCGAGCGTGGTGACGATCGGCTTGCCGAACACCTTGGCCTTGTCGAGCTGGGCGATGTAGCTCTCGGCGACCTTCTTCTGCTCGTCATTCTCGGCGAAGATCGTCGAGCGGTACTGCGTGCCCGAATCCGGCCCCTGGTAGTTGAGCTGCGTCGGATTATGCGCGACCGAGAAATAGACCTGCAGCAGCTGGCCGTAGGTGACCTTCGACGGATCGTAGGTGATCTCGACGGATTCCGCATGCCCGGTGCGGCCGGAGCCGACCACCTCATAGACGGCGTTTTCGGCGCTGCCGCCGGTGTAGCCCGAAACCGCCTTGCTCACGCCCTTGACGTGCTGGAACACGCCCTGCACGCCCCAGAAGCAGCCGCCGGCGAAGATCGCCTTCTCGCTGCCGCTCGCCGCCTTTTCGTCCATCGCCGGCGGCGGAATCACCACCGCGTCCTCGGCCGAGCGGGCCGGGCTCCGCCAGAAGACGGCCGCCGCCGCGCTGAGCACCAGCGCCGCCAGCGCGCTCTTGGCAAGGAATGGCCGCCGCGCGGCTTTCTTTTCAATGCCGTTCATGTTGGGTCTCCTTGTTGTTGTTTCACTATATACGAATGAAGCCGCCAAGGGGTTCTCACTTTGCCGTGCGGCGGTGTGTAACCGCCGACGGCGCTCCCCCTCATCCGGCCGCTTCGCGGCCACCTTCTCCCCGAGGGGAGAAGAGAGCGCCGGCGCTGAAAGTCTCCTCTCCCCACCGGGGAGAGGTCGGCCGAGCGAAGCGGAGGCCGGGTGAGGGGCAGCTCGACCCACCCTTACTGAGCGGTGGTGTCCGCCGGCTTCATGGCGTCGGTTGCCGGCTTCATGGCATCCGTTGCCGGCTTCATCGCGTCGGCAGGCTTCATCGCATCCGTGGCCGGCTTCATCGCCTGGGTGCTCATCGCATCGGGCTTCATGGCATCGGCGGGCTTCATGGCGTCCGTCGCCGGTTTCATGGCGTCGGTCGCCATCGCGTCGGCCGGCTTCATGGCATTGGTCGTGTCGTCGGCGCGGGCGCCGGCAACGAAGACGGAAGCGCAAAGCGCGAAGGCGAGCGCCGGCAGCGTGAGGAACTTGGTCATGGATAGTCTCCTTGGGTTTTGGCGCGCGGAAGCGGGCCGGGGTTATGCGTTGCCGCTTTTCACGGCCCCGCGCGAAGAGAAAGAAAAGTCAGTTGACGGCCGCGGCCAGGATCGGCCCGCCGCGCGGCGCCTGCACCAGCACGGCGGTGCTGAGTCCGCCGCTGGCCGCCGGCAGCGGCAGCGTGGTCGCTTGCCCGTTCCAGCTGCCGAGTTTTGTGAGCGCGTGCACGACATTGGCATGCGGCAGCGTGCGTCCGGTGTTTTCGCCGCGCGCCACCGGCACCTCGACGACGCCCCGGTTGTAGCGCACCAGCCAGATGTCGGCGCCGCCGCCCGGTGCCTTGCCGGCGCCGATGCTGACCTTGCCCTGCCCAAGCGAAAGGTCCGGACCTTGCGTGCGGCCGCCCTTGGCGATCAGACTCTGGATCTCGCCCGACCGAGCACCGACGCCATCGGCGTGGCCATTCACCACCACCTGCGGCGTGAACGGCCCGTCATGGCCGAGCGGCGGTTCGTAGGTCACCTGGCGGTCGGTGAATTCCTTGCGGCCAAAAGTGTCCTTCCAGCCGAGATAGTCCCAGTAGGTAACGTTGAACGACAGCGCCAGCACGCCCGGCTGGTCCTTGACCTTGATCAGGTTGGCATTGGCCGGCGGGCAGGAGGAGCAGCCCTGGCTGGTGAACAGCTCGACCACGGTGAGCGGCTGCGCGGCAGCGGCGCCCATCGTCGCGGCGAGCATCGCGCCGGCAAGCAGCGCTTTGCCGATCCTTGTCTTCAATCCGGTCATGGGAAGCAGTCTCCGTTACGGCGGGTCATGCTCCCATTTCGCCGCCGCGGAGGGCTTCGTTACAGCTTCACCGGTTTGTGATTGAGTCTCTTGCCTTCTCCCCCTGTGGGAGAAGGTGGATCGGCGCGATAGCGCCGAGACGGATGAGGGGTGTTCCAGCGGAGTGAGACGCTGGCGTTCCCTGGAACACCCCTCATCCGTCGCCTGCGGCGACACCTTCTCCCGCAAGGGGAGAAGGGGAAGAGCTACTGCGTCAGCACCGTCTCCGACGGACGCTGGTTGTAGGCGCACTTGCCTTGCACGGTGTAGAAGAAGTCGGCTTGGGAATCGCCCACGGCGGTGGGCGTCGGCACGGCCGATCCGCCGTCTTCCCAAGCCTGAGTGCTCGTCTGACCGCAAGGCACCAGCGTGAAGATGTCGACGACCTGACCGTTCGGGATCTCGACCTTGTCGGCATACAGCCGGTTCGATGTTGCCGCGTCATTCGATTTGAGCACGGTTGGCTGCGGCGGTCTTGCCGTGGCCGCTGCCGGTACGTCCATCTGGAGATAGAGCTGGTCCATCTGGCTGACATCGATCACCGCGCCCGCGCTGCTCGCCGGATACATCGTGTTGGCGCAGGTCGTCACGTATTTCTGCCCATTGCCGTCGGTCTGGGTGATCGCCCCCGTAGGCAGATTGTTGAAATTTCTCACCGACGAGGTGGTGCACAACTGCTGCTGCACTGCTGTCTCCGTGCTGCCGTTCACAGTCTTCACTACGGTAGTGCCATAGCCTTTCGGATCGCCGGCGCCATTGTAGTTATAGGTGATCGTCATCAGCTTGTTGGCGGCGGTCTGACCGAACCTGGTTCCGTAGAGCGACATCGTCTTGTTCCAGTAGCCGGAGGCGAGCGTCACCTTGAACGTAGTCTGCACCAGCGCCGGCCTCTTGCGCACCGAGGCGCCGACGCCGACCTGCACCGTGTTGATCCGCGCGATCTGCATGAAATTGGTCGGCATCGGGTAGCTTGCCGTGGCGGTGAAAGTCGCCGTGCCGGACGTATCGACATTGACGCCCGTCAGCGTCGCCGCGCCCTGCCCGCTATTGGCGACATAGGCCTGCTGCAGCGCCGTCTGGCGGTCGGACAGCGATGTCGTGGTCGGCAGCGTGGTGATCGCGATGATCGCCGCGTCAAGCGCGTTCTGCATGTCGCTGCGGGTCGTCACCGCCGAGGTGTAGTCGACCGAGAAGCCGATGGCCGTCACCAGCGGGATCGTCATCAGCACCATCATCGGCATCATCGAGCCGTCGCGGCACGCGAGGAATTGCATCACCGCCCCAGCCGGGCTGAACTTTCGGGCAGAACTGGACATTCTTGGGGCCTTCGTCGTCGCGGCGGAGCCGGTTTACCATCCGGGGGCGAAAGATGGCCTAAAGCGGTGCATGAATGTTTAAGCGCTTTGAATGTTTCGTGAGCGGGACGTGTAGTACAGCTGATCTCCCCCCTTGCGGGGGAGATGCCCGGTAGGGCAGAGGGGGGTGCTGTCCCGCCCAACATTTCATCCAGTGCGGATGCTCACGCGTGGGCAATCGGTTAGGGTTGAAAAGCCCGAAAAAAATGGGATCAACGCCGCGATCCGTCGCACCCCCCCCTCTGGCCTGCCGGCCATCTCCCCCGCAAGGGGGGAGATCAGCAGTTGCCCCCGCCGCTTGCCCCTCAACCCTGCCCCTGCTAAAGCGCGCCGCATGACCACCCCGCTCGACCACATCCGCAATTTCTCCATCGTCGCCCATATCGACCATGGCAAATCCACGCTTGCCGACCGGCTGATCCAGCTCACCGGCGGGCTGGAGGCGCGCGACATGAAGGAGCAGGTGCTGGACTCGATGGATATCGAGCGCGAGCGCGGCATCACCATCAAGGCGCAGACGGTGCGGCTGAAGTACCGGGCCAACAATGGCGAGGACTATATCCTCAACCTCATCGACACGCCCGGACATGTCGACTTCGCCTATGAAGTGTCGCGCTCGCTCGCCGCCTGCGAGGGCTCGCTGCTGGTCGTCGACGCCAGCCAGGGCGTCGAGGCGCAGACGCTCGCCAATGTCTATCAGGCCATCGACAACAACCACGAGATCGTCGTGGTGCTGAACAAGGTCGACCTGCCGGCGGCCGAGCCCGAGCGCATCCGCGAGCAGGTCGAGGAGGTGATCGGCATCGATGCCTCCAACGCCGTGCTGATCTCGGCCAAGACCGGCCTGGGCGTGCCGGACGTGCTGGAGGCGATCGTCCACCAGCTGCCGCCGCCGCGCGAGGGCGACATCGCGGCCCCCTTGAAGGCCATGCTGGTCGATAGCTGGTACGACGCCTATCTCGGCGTCATCGTGCTGGTGCGCATCATCGACGGCGTGCTGAAGAAGGGCCAGACCATCCGCATGATGGGCACCGGCGCCAAATATCTGGTCGAGCGTACCGGCGTCTTCACGCCGGCCCGCGTCAATGTCGACGAGCTCGGCCCCGGCGAGTTCGGCTTCTTCACCGGCTCGATCAAGGAAGTGGCCGACACCCGCGTCGGCGACACCATCACCGAGGACCGCCGCCAGACGGCCAAGGCGCTGCCCGGCTTCAAGCCGGCGCAGCCGGTGGTGTTCTGCGGCCTATTCCCGGTCGACGCCGCCGATTTCGAGGACCTGCGCGCCGCCGTCGGCAAGCTGCGCCTCAACGACGCCAGCTTCTCCTATGAAATGGAAACCTCGGCCGCGCTCGGCTTCGGCTATCGCTGCGGCTTCCTCGGCCTGTTGCATCTGGAGATCATCCAGGAGCGGCTGGAGCGCGAATTCAACCTCGACCTCATCGCCACAGCTCCATCCGTCGTCTACCGCCTGAACCTCAATGACGGCACGGTCAAGGAACTGCACAACCCGGCCGACATGCCCGACGTGGTCAAGATCGCCTCGATCGAGGAGCCGTGGATCCGCGCCACCATCCTGACGCCCGACGACTATCTCGGCGGCATCCTGAAACTCTGCCAGGACAGGCGCGGCATCCAGGCCGACCTCTCCTATGTCGGCAAACGCGCCATGCTGACCTACGATTTGCCGCTCAACGAGGTCGTGTTCGATTTCTACGACCGGCTTAAGTCGATCTCCAAGGGCTACGCCTCCTTCGACTATCATCTGACCGACTATCGCGAGGGCGACCTGGTCAAGATGTCGATCCTGGTCAATGAGGAGCCGGTCGACGCTCTATCCATGCTGGTGCACCGCACGGCCGCGGAAAAGCGCGGCCGCGCCATGTGCGAGAAGCTGAAGGAGCTGATCCCGCACCACCTGTTCAAGATCCCGATCCAGGCCGCGATCGGCGGCAAGGTCATCGCCCGCGAAACCATCTCGGCGCTGCGCAAGGACGTCACCGCCAAATGCTACGGCGGCGACGTGACCCGCAAGCGCAAGCTGCTCGACAAGCAGAAAGAGGGCAAGAAGCGGATGCGCCAGTTCGGCAAGGTGGATATTCCGCAGGAGGCGTTTATTCAGGCCTTGAAGATGGGGGATTGAGAGCGGGCTGTTGAGCAAGCCGCCAACCTCCTACAAGTGAATCAATGGAAGCCTTCGACGACAGGTTGCGGCCCGGCGCCACAGTTAAGTTTCGTACCAGGGGTTCGCTTGTCGACGAGAAAATCGAGTCCGCTCAATGGGTTATAAGCAACCGTCACTAAGCGACTGATTCGTTTGATTTTTTCTCGGCCATGCGCTAACATATGCCCCGGCGGGGTACGCCGGAGCACCCTTGGGCGGCATCGTAGATGTCGCAGTCGGATGGACGGTTGCCCACCGGATGGTGGCCTATAAGCCCCCGATGGTAACAAGGCCGGGACCCGCCGCTTTCATATGTGGTAGCCGTAGAATCGGAATATCTTTTTTTGGGCCTCTGTTAGGTCTAGCGTCCAGTTTCGCCACGGCAGCAACGTAACTCCAAAGTGAGAGTAGCCGTACTTATTTGACGCTATTCGAGGTTTCAGGGCTTCAGCATACTCCGTATTCCAGCGCTTGGCTCCTGCATTTGCAGCCTGAAAAAAGGAACTGGCGACGACGTCCGCTATTTGGCAGCCGGCACTCTTGTTGTGATCGATGACGTCGATCAATCGATGATCTAGAACCCGAAAATCTGGCACCTTCGCGGTCTGATATATCCGGCCTAGCTCGGATTGTTTCGCGAGCAAGTGCGTGTATGTCTCCACGTGTCGATATGAATGTCCGCCGCGACGGGAGAAAACCAATTTGACGAGTTTTGATTCTCCAGTTTCTCGGGTAGACCAATTCGCACACCACTCGCTTAAACGCTCAAGGACAATTCGGATACAGTAGTTGTAGAACCAATTGTTAGGGTGCAGGGAGACCGCCTCGGCTTTGGGGTTGCGATACCTTCGCATGTTCTTTTTGTTGGAGACGACTACAAACATTCGGCATGGCGAGGCCGCCAGCGCGTCGCAAACTGACTTCTTTTTATGTTCTACGAGATTTCGAAAATGGAGGTCAGGGCTTTGCGTAGAGTAGATCGAAGCCTTCGTGGACTGGATGAGGCTGACCAAGTTCGGCTCATTGGAAGCACGAACAACAACACAGCCGACAGAAAACCACTCGCTGGCACCGTTAGGGTCAATAGGTGCAACTGTTTTAATGCCAGGATCGCCAGCTTCGTCGAAGTAGGCGATGAAATATGGCTCGGGTAACCCATCGGTAGATGCGGTCAGGACTGCCGCCAAAGCTTGCTGAGATTGATTTGAATCATCCACGCGAACAGACCAAGCCAATAAACGACAGACAATTCCCCGAGAGTACAGCGACCGATTCGATCCGAATAGAATAACACAACCTACACGTGATGCGGGGTGGCATTCCATCCCTACCTTCACCGTCGCCCCACATCGGCGTATCCTCCTCCCCGGCTCGGGAGACACCACATGCGCTCCACCTCAGACACTGTCGCCGCGATCGGCCTCGCCATCGGCGGCGCGTTGGGCATGGGGGGCACGTTCGTTGCCAGCGACGCGCTGCGCGAGACGCTGTGGACCATCGACGGCGTGGGCGTGGTCGTCGCGGCAGCACTTCTCACCATGAAATACCAGCGGCTGGGCAATGATCTCGTCGCGGCCGGCTTCCTGACGTTCCTCGCCGGCGAAAGCCTGCTTCTGGCCGGCAATGCGGCGGGCCTGCAGGCGAGCGTGCCTTCCTATGTCGGCGGCATAGCGCTCTGGGCGGCGGGGCTGGTCATGGTCAGCGCGCAAGCCACCTTCGCGCTCTGGATGCGGCTCACCGCTTTCGTTGCGGCCCTGCTCTTCACCGTCTCGGCGGCGATGATCCTGTGGGGCGCGCCGCTTTTGCCCACCTCGGCGCCGCTGCCGGCGCTCGGCTATCCGTTCCTGGTCCTCACCTTCATCGGCTGGATCTGGACGCTGTTGAAATCCGGGCGTTGAATGGGCGAAAAATGGCCGCCCCGCTCGAACTCCGCAACAGCCCCTCGGGAAAGATTCTCCCGGCGCTCGGGCCGTTCCTGATCGGCGGCATTTTCGGCTTCGGCGCGCTGCAGGGCGTGGCCTCGGGCGCGGATGGTGGGCATGTGCTGTGGATCGCGCTGCTCGGCCTCGCCTGCCTCGCGCTCGGCGCTTTCATCGCGCGCGGCGCCTTCGACACGTCGGTCAAGGTCACCCTTGACAGCCATGGCTTCCGCGATGCTCGCGCCGGCGACGTGCTGGTGCCGTGGAACAAAGTCATGAGCGTGCGTCTCGCCGCCGGCGGCAAGGGCGCGGCGATGCTCAATTTCGAGCTCACCGAGGAGCCGCCAGACGAGATCAAATACGCTGCCGCCAACGCCTTCGGCCTGATGCCCTTCGGCAAGACCATTGTGCACATGGAGATCTCCTCGCTCGACGTGCGCGGCCAGGACCTTGTGGACGCGGTGAAGACCTTCGCGCCGCATGTGGTGGTGAGGCGGTAGGGCTCCCCCTCATCCGGCCGCTTCGCGGCCACCTTCTCCCCGAGGGGAGAAGGGCAGCTGAGGCGCCGGCGATCTCCTCTCCCCTCGGGGAGAGGTCGGATTCCCCCGAATTGCCATTCGCAATTCGGCTGGCAATCCGGGTGAGGATGCTTCCACGTTCCACCCGTGCTCTACTCCCCCTCGGGGACCCCGCCATGATTCGCGCTCTGCTCGCCTTCCTCCTCCTCGCCACGCCGGCCTTCGCCGCCGACATGTCCGTCTTCGTGCGCAACAAGCGCTCGGACGGCGTCGCGGTGGAACTGTTCAGCCGCGACAGCGGCAAAGTCTGGCCGGGCGACGACAAGGTCTACCTCATCCGGCCGAAGGCGCGAAAATCCGTACCGATCTCCTGCGAGCCGGGCGAGCACATCTGCTGGGGCGCCTGGGTCGACGGCAACGACCAGGTCTCCGCCGGCGTCGGCCCCGACAACGACCAGCCCTGCGACACCTGCTGCTTCATCTGCGCCGAGCATTCGACCGAGACGGTGGACCTGGCGGAGTAAGCGGGGGGTCTTCCCCTTCTCCCCTTGTGGGAGAAGGTGGCTCGGCGCGCAGCGCCGAGACGGATGAGGGGTGTTCCAGCGGAGTGAGGCACCGGGTATTGGAGCCGTCATCAACATTGGCGTAGTCTGCTTTGATGCCGCACCAGCCTGTAACCCCGGCCAAACGGAATTTCGCCCGGTCGATGCGCCGTGAGCCGACCGAGGCGGAAGATCGCCTGTGGCATGAATTGCGCAGCCGCCGTCTCGACAATATCAAAGTTCGTCGTCAGGTTCCGATCGGCCGGTTCGTGGCCGATTTTCTTTGCGCAGAAGCGCGGCTGATTATCGAAATTGACGGCAGCCAGCATGCGGAATCGCGCCGTGACCAGGAGCGCGACGCCGAACTGAAGTCGAGAGGATTCCGGGTGCTGCGTTTCTGGAACGACGATGTTTTGAAGGAGTTGGACGCAGTTTGCGATACCATCATCGCTTATGTGAGAGATGAAGGTTTGCAACCTTGGCGGTAACGATGGCGAACGCCCTTGCCAAGCTGGAACACCCCTCATCCGTCTCGGCGCTAAGGCGCCGATCCACCTTCTCCCACAAGGGGAGAAGGGGAAGCCGCGCCAATTCCCCAATTCACTCAGCTATTTTCGCCCCACCCCTTGGCAGCGGCCCGCATCGTGCCATCATCCCGCGATCGGCCGTGGGGGCCGATTCGACCCCGGGGGTTTTCATGTCGATCCTTTTCGCGCGCCGCCTTGCCGCCGCGCTTTCGCTTGCTGTCCTGTTCGTGCCCGCCGCTCACGCCGGCGACGTCACCTTCCAGATCAAGAACAACCACCCCAACGCCATGCGCGTCGAGCTCTACAGCCAGGACCGCGACTATGTCTGGCCGGGCGATGGCAAGGATTTCTACCTCGACGACGGCGAGACCAAGCAATTGCCGATCTCCTGCAACGAGGGCGAAAAGATCTGCTACGGCGCCTGGGTCGACGGCGACGAGGAAACCTATTGGGGCGTCGGCCCCAACAACAAGGAAACCTGCGAAGACTGCTGCTACACCTGCAGCGGCGGGCAGACCGAGGAGATCGATTTGCAGGAGTAGCGGCGCCTCTTCCCTTCTCCCCCTGTGGGGTGAGAAGGAGAAGCTGCGCATCCGGCCAGCTTGACGCCGTTCCCACCGCCGCCCTAGCCTGTCTCCCATCAACAGGAGAACCCTACCCAAATGGCAGGCACGGTCGAAGGCGAGAAGATCGACGTCGGTTTCAGCGGCAAGCGCTGCATCCATTCGCGCAATTGCGTGCTCGGCAACCCGCATGTCTTCGTGCCCAACGCGCCGGGCGAGTGGATCCATCCGGAAGCGGCCAGCGTCGATCAGGTCGTGGCGCTGGCGGAAAACTGCCCGTCCGGCGCCATCACCTACAACCGCAAGGATGGCGGGCCGCAGGAGAAGCCGCCGGCGGTCAACACCGTGCGCGTCAGGGAAAACGGCCCGCTGGCGGTGCATGCCGAGATCGTGCTGGGCGACGAGACCTTCTTTCGCGCCACGCTCTGCCGCTGCGGCCTGTCGCAGAACAAGCCGTTCTGCGACAACAGCCACATCAAGGCCGGCTTCACCGCCACAGGCGAACCGCCGCTGAAGGAAGCGCAGGTGCTGGAAGCGCGGGATGGCCCGCTCAACGTGACGCCCACCGCCAACGGCCCGCTGAAGGTCGAAGGCAATGCCGAAATCGTCACCGGCACCGGCCACACCATCGCCCGCACCACAAAAGTCTTCCTCTGCCGCTGCGGCCACTCGGCCAACAAGCCGTTTTGCGATGGCTCGCATAAAAGAGTGGGGTTCGTGGCATGAAAAGCGCCGTGCCGGCGTTAGTTAAGGATGAGGTTTCGCATTCAGGAGGATATCCATCATGCGCACCATGCTCGTTCTTGCTCTGCTTGCCCTGGCCATGCCCGCCTATGCCGCCAATCACGCGGTCCAGATCAAGGGCATGAAATTCAACCCGTCGAAGGTCAGCGTCGCCGTCGGCGACACCATCACCTTCACCAATGCCGACCCGATGACGCATACTGCCACGGCGGATGACGGATCCTTCGATTCCGGCCAGCTTGCCAAAGGCAAGAGCGCCAAGGTCAAGATATCGGCCGCCGGCGCGCACCCGTTCCACTGCGCCATCCACGTCTCGATGAAGGGCACCGTCACGGCGAAGTAGGAGGCACCGACGGCGGAGCCGATCTCCTGCTTTGATGATTTGAGAGGCCGGCGGGACAGCACCCCCCTCTGTCCTGCCGGACATCTCCCCCGCAAGGGGGGAGATCGGCAGTTGGGTGCGCCGGCGCTCTCTCTGCGGCGTTGGCGATTGGCGAAAGCGGGCGCGACATCTGATCTCCCCCCTTGCGGGGGAGATGTCCGGCAGGACAGAGGGGGGTGCCTCGCGCCAGCGTCTCATCAATCCTCCTCAGCACCAACGCCGCCCCTTGGCCCATCCCTCCCTTCTTTATCCGCAACGCCGTATCGGCTAAGGGGCAGGCACCCGATCCTCTTGTCCCGGACTGCCCCCTCAAAATGACCGCCAAGCCAAAACCTCTCTTCCTCGGCATCGACACCGGCGGCACCTACACCGATGCGGTGCTGTGGTCGGAAGAGGGTGGGCCCCTGAATCAGCCTACCAAAGGCAAGGTGCTGGCCAAGGCCAAGTCGCTGACCACGCGCCACGATCTCGCCGTCGGCATTGCCGGGGCGGTCGATGCGGTGCTGGAGAAATCCGGCACTGACCCGGCCGCGATAAAGCTGGTCTCGATGTCCACGACTTTAGCCACCAACGCGCTGGTCGAGGGCCAGGGCGGGCGCGTGGCGCTGGTCATGATCGGCTTTTCCGAGGCCGATCTTGCCCGCGACGGGCTGAAGACGGCTCTGGGCACCGACCCGGTGGTGTTCTGCCCCGGCGGCCATGACGTGCACGGCAATGCGGCAAAACTCGATCTTTCCGGCCTCGAGGCAGCCCTTCCCGAGCTTGGGCGTTCGGTGTCGGGCTTCGCCGTCTGCGCCTATTTCGCCACCCGCAATCCGGCGCATGAGCTGGCCGCGCGGAACCTAATTCGCGACATCACGGGCCTGCCGGTCACCGCCAGCCATGAGCTGTCGGCCAAGCTCGGCGGGCCGCGGCGCGCGCTCACCACCTTGCTCAACGCCCGCCTGATCTCGATGATCGACCGGCTGGTCGCGGCGACCGAAGGCTTCCTCGCCAAACGCGGCATCGCCGCGCCCCTGATGGTGGTGCGTGGCGACGGCGCGCTGGTCTCGGCGGCCTTTGCCCGCCAGCGGCCGATCGAGACCATCCTCTCCGGCCCCGCCGCCAGCCTCGTCGGCGCCCGCCACATGACCGGGCTGGACGACGCCATGGTCTCGGATATCGGCGGCACCACCACGGATGTCGCAGTGCTCGATGGTGGCCGGCCGCGTCTCGATCCCGAAGGCGCCACCGTCGGCGGCTTCCGCACCATGGTCGAGGCGGTCGCCATGCGCACCTTCGGCCTCGGCGGCGATTCCGAAGTCACGCTGGAGGACGGCGCGCTCGACCCGAAGATCCTGCTCGGACCGCGCCGCCTGGTGCCGCTCGCGCTGGCTGGCCTGGTGCATGGCGAGGCGGTGACGTCGGAACTGGAACGGCAGTTGCGCGCGCCCAATCCCGGCCGCATGGACGGGCGCTTTGCCGTGCGCACCGGCGTGCCGGACCGGCTCGCCGCCGGCCTCACCGGGCCGGAAGCGAAACTCTATGAGACGATCGGCGCCACCCCGCTGGCGCTCGACAGGCTGCTTGCTTCCAACGCGCAGAACGCCACGCTGAACCGGCTCGTGGCGCGGGGGCTCGTGCATATATCGGGCTTCACGCCGTCCGACGCCGCCCATGTGCTGGGCAAGCAGTCGAACTGGGATCCAGCCACCGCCCGCCTCGGCGCCGAGCTTTTCGCCCGCCGCCGCGACGGTCGCGGCCAGGCGATCGCCGCGACGCCGGAAGCGCTGGCCGAGCGCGTGCTTGTCACGCTGACCCGCTGGTCGGCCGAATATATCCTGGAGACCGCTTTCGCCGAGGACGGGCTGGACGGTGCCGCGACCGTCGCGCATGCGCTGGTGCAGCGCGCGGTCGATGCCCATCCCGGCATCGCCCGCTTCACCGTCGCGCTCGACCGCCCGGTCATCGGCCTCGGCGCCTCGGCGCCGCTGCACTATGCCGGCCTGCCGCCGCTGATCGGCAATGGCTGCATCGTGCCGGAGGATACCGATGTCGCCAACGCGCTCGGCGCGGTGGTCGGCCAGGTGCGCGTCTCAGCCGAAGCCCGCGTCAGCCAGCCCAGGGAAGGCCTCTTCCGCCTCGCCTCCGGCCAGACGGTGCGCGACTTCACCGAGGAGGAAAAAGCGATCGCCGCGGCCGAAGCCGATGTGCGGGCGATCGTTGCCGAACGCGCCAAGGATGCCGGCACCGACAATGCCGAGATCGAACTCGCCACCGAGTTCAAGGTCTCGACCATCGAGGGCCAGCGCATGTTCATCGAGGCGCATGTGGTTGCGGTGGCATCAGGGCGGCCGAGGATTGCGGTGTGAGGCGCCTTTTCCTTCTCCCCGTTTACGGGGAGAAGGTGCCCGAAGGGCGGATGAGGGGCGGCGCTAGCGTATGCTCTTGTTCTCCCCGACCGACACGCCGCCGCATGTTAATTGTCAGCGCCGCGCCGCCCCTCATCCGGCTGCCGCCACCTTCTCCCCGTGAACGGGGAGAAGGAAGCCTTCACCCTAAGCCGAATTGACCCCTGACCCCCAAACATGCCAAAGGCCCGGCAAGCCTACCTATCTGGAGACGTGCTGATGACCGATCGCATCGAGATCGCCGGGTTGCGGATTGCCCGGGAGCTCCATGACTTCGTGGCCGAGGAGGCAGCAGTCGGCACCGGCGTCGACCCGGAGAAATTCTGGACCGGCCTCTCAGAGATCGTCCACGACCTTGCGCCGAAGAACCGCGCGCTGCTGGCAAAACGCGACGCCATGCAGGAAAAGCTCGATGGCTGGTACCGCCAGAACGGCGCGCCGATCGACATGGAAGGCTACAAGAATTTCCTGAAGGAGATCGGCTATCTGGTGCCGGAAGGGCCGGCCTTCAGCGTCTCGACCGAGCATGTCGACCCTGAGATCGCCGTCGTCGCCGGGCCGCAGCTCGTCGTGCCGGTGATGAACGCGCGCTATGCGCTCAACGCCGCCAATGCGCGCTGGAGCTCGCTTTATGACGCGCTCTACGGCACCGACGCCATTCCCGAGACCGGCGGCGCCGAGAAGGGCAAGGGTTTCAACCCGGCGCGCGGCGCCAAGGTGATCGCCTGGGCCAGGGATTTCCTCGACCAGTCGGTGCCGCTGACCACCGGCAAATGGGCCGGCGTCAACGGGTTGTCCGTCGCCAACGGTGCTCTGAAGGCCAGTGAGGGCGCCGGCGCCACCACGCTCGCCGATCCAAAGCAGTTCGCCGGCTATCGCGGCGATGCCGAGAATCCGGAAGCCGTGCTTTTGGTCAAGAACGGGCTCCACATCGAGATCGTCATCGACCGCGCCAACCAGATCGGCAAGACCGATCCCGCCGGCATTGCCGACGTCATCCTGGAATCGGCTCTGACCACCATCCAGGACTGCGAGGATTCGGTCGCCGCTGTCGACGCCGAGGATAAGGTCGTCGTCTACCGCAACTGGCTCGGCCTGATGAGGGGCGATCTTTCCGAAGAGATCACCAAGGGCGGCAAGAGCTTTGTCCGCACGCTTAACCCGGACCGCCGCTACACGGCGCCGAACGGCGGCCAGCTGCTGCTCCCCGGCCGCTCGCTGATGCTGGTGAGAAACGTCGGCCACCTGATGACCAATCCGGCGATAACCGATCGCGACGGCCACGAGGTGCCGGAAGGCATGATGGATGCGGCCATCACCGCGCTGATCGCGCTGCATGATGTCGGCATCAATGGCCGCCGCGCCAACTCCCGCGCCGGCTCGATGTATGTGGTGAAACCCAAGATGCACGGGCCGGAAGAGGTCGCCTTCGCCGTCGAGATCTTCGATCGCGTGGAAGTGCTGCTCGGCATGGCGAAAAACACCATCAAGATGGGCATCATGGACGAGGAGCGGCGCACCACCGTCAACCTCAAGGAAGCGATACGCGCCGCGAAGGAGCGCGTGGTGTTCATCAACACTGGCTTCCTCGACCGCACCGGCGACGAGATCCACACCTCGATGGAAGCCGGCCCGATGATCCGCAAGGGCGACATGAAGCAGGCCGCCTGGATTTCCGCCTATGAGGCCTGGAATGTCGACATAGGGCTGGAATGCGGGCTGGCCGGCCATGCCCAGATCGGCAAGGGCATGTGGGCGATGCCGGACCTGATGGCGGCGATGCTGGTTGAGAAGATCGCGCACCCCAGGGCCGGCGCCAACACTGCCTGGGTGCCGTCGCCGACGGCGGCGACGCTGCACGCCACGCATTATCACAAGATCGATGTGTACGCCGTGCAGGCGGCGCTGAAGAGCAGGCCGAAGGCGAAGCTCGACGATATTTTGTCCGTGCCGGTGGCGGTGCGGCCGAACTGGACGCCGGACGAGGTCCAGCGCGAGCTCGACAACAATGCGCAGGGCATTCTGGGCTATGTCGTGCGCTGGATCGACCAGGGCGTCGGCTGCTCGAAAGTGCCCGATATCAACGATGTCGGCCTGATGGAGGACCGCGCCACGCTGCGCATCTCCTCGCAGCACATCGCCAACTGGCTGCGCCACAAGGTGTGCTCGGAAATCCAGGTCAGGGATTCGCTGCAGCGCATGGCGGCGATCGTCGACCGCCAGAATGTCGGCGACCCGCTCTACCGCCCCATGGCGCCGGACTTCGACAGTTCCATCGCCTTCCAGGCCGCCTGCGACCTGGTGTTCAAGGGGACGAGCCAGCCCAATGGCTATACGGAGCCGGTGCTGCATAAGCGGCGGCTGGAGCTGAAGGCGCAGGACTGAGACAGCGCCGGCGTCCCCCTCCCCTTGAGTGTCCCTTGAGGGAGGGTGGCCCCGAAGGGCCGGGGGTGGGGTCCTGCGTGAAGCGCGCCGCCTCATTCCAACGCCACGAAGCGATGTCGCCGCTGGGGGCGGCCAGCGCGGCCATAAGCGAACGATCGTCACATAAATGAGATGTCGAGGTGATCGGCGATGCCTTGACGATCACGAATCTACCTACTAGTTGGTAGGTAATTCAAACGAGAGATCTCCATCATGCCTGCACAAATGAATGATCAGAGCCGCGCCCCGTCATCAAACGCCTGGCTCAAAAGCTATTATTTCCTGCGGTTTGCCGTATCGGCGGCCTGGGTTGCGCTGGCTTTCACCGTCGCGAAAAACAGTCCACCGCTCGCCGCTGTCATGCTGGTGGCCTATCCAGTATGGGACGCGCTCGCCAACTATATCGATGCGAAGCGCACCGGCGGACTCAGCCGCAACAAATCGCAGCTGCTTAATTTTATCGTCAGCATCGTCACGGCGATCGCGGTCGCCATCGCGCTTGGCCGCGGCATGAATACGGTGCTCTCGGTCTATGGCGTCTGGGCCGTTTTCTCCGGCGCCTTTCAGCTTCTCACCGCCGTGCGTCGCTGGAAAACCAACGGTGCGCAATGGGCGATGATCCTGAGCGGCGCCCAGTCGGCGCTGGCCGGCCTGTTCTTCGTAAAGATGGCCGGCGGCACCGAGGCCATCGGCATCGCCAACGTTGCGCCCTATGCCGCTTTCGGCGCCTTCTACTTCCTGGTGTCCGCCGTGTGGCTTTCCGTGAGCGATGTCCTTCGCAAGCCGCGACAGGTCGCGCGTTGAGGTTTCCTCCGCTGGAAGTTAGGCAGGTCTATGAACAAGCCCTCGAACACTGCCGATGACATCCTGGCCGCCGCGCGAACCTTCATTGTCGCCGGCGGCTATGACGGGTTCAGCTACGCGGACATCGCCGAGGTGATCGGTATCCGCAAGGCCAGCATCCACCACCATTTCCCCAGCAAGGTCGACCTGGTGCAAACCTTGGTGAGGCGTTACCTCGAGGATGCCGTCACGGGCATGACGGAGCTTGAGCGCAATGTCCCTGACCCGCCTGCGTTGCTTCGAACCTATACCGGCTTCTGGGCTCAGTGCATTGAGGATGCGAGCAGGCCGTTCTGCGTCTGCGCCCTGCTCGCCAGCGAGCTTCCGGCTCTTCCGCCCGAAATTGCCGTGGAGGTCCGAGCGTATTTCCGGTTTCTCTCGGGGTGGCTGACCGGCGTCATCGAGCGCGGCGCCGGGCAAGGCACATTGACAATCTCCGCCGCGCCGCGCGCCGAGGCGGAGGCCTTCATGGCGACCGTGCACGGGGCCATGCTTTCCGCGCGAGCCTATGGCGATACCGCGGCTTTCGGCATGATCCTGGCGCCGACGCTGCGGAAGCTGATCCCCGAGGCCGATTGAAGACGGAACGCAAGCCCCGGGAGCCGATGGAGAAGCGGACCTGGGCCCTTGCGATCCTTTGTGATTACGCCGCCTGCGCCATCCGCTCGGCACTCATGCGGTAAGAAATCGCCTCGGCGAGATGGATGCGGCCGACCGTCTCGCTGGCGTCGAGGTCGGCCAGCGTCCGCGCCACTTTCAGCACGCGGTGATAGGCCCGCGCCGAAAAGCCGAGCTTTTCGCTGGCATCCTTGAGCAGCGTCAGGCCGGCCGTGTCGGGCTTGGCGATCTCCTCGATGATCGAAGGCGGGCAATGCGCGTTGGTGGTGGTGCCGGCGCCCAGCTTTTCCAGCCGTTCGCGCTGCATGGCGCGCGCCCGCGCCACGCGCTGCGCTACCGAAGCACTTGTCTCCGCCTTGTCCGGCCGGATCAGGTCGCTTGCCGAGACCGCCGGCACTTCGATCCGAAGGTCGATGCGGTCCAGCAGCGGGCCGGAAATGCGCGCCTGGTAGTCGGTGCGGCAGCGGTCGCCGCGCAGGCAGCGATAGCCGGGCTCTCCCGACATGCCGCAGCGGCACGGATTCATCGCCGCCACCAGCTGGATGCGCGCCGGATAGGTGACGCGGTGGTTGGCGCGCGCGATCATGCAGTCGCCGGTCTCCAGCGGCTGGCGCAGCGCATCCAGCGTCTGCGGCGTGAACTCCGGCAACTCGTCGAGGAACAGAACCCCGTGATGGGCGAGCGAGATCTCGCCCGGCCGCGCGCGTAAGCCGCCGCCCACCATCGCCGCCATCGAGGCCGAATGATGCGGGGCGCGGAACGGCCGCCGGTCGGTCAGCTTGCCTTCGCCGAGCTCGCCGGCCACCGAAGCGATCATCGACACTTCCAGCAGCTCCTTCGGCGCCAGCGGCGGCAGGACCGAGGGCAGGCGCTGCGCCAGCATCGATTTGCCCGAACCCGGCGGCCCGACCATCAACAGGTTGTGCCCGCCGGCGGCCGCCACTTCGAGCGCCCGCTTGGCGCTTTCCTGGCCCTTGATGTCGGCGAGGTCAGGCAGGTCGCGCGCCGCGAGCTGGATGCCGGCTTCGGGCCGCGACAGCACCTGGGTACCGCGAAAGTGGTTGGCGATCGCGATCAGGCTGCGTGGCGCCAAAATGTCGAAATCCTTGCCCGCCCAGGCCGCCTCAGGCCCGCAGGCAAAGGGGCAGATCAGGCCCTTGCCTTCGGCGTTGGCGCCGATTGCCGCCGGCAGCGCGCCGGCCACGCCCGCGATGGTGCCGTCGAGCGACAATTCGCCCAGCACCACATAGCCTGCCAGCATGTCGCCGGGTATGGCGCCGAGGGCCGCCATCAGGCCGAGCGCGATCGGCAGGTCGTAATGGCTGCCTTCCTTGGGCAGATCCGCCGGCGCGAGGTTCACCGTCACCTTCTTCGACGGCATCGACAGGCCCGATGCATGCAGCGCCGCCTGCACGCGCTCGCGGCTTTCGGCCACCGCCTTGTCCGGCAGGCCGACGATCTGCATGCCGACCTTGCCCGGCCCGACCATCACCTGGACATCGACCGGCACGGCCTCGATGCCCTGGAAAGCGACCGTGCGAACCCGCGCCACCATTTTCAAAGCCCCCAATACCGGCTCGCGGGCGGCCTTGCGATCAAGCCGCGAGTGAGATCAGACTACACAACCACAGATTTTCGCTCTGGGCAAGAACATTACGGGAACGTTGGCGCGGGTGCCCGACGAGACTGTGCGCAACTCAGCCCCGGCAGGAAAAGTCAATGCCGGGTGGAAAACGTCCAGGCGCCCGGATCGAGTTACAAATGTTATAAATGTCCAAAACCCGTTCGTATCTTAAAATACGATAGCCGAAATCTCCAATAGTCTCCCGCCGTCACTTCCTAGAAATGGTGTGTAGGTCCACCATGTCGTGAAGTGCATTTGGAAACTCAACCCTAGAAAGGAGAATTACTATGGGAGCCGCGGCAGTATCAATCCCTGTCATCTCCGCGCTTTCTCAGGTGAAAGCGGCTGCACTCGACTTTTCGACCATCAAGACCGTCGAACAGTTCGGCAAGCAGGTGATTGGCCGCGCCGACCTCTCTCGCCTGGCATGCGAAATCGCGTTGAAACAGTCGGTTCGTGCTGATGCCAAGGAGTTCGCCACCTACGAGCTCATGGAAGCCGAAACGGTCATCGATGTGCTGAACCACCTCGGCGTCGCCACGCCGGTTATGGGCAAGGACGCGTTGGGAGTGCTCGACCACATTCGCAATTCTGAAGGGGTCGCTTTCGACAAGGCCTATATCGGCGCCGAGTACGAAAACCACGTGTTCCTGCGGGACCTCGCGTCCGCCTACCTGAAGAACTCGGCCGGTTCGCAGAGCGTTGACGAGCGGCACGGACGACAGCTCGCCAGCCTTGCGCTGTTCGCATTCACCGAACACGCCGCCATCACGCATCGGATTTCGCAGAGCATTACCGCGTAATCCATCATCCTCGATCCGACAATCGCGGTCCGCCAGGCGGAACCGCAAACCAACAGGACAATGTCATGTCTTTGAAATCGACCTGTCTCGGCGTCGCCGCCGTTTCCCTTCTTTCCGGCGCTGCGGCCGCAAGCCCCTGCCTGAGTTCAAGAAGGTGTTCATGTCGATGCCGGACGACATGCGCGATGAAGTGAAGCGGGAATGCAACGATGCGGCGATGAGCAAGCCGTATGCGGTGTTCTGCGCCGACGTGAACGCGCTCGCCGGCTCGTGAATCTGCCTGGCCTGCCTCCCGTCCCCAGGAGGCCGACGGCAAGGATGGCGGGTTGTTTGACCCGCCATCCGGCCGGCAAGCTGCAGCCAGTCGGCACACGCAAAAAACCGGCACTTTGGACCTTAAGCGCCGCCAACCTCACGCCGCCAGGCTCCCGGGCTTACGCCCGTAACTTTGGTAAAGGTTCTGGTAAAGTGACTTTGGTCGGCGAAACCACACGCAAGCGCTACCTCCGACAGCGATTTGCCGCCACGCCGCAAAAGAGCCTTGGCGGCGTCGATGCGCCTTGCCAACAGCCATTGATGAGGCGCCATCCCGGTTGAAGCGCGAAACGCACGGGAAAAATGGCCGACCGAAAGGCCGCATTCGTTCGAGAGCATTCTCAACGGGACTTCTCCGTCCAGGTTGGCGCTCATAAGCTCCTTCACACGCTGCTCCTGCCAGGTAGGCAATCCGCCTTTCACCGGCTTGGAGACGTGTTTGATGCCTGCGTAAGTCGTGGCGATGTGAATCCCGATTCCGAGCGTCACATGGTCCACGAAAAGGCGGCCAACGCGATCGGGGTGATCGAATGCGGTGAGAAGCGAAAAGCCGAGATTGCGGATCGTAATGTCATCGACCGTGGCACCTGGGGTACACGTCAACTCGTCAACGCGCGGTGCATCCATCTCATCGGCAAATGCGTAGAGTGCTGTCCTGGGCAGATAGAACATCAGCGATTGAAACGGCTCCCGCATCTCCGCTATCGGATCTCGCGTCAGGTCATAGAAGAACGTGGCGCCGGCCTGGTAGGGGGCATGCCCGAAGGCTTTGCCATCGAACCATAGTTCATGATGGTCGCACCCCCGTATCTGCAAGGCGATGAGATAGGAATCCTCCGCGGGTATGGAGCTTGTGCGAACGGGGGACCAGAAATCGCCCTTGATATGCGTGACCGCCAATTCGGCCTTGCTAAGCGTTTTGGTGACAAGGACGGGGGCATCTTCAATCCCGAAGCGCTCTCCGAGTCTTCGACCATAAGCCTCACGTGGAGCCATGTCAGTTCCCGCTGAAGAGGGCCTGAAGCCCTTGCCTTATCAAGATTCGTGCACGGATCGAGCAGGAGACACCCGCTCAAGGTATCAAACGAATATATTCGCCCCCGTCGCCACGCAATTCGGGCGGCGCGAGATCGTGAGAGTTGCGTCATTTTCAGACAAAACGCGTTCCCTTTCTGAAATAGCCACGAAGCGGATTCGTTAACATTCAACCAGGTGACGACAGGCGGAAAATCGAGATTGTGAGAGCCGTGACCGTCGTGAACAGCTTTAGGAATGAGAACTCGCATGCGACAGCGGGGAGCATACGGGGAGCAGCTGGCCGAAACGTTCCGTCTCGGGCGTGCTCCGGCCTTTGTGACGCGGAGCCTGCCAAAAAGTGCATTTGCAGTCACCGAGATCGATTGCGGATTTGAAAACAACGGAATGACGGTGCCGATCCCTCGCGAAGATGCTTTCCTTGTAACGCTGCAACTGCTCGATTGTCCCGCCCATGACCTATGGATCGACGGAAAGGCGCGCGATACGAGTTTCCTGGCGGCCGGCACGACATGCATCTACGATCTGCGGTGCAGCCCCGTGGTCAACAGCGTCAGCCGGTTCCGCAATCTGCATTTCTATTTTCCACGGGTGGCGCTCGACGCGATATCCGAGAGGGAGGATCTGGCGCCGATCGCCGACTTCCACCACAATCCGGGCACCGGGATCAACGACCCTGTGATCCGTGGCTTGGGACTTTCGCTGCTCCCGGCCTTTGAACGTCCGGCAGAAGCCACGCGTCTTTTTGTGGACCACGTTACGATCGCTACCGCTTCGTACCTGGCCCGAACATTCGCCAGGAATACAAGCGCCGGCCGACAGTCGAAATGGCCGTCTCTCTCGACGCTCGAGGAAAGCCTCGTCAAGGAGCTTATCGACTCCCGGCTTGGCAGCGATCTGTCGCTCGCGGAACTTGCCTCGGAATGCGCAATGTCCGAAAGACAATTCGTCCGTGCCTTCCGGGAAAGAACCGGGGTTCCTCCGCACCGCTGGCTGATCCAACGTCGCATGCACAAGGCCCTGGACCTGCTTGCCACGTCGAAAGAAGCGTCGCTCGCCGACATAGCGTTGGCCTGTGGGTTTATGAACTCATCACACCTCGCACGCACATTGGCCCGCGCCCACGGGCTATCGGTCAGCGGCTGGTTAAAGGCCGCAAGTTTGCACCGAAGATCAGCATGACGATTATGCAAAACCCGCCTGTTTCGTGAATAAATAGAGCTTCGTGGTGATGCTGCTATGCTTTGCCAGCACCGGCGAGCGCAGCGTTCTTTGCTGCTACATGCCGTGTCGCGGCCGCCAATCGCGGCCTTGCAGAACATTAAGACTTGAAAATTATGGGAACGGCGCGTCTCGTTACGGCGCAGCAGTCGAACATTGCCGCGGCAACGGAACCTTCGAGAACATCTTATTCAAGCTTCTTAGGTGCGGCTTGGTAAATCGACGGCGGTAGTAGTAAGTTGCCAGGGCGGAAGACCAGTATTTTCTTCTCAACCCTATGAGGCCAAGGATCATCTTTCGTCTACGGGCGGATTTCAAAACCATTGTTCCCGCAGGAATATTCAATCCCGACATGGTTCTGTAGAAATTGAAAACATCCGCAAAAGGCACGCGCTTGTAGCGCCAGGGCTTGGCCGATCCCGCATAGTGGATCACCTTGGGAAGCCGCCGTTCGATTTGCACATACCGGTCTGAAAAGAAATTCCATTCCCTGTCCAGGATAAGAACTCGTCCGCGCACCACCGTATTCAAGGCTGTCTGGTCGAGGTATCGCGAATGGGCGGTTTCCCGAACTTTTGCAAAGATCCTGTCCGCAATGCCTTCGCTGCGCCATGCGGCGAGGTTCATCGTCAGGACACCGGAATTGATGTACTCATTCCGGGACATTCCGACGTCATCGAGTTCCTCCTGCTCGACGAAGCCGTCAATCACGCCGGCGACCAAATTGTCGCCCAAGTCCGCCGACCAGAGGTCGCTGAGATCGGACACCACCAGCGTATCCGCATCCATGTAGATGGCCTTATCACAATCAGGCAATATCTCGGGAATGAGTATCCGGGCATATGCGGCAGTGGTCAGCAGCTTGCCTCTTGTCGGCAGATCGGAAATCCGCTTGCCATCTGCTTGGACGAGCTGACAATCAATTCCATTTCGTTCACAAAAACGGCGAAGCTCTATCACGGTGGCAGGCTCTATTCCTGCGTCGATAACAAGGAATTTCGCCCCGCGATTATGAACCCAAGCAGAAAAGATGAATACAAAAAGCCCGGGCACAAAGTTATTGTCGCTTGCGGTAACAATTATCATGAAATTGCTTTTCCTGGAAAGCGGGAGGCTAGACCATGCTGTAGCGCATAGGTCGCGGGAGCGCTCACGGTCAGAGGCAGCACGTTGACAACTTGCCCCCCCAAAAAGCTCATCGTCAGATCTACTCCTTCCAGCGCATTTGGCAGACCGGTCGTATGGGAGGCTTACGTCCTCTTCCCTTCCACGCAATCCCAGAACAAGCCCGCAATATCCGCCCCGCCGAAACGCTGCACTTCGCGCACGCCGGTCGGCGAGGTGACGTTGATCTCGGTCATGTAATCGCCGATCACGTCGATGCCGACGAGGATGAAGCCGCGTTCCCTGAGCGACGTTCCGATGCGGGCGCAGATCTCGCGCTCGCGCTCGGTCAGATCCGTCTTCTCGGCGCGGCCGCCGACATGCATGTTGGAGCGGGAATCGTGCTCGGCCGGCACGCGGTTGATGGCGCCCACCGGCTCGCCGTCGATCAGGATGATGCGCTTGTCGCCCTTGCGCACGTCCTTGAGGTAGCGCTGCACGATATAGGGCTCGCGGAACAGCTGGCCGAACATTTCCAGCAGCGAGGCAAGGTTGCGGTCGGCCTCGTGCAGATGGAAGATGCCGGCGCCGCCATTGCCGTAGAGCGGCTTGACGATGATGTCGCCGAATTCCTTGCGGAAGGCGGCCACCTCTTGCGGGTCCTTGGTGATCAGAGTTTCCGGCATCAGGTCCGGGAATTCGGTGACGAAGATCTTTTCCGGGCTGTTGCGCACCCAGGCCGGGTCGTTGATCACCAGCGTCTTCGGATGGATGCGCTCCAGAATGTGCGTGGTGGTGATGTAGTTCATGTCGAAGGGCGGGTCTTGCCGGAGCAGCACCACGTCCATCTCGGAGAGGTCGGTGCGCACCTTCTCGCCCAGCGAATAGTGGTTGCCCTTCTCGTCGCGCACCTGCATCTCCTCGACGCGCGCGAACACCTTGCCGTCGCGCATCGACAGCCGGTCGGGCGTGTAGTGGAAAAGCTTGTGGCCGCGCCGCTGCGCCTCCAGCGACAGCGCAAACGAGGTGTCGCCGGCGATCGACACGGTGGAGACATGGTCCATCTGGACGGCGATCTTCAGCGGCATTTTCGGTCTCCGGGAAACTCAGACGCCCGATATAAGGAAATAGGCGGCGCCTGCCAATCGTGCTCGCTTGGTGCAGAAGCTCAGCGGTCGAAGACCAGGCGCGAATAACCCAGGAAGGATAGCGCCATGGCGACGATCGAGGCAAAGGCGAGGGCCGCCAGCGGCGGCAGCCCCGGCAGCGCGAACAGGGCGGCGCAGTAGACCAGATAATTGACGACGCTGGTGGCGATGCCGACGCCGCCGTAGCGCGCGCCTTCCTGCGCGATGCCCCGGCTCGACGGCGAGAAGGTCAGATGGCGGTTTACCTGCCAGGTGACGCAGAGCGCGAAGCCGATCGACAGCACGCGCGCCGAGAGCGCGCCGAGCGGCGTCGCCGAAAGCAGCAGCCAGAGTGCCGCCGCGTCGGCGGCGAAGCCGATGCCGCCGGCAAGGGCGAAGCGGACAAGGCGGTCCACTATGCCGCCCGCGAGGCCTTGCGCGGCTCGCTTTTCGGCGAGGCCTGCCCGGATGGCGGGCGCTCGGCGCGACCGGAGGAAATCGACAGGTAGAAGATGCGCTTCTGCTCGGCCCGGCCGCGCGAAACCGAATCGAGGATCAACCCGGTCATCATGGAGAGCATGGCCAGAAGCAGCATGCCGATCGACAGCACCCAGGTCGGCATGCGCGGCACCAGCCCCGTCTCGGCGAACTCGACCAGCACCGGGATCATCAGGCCGATGCTGGCCGCCAGGAAGAACAGCGCGAACGTGCCGAAGAAGCGCAGCGGCTGCGTCTCCTTCATCAGCATGGCGAACATCCACAGGATCCTGGCGCCATCGCGGAAGGTCGACAGCTTCGACGACGAGCCTTCCGGGCGGCGGCCGTAATCGAGCGCCATCTCGCTCACCGGCAATTTCAGCTGCGAGGCATGCACCGACATCTCGGTCTCGATCTCGAAGCCGCCGGAGACGGCCGGGAAACTCTTGACGAAGCGGCGGGAAAAGATCCGGTAGCCCGAAAATATGTCGGTGAAGTCCGTGCCGAACAGGCTTTTGTAGAGGCGGTTGAAGACACGGTTGCCGAAGGCGTGGCCGTTGCGGCCGGCATCGTCGGTCACGCCGCGCCTGGTGCCGACCACCATGTCGGAGCGCTCGGTCAGCAGCACGTTGATCAGCTGCGGCGCATCCTCCGGCGCATAGGTGCCGTCGCCGTCGGCCATCACATAGATGTCGGCATCGATGTCGGCGAACATGCGCCGCACCACATTGCCCTTGCCCTGTCGCGGCTCGCGCACGACGTTGGCGCCGGCGGCGCGGGCTTTCAGCGCCGTCAGGTCCTTGGAATTGTTGTCGTAGACATAGATCGCGGCCGACGGCAGGGTCTCGCGGAAACGCCGCACGACCTCGCCGATCGTCAGCTCTTCGTTGTAGCAAGGCAGGAGCACGGCGATAACCGGCTCGTGGCGGACTGCATGCGGCATGTCTGTCTCCGGGCGCCCGACCAGCCTCCGGCCGTGCTCATGCCGGCCCCGTCGAGCCGTTTTACTATTTATTGAAGCCGTTAAGGCTAGGTTTAAACCGATCCTCTCCCTTCAAAGGCCAAGGCAATGGGCACAGCCGAGAACGGCGCCGCCACCTGGAAGTCCGATCTCATGCTGGCGCTGCTTGCCGCCTTGCTCGCGTTCGCGCTCGATGCGTGGACCGGTTTTGGCCCGCTGACCGATGCCGGCGGCGACAACGACAATCTGTTGCGCCTCGTCGAGGTCCGCGACCTGCTCGCCGGCCAGGGCTGGTTCGACCTGCACCAGTACCGGATGGGCCCGGAAGGCGGCTTCGTCATGCATTGGTCGAGGCTGGTCGACGCGCCGATCGCAGCGATCGTGCTTGCCGCCTCAGTGCTTACCGGCAGCAGGCCGCTCGCCGAGGACGTGGCGCAGGTGCTGTGGCCGGCGCTGCTGTTTTGGTCGACCTTGTTCTTCACCGCGCGCGCCGCGCGCAGCTTCGGTGGTGGTGGCGCGGTGCTGCCCGCCATCCTGATCGGTGGCGCCGGCTATCACGTCCTGGGCATCTATGCACCCGGCGCGCTCGATCACCACAACGCCCAGTTGATGCTCACCATGGCGAGCCTCGCTTTGCTGATCGAGGCGCCTGCCCGACGCTGGGCCGCGCTGTTGTCCGGCTTCTGCGCCGCTCTGACGCTCGCCGTCGGCATGGAAACCGTGCCCTATGTCGCCGCCATCGGCGTCTGCGTGGCGCTGCTGTTCGTTGCCGATGCCGGCGGCGAGCGGGCGATCGCCCGGGATTTCGGCCTCGGCTTCGCCGGCGTGGCGGCGCTTGTCTTCGTCACCACCGTCCCGCCTTCCACATGGGGCGTGGCGCAATGCGATGCCTTCTCGGTCGCGCAGTTCCTCGTCGCGGCCGTTGCCGGCATCGGGCTTGCGGCGATCGCCTCGATCGAACCCGCCGCCCGCGGCTGGCAGCGCAGGCTGGCATCGCTTGCCGCGCTCGGCGTCGTCCTCGGCGTGGTCGTGGCGGCGCTGTTCCCGCATTGCCTCGCCGCGCCCTACGCCAATCTCGACCCGCGACTCAAGGAACTGTGGCTCGACCATATCGACGAGGCCCAGTCGCTGTTCACGCTGCTTGTCCGTAATCCGGCGCGCGTGGCGGCGCGTTACGGGACGCCGCTGGTCGCGATCATCCTGATGACGCTGCGCTTCCGCCGCGGCGGCTGGCGGCGGCAGGACAGCCTCGTTGCAGCACTGCTCGCCGTCGCTTTCGTGGTCGGCGCCTGGCAAGTGCGCGGCACCACCTTCTCGATCGCCTTCGCGGTCATTCCGCTCTCGGCCTGGATCGCCAAATGGCGGGCGCGGGCCGAAACCAGTTCTTCGCTTGGCGTGGCGCTGCGCCTGGCGGCCGTCTGGCTGGTCTCGATCAACCCGGTCTGGACAGGCGTCGCCGCTGCCGCCTCGGTGGCGTTCGATAAAGGCACGGCTGTCGCCGACGGCGGCGCCATGGACAAGACCTGCCAGAAGAAGGCCACCTTTGCGCCGCTCGGCGGCATGACCGGCACCACCGTGCTGACGATCTCCAATCTCGGAGCGCCGGTCCTTGCCTATAGCGGCCATCGCGTCTTCGCCGGCCCCTATCACCGCAATGTCGCCGGCAATCTCCTGGCGCTGGACGCCTTTCTCAGCTCGGCCGATGACGCGCGCGCCATCGTCGAGGCGCATCGTGTCGGCCTCGTCGCCGTCTGTCCCGGCAGTGTCGAGACCCTGACCCTGACCCGGAAGGCGCCGCATGGCTTCCTTGCCGGCCTGCAGCGCGGCAGCGTGCCGGACTGGCTCGAGCTGGTCAGCGAGAAGGGCAGTCCGATCGAGCTCTATCGCGTAAGGCAAGCCGGCTAAGGCGATCCACGAATGGCGCGAAGCGGCTGGCTTCGGCGGTTGCGCGGCAGCCTCCGTCCGCAATTGCTTAATCTTGGGGTAGATCGGCGTTCCTTGTCGGAAGCTGAACCATTGCCGGAGACGCAAGCGACTTTTGGACGATGGAAAATCGATTTTCCGATACTCTTCCTAAACGCTTTGCTGCCAGTCTGGCCGCAAATACCGACATCACGACAGAGGCATGATGCAAACGACGTTTGGCACCGGTCAGCCAGGCAAGGAAAACACGGATCTGGCTTTCACCGATTCGTTGACCGGGCTCGGCAACCATCGTCGCTTCTTCGACAAGGTCGATCGCCTGATCAGCGACCGCGCCGACGATCCCGCGCCCTTCACTGTCGGCATCCTCGACCTCGACGGCTTCAAGCCGATCAACGACCTGTTTGGCCACAAGGCCGGCGACGACATCCTGATCCAGGTGGCGATGCGGCTGCGCGCCTCGATGGACGGCTATTCCACCGTCTGCCGCATCGGCGCCGACGAGTTTGCCTACCTCTACCCGATGGTGTTCTCGGAGGAGCAGGCGGCCGAGAAGTCGCGCATGCTGATCGAGATATTGTCGGCGCCATATGACGTCGGCGAGCGCACCGCGAGGCTGTCGGCCTCGGTCGGCTGCTCGCTGTTCTATTCCGGCGACGAGACCACCGAGATCCTCATCAACAAGGCCGAAACGGCGCTCTATCACGCCAAGCGCTCGGGCCGTGGCCGCGTCGTCGTCTACACCCGCGAGATGGAGGAGGCGGCCAAGCGTGTCACCCGCATCGAGCAGGCGCTGCGCCGCGCCGTCTCGGCCGGCGAGGTCGAGCCGCATTTCCAGCCCATCGTGGACCTCAACAGCCGCCGCACCATCGGCTTCGAAACCCTGGCGCGCTGGACCGACCGCGACCTCGGCGTCGTGCCGCCATCCGTCTTCATCCCGATCGCCGAGGAACGCGGCATCATCGGCCCGCTGTCGCAGCTGGTGCTGCGCAAGGCGACCGAGGCCGCGCGCAACTGGCCTAAGGAGCTGTTCCTGTCCTTCAACCTGTCGCCGTCGCAGCTCGTCGACCAGAACACCGGCCTGCATATCCTTGCCATCCTCGACCGCACCGGCTTCGATCCGCGCCGGCTGGAGATCGAGATCACCGAGACCGGCCTGATGAACGATCCGGCCTCGGCCGAGAAGATCGTCGAGGACCTGCGCCGCGTCGGCATTCGCGTCTCGCTCGACGATTTCGGCACCGGCCAGTCGTCGCTCGGCCGCCTGCGCGAATTCCACTTCGACAAGCTCAAGATCGACCGCGCCTTCGTCTCCTCCATTCTCGACGACCGGCCCTCGGAACACATCATCCGCGCCATCCTCGCCATGTGCGAGGGGCTCGGCATGGATGTCGTCGCCGAAGGCATCGAGGACGAGGCGCAGGCCGACCGTCTCGTCCAGTTCGGCTGCGCCGGCGGGCAGGGCTACCTGTTCGGCAAGCCGGCCGATGCCGACGCCACGCTCGGCTATCTGCGCGATTCCTATCGCGGCGCGCTGCATGCCAAGGCGATCTGACCGCGCCTTTCAGTTGTTCGGAAGACCAGCCGCCGCCGATCTGGCGTGGCGCCGGTCATTTGTCTGACATTAATGCATGTCGCCCAGAAGTGTGCAGCGGTTCTGGGACAACGACATGCATCAAAACAAAGACTTAAAGCGCGTCGCCTGAATCCGGTTCAGCGCGACGCGCTTTAGCTCGGAAATCCGACGTTTCTCCCTTGCCCCCGCGCTTTGTCTGGATAGGATGCGCGCCGGCCAAACGGAGAAAGAGATATGATGCCATCGGCGCGGTTCGCCGACCTCGACGGCGCCTCGGTGCTGATCACCGGCGGCGGCTCCGGCATCGGCGCGGCGCTGACCGAAGGCTTCATGCGGCAGGGCGCCAGGGTCGCTTTCATCGACATAGCCGACAAGTCCAGCACGGCTCTTGCCGACCGGCTGGACAAGGAGCTTGGCCGCCGCCCGCTCTATCTCAAGGCCGACCTGCGCGACATCGAGGCGCTGCGTGCCGCCGCGGCAAAAGCGGCTGAAGCGCATGGCGATGTCACGACGCTCGTCAACAACGCCGCGCTCGACGACCGCCACGCGGTGGAAGACGTCACCGTCGAGTTCTGGGACAACAACCTCGCGGTCAATCTGCGGCCGCATTTCTTCACCGCGCAGGCCGTGGCCCCCGGCATGAAGCGCGCCGGCGGCGGTTCGATCATCAATTTCACCTCCACCTCCTATCTGATCAACCATCCCGATATGCCGGCCTATACCGCCGCCAAGGCAGGCATACTCGGCCTGACCAAGGGCCTTGCCGGCAAGCTCGGCGCCGACCGCATCCGCGTCAACGCGGTGGCGCCAGGCTGGGTCATCACCGAACGGCAGCGCGAGCTCTGGGTGACGGACGAGGGGCTCGCCGCCCATGTCGCCAAGCAATGCATCAAGGATGTCATGTTGCCCGACGACATGGTGGGCACGGTGCTGTTCCTGGCATCGGATGCCTCGCGCATGCTCACCGCCCAGATGCTGATCGTCGATGGAGGCTTCCTGTGAGCCCGGCACCTGCGGTTGCCGCGCTCGACTGGGGCACGACGCGGCTCAGGGCCTGGCTGCTCGACAGCTCGGGAAAGGTGCTTGCCGAGCGGCGCGGCGACGACGGGCTGATCACCGCCCGCGAGAAGGGTTTTGCCAAGGTGCTGGAAGGCCACCTTGCCGCCATGGGCGCGCCGGACACGTTGCCGGTCATCATCTGCGGCATGGCCGGTTCCCGGCAAGGCTGGATCGAGGCGCCTTACGTCACCGTGCCGGCGCCGATCGGCGCCATTTTGCGCGGTGCCGCCCGCATCGAAAGCGAGCGGCGCGACATCCGCATCGTGCCTGGCTTGGCGCAACGCCTGGCCGATGCGCCGGATGTCATGCGCGGCGAGGAAACCCAGCTTGCCGGCGCCGGTTTGCCGGCAAAGGGACGCCACCTCGTCTGCATGCCGGGCACGCATTCGAAATGGGTCGCGGTCGAGGAGGGCGCGGTCGCGGGCTTTGGCACATGGCCGACCGGGGAATTGTTTTCGGTGCTCGCCACGCACTCGATCCTGAAACATTCGCTGGGCGAGCATCCTGCCCCGGTCGTCGCGGACAGCCCGTTCTTCCGTCAGTGGTGCGAACGGGCACTCGGCGAAGGCGGCGACGTCACGTCAAAGCTGTTTGCCATCCGTGCGGCCGGGCTTCTGCAGGACCTGCAGCCCGCCGATGCGGCGGCATGCCTGTCCGGACTTCTGATCGGCGGCGAGATCGCCTCGGCAAGGCGCCGCTACGGCGCGAGCGACGCGCCGGTGGCATTGGTCGCCTCCGGTGCGCTGGCCACGCTTTATGGTTCCGCCCTGGGTTTTGCTGGCCTTGCTTTTCGCGCTGTCGACGCCGATGAAGCGGTGCGCGCCGGCCTCGTCGAGGCGGCGCGGGAGAACGGCATGATTGGAGGCGCTTCATGAGCCAGACCGCACCCTTTCCGAAGCTCAGGCGCGGCCTTGTCGCCATCCTGCGCGGTCTGAAGCCCTCCGAGGCGGTGGCTATCGGCCGGGCGATCCATGACGCCGGCATCGAGGCGATCGAGGTGCCGCTCAATTCGCCGGAGCCGTTCGTCTCCATCGCCGATCTGGTCAAGGCGCTTCCGCAAACGGCGCTGATCGGCGCCGGTACGGTGCTGACGGGGGCGGATGTCGACGCCTTGCACAAGGCCGGCGGGCGTCTGCTGGTCAGTCCCAACATCGATGCCGAGGTCATGGGCCGCGCCATGCAGCACGGCATGGTGACGATGCCTGGCGTGTTCACGCCCACCGAAGCCTTCCAGGCGATCCGGCTCGGCGCCTCGGCGCTGAAATTCTTCCCGGCGAGCGTGCTTGGATCGGGCGGCATCGCGGCGATCCGCGCGGTGCTGCCGGCAACGACGCTGGTCGGCGCCGTCGGCGGCGTATCCGACAAGGATTTTGCCGGCTACAAGGCGGTCGGCGTCAGCGTCTTCGGTCTGGGGTCGAGCCTCTACAAGCCAGGTGCAAGCGTCGAGGACGTGGCGCAGCGCGCCCGTGCCGCGGTCGCCGCCTGGGACGAAGCCTTCGGAGTGGCATGATGGACGGCGTTTCGGTTTTTTCCGACTACATTTGCGAGCTCGGCGAAGGCCCGAGCTACGATCCCGCCACCGACACGCTGTTCTGGTTCGACATCGTCAACGGCAAGCTTCTGGAAAAGCCGCTCGCCGGTGCCCTGAAAATCCATGATCTCGGCCTGATGGCGAGCGCCATCGCCGTCATCGATGACGATCGCCAGCTCATCGCCACCGAGATCGGGCTGCAGGTCAGGGACGTCAGGACCGGCAGGCTGACGCCGCACACGCCGATCGAGGCCGACAATCGCTTGACCCGCTCCAACGATTCCCGTGTCCATCCATGCGGCGCCTTCTGGACCGGAACGATGGGCAAGGACGAGGAGAAGGGCGCCGGCTCGATCTACTGGTTCTTCAAGGGCGAGCTGCGCCGGCTGTTTTCCGACATCACAGTATCGAACTCGATCTGTTTCTCGGAAGATGGCGCAACCGCCTACTACACCGATACCGCGACCGGGCTTCTGATGCGCGTCGCCTGCGATCCGGCGACCGGCCTGCCCAAAGGCGAACCGAAAGTGTTCGTCGACCATCGCTCCTCGAAAGGCTATGTCGACGGCTCGGTCGTCGACCGCCACGGTGTGCTGTGGAACGCGGTCTGGGGCGGCAGGGCGGTGAAGGCCTATGCGCCGGACGGCACACTGCTGCGCGAGATCGCAATGCCGGTGACGCAGGCTTCTTGCCCGGCCTTTGTCGGCCAGAAGGCCGACCGCCTGGCGGTGACCTCGGCCTGGAAAGGCAAGGACGAGAAGCAGCGCGCTCTCGATCCGCAGGCAGGCATGACCTTCCTGCTCGATATTCCGGTCAAAGGCCGCTTCGAGCCGCGTGTGCTGATCGCCTGAGCTATCACGCAATCGCCCGGCCCGGTCGGTTTCCCGCAAGCCGGCCGCTCCGGCCATGCGATGGTAAGCGCCTGATTTCGCCCGGAGCATTCGATGCCGCAGCCGACACTGGTCCTTGTCCACGAGCCGGAAAAGGCCTGCTTTGATCGGCTTGTCGCCGATGGTTATCCGGCGGAGCGCGCCCTCGAAATCTCGTCCTACCTGGCGCAATCGACCGATCTGGCGCCTGAGTTTGGCATGCTGGCCGTCGCCTGCGAGACGCGCGGCCTCGCCTTCACGGCTGTGGAGCTCGACGACGCGGCGCTGCTGCTGGCGAAGGCAGATCCGGCGACGACGCTGGTCTGGACGCTGACCGACGGCATCGCCTATTTCCGTGGCGGCGCCGCGCCCGCAATGGCGCGGCTCAACGGGCTGCGCACCATCGGCGCCGACGATTCGCTGTTCGCGCTCTGCCAGGACAAGTTCCGCTCGGGCGCGGTGCTCGGCGCGCTCGGCCTGCCGGCGCCGCCCGCCGGCTTGGCGCGCAACGGCGAATGGCTGGTCGAGCCGCCGGCCTCGTCCGCCGGCTGGTTCGTCAAGCCGAACCGGCTTGGCGCCAAGATCGGCATCTGGCCGGATTCGCGCATCGCCGATCTCGGCCACGCGCTGGAACTTAGCCGGCGTGTCTTTGCCCATTATCGCGACGACGTCGTCGTCCAGCCCTATGTCGCCGGCCGCAACGTGCGGGCGAGCTTCCTCGGGCTGAAGCCCGAAACCGGCGTCGAGGCGCTCGGCGTCTTCTTTGTCGATTCCGGCGGCGACTTCCAGACCATGGCCGACTCGATGGCGCTCTATGGCGAGACCGGCCAGGCCGCGAAGGATGCGGGAACCTATGCCGAGCCGGAGCTCGAGCCTGTCGGCTCGCGCCAGCCGGCGGCCGACCGGAAAATCCGCGCCATCGCGCAAAGGTTGATCGGCGGCCTTGGCTTGCGGGATGTCTTTTCCGTCGATTTCCGGGTCGAGGCCGACGATACCGTCCACCTCATCGAGTTCGAGGTTTGTCCGGGCCTGCCCTGCTTCGATTTTCGCGACTATTGCCGCAGAGAGTGGGGCATGAACCTCGCCGATGCGATGGCAGAGACGGCTGCCAATAGATTGAGGTCGTGACCTTCATATTGGCTGAGACCGAACGATTTCGTCATTCCAGGGCGGAGCTCCTTGCTCCGCCCATGGATGACGAAGCGATGGGCGTTTCGGCTAATCTCCAACGTGCCAACGCAGCAAACAGCTGATCTACCGCCCCTGCTTCGACGAACTAAATCCCTTCCACCAGCACGATCTCGCCGTCGGCCACTTTCTGGCGGATGGCGACGGCGCGCTGGTATTCCGGCGAGTGGTAGCAATCATGCGCTGCCGCCAACGACTCGAACTCGATGATGACGTTGCGGGCGCGTCCAGGCCCTTCGGCCTTTTCATGCTCGCCGCCGCGTGCCAGGAATTTCGCGCCGAAGCGGTCGAAGGCGAGCTTTGCGGCGGCGACATAGTCCTTGTAGCCCTCGGCATCGCGCACATCGACACGAGCGATCCAATATCCCTTTGGCATTGCTTTCTCCGGTTCGAAAAATCAGGCTGATTGCATCTCGGTGAGGATCGCCTCGGCCGCCGCGCGGCGGTCCGGCGCCGCGACGATGGGCCGGCCCACGACGAGATGGCTGGATCCGTTGCGAATTGCCTGCGCTGGCGTCACCACGCGTTTCTGGTCGCCATGGTCGCTGCCAGACGGCCGGATGCCCGGCGTCACCACCGCCATGTCGGGGCCGACGATCCGGCGCACCGCCTCGGCCTCCTCCGCCGAGCAGACGATGCCGCCCATGCCGGCGTGCAGCGCCTGTTCGGAGCGCCTGAGCACCAGCGTGTGCGGGTCGTATTCGTAGCCGGCGTCGATCATGTCCTGCTCGTCCATCGAGGTCAGCACCGTCACGCCGAGCAGGCACAGATCGCTGCCTTTGGCCGCCTCGACCGCTGCTTTCATCGCTTTTGGATATGCATGCAGCGTCAGCATCGTCATGCCCATCCTGACGATATTCTCGACGCCCTTGGCCACCGTGTTGTCGATGTCGAGCAGCTTCATGTCGAGGAACACTTTCGTGCCGCCGCTCGCCAGTTCCCGAGCGAAGTCCAACCCGCCGGCGAAGGCGAGCTGGTAGCCGATCTTGTAGAAGGAAACGGTGCCCTCGAGCTCGCGCACCGCCTTCTCGGCCTCCTTCAGCGTCGGCAGGTCGAGCCCGACGATCAGCCTCTCTTGCATGGTGTCGGCTTCCGCGAAATGCATCACGCCTCGATCCGGGTGGACAGCATGCGCGAGGTTTCGATCAGCGTACGGCATAGGCGCTCCATCGATCGGTGTTGTCTATCGTCCCTGAATTGTCCGTCCTCGGCGAAAGCTTCGTCGGCGCCGGCAACAGAGCATTCCGGCGTAATCACCTCCATCTGGCAGCGCACCAGCACCGCGCGCAGATGGTTGATGCAGCGTATGCCGGCGAACTTGCCCTCCGAGGACGAGCAGAGCCCCACCGGCTTGCCGGCAAGTGGCCTGGATGCACGGTCGCCGTCGCGCGGTATCCGGCTTACCCAGTCGATCGCGTTCTTGAGCAATGGCGGGATCGAGCCGTTATATTCCGGCGTGGCGATCAGCAAGCCATCATGGACCGCGATCTGCCGAGCGAGCTTCACGGCATTCTCGGGGATGCCTTTTTCCTTCTCGAGGTCTTCGTCCATGATCGGCAGCGGATAATCGCCGAGCGAGATGCGCGTCACTTCCGCGCCCTGCATGGCGAGTTCCTTCTGCGCGACATCGGCCGTCCGGCCGCTGAACGCGCCGGTCCGGACCGAGCCGGCGAAGACGAGGATTCTTGGGATCACGGCCATCGGCTTGCTTTGCTAAGGGAGTAGGGGAGTAAGGCAGTAGGGCAGTAGGGATTAGTCCGCAAATCGTCCCGTTCATTCCCTACTCCCTAATGCCTTACTCCCCTATTCCCATCATCTAATGCGCCGCGCGCCGGTAGATCCACAGCTGCGTCGGCGGAATGTTGCGGATGATGAAATCGAAATGCTCGACCGTGTAGTCGCCGCGCCCCGCCGGGATCGGCGACAGCGGGCCATAGGTCAGCTGCACGATCGGCCGGCCATGCGGGATGCGGTCGAGCAGGCTTTCGATATAGGCGATGCGCTGGGCAACCGGGAAATTGAGCAGCGGCACGCCGGAGACCACCGAATCGAACACCATGTCGCGCTTGTCGCCGAGCGTGGCGTTGAGATTGAAGGCGTCGCCCTCGATCACGTTGACGCCGGGATAGAGCCCGCGCAGATGGCGCACGAAGTCGCTCGAATATTCGACCGCGTAGAGATTCTCCGGCCTCACGCCCTGGGCCAGGATGGCGCGGGTGATGACGCCGGTGCCGGGCCCGACTTCAAGCACCGGCAGGCCCGATCTCGGATTGACGATCGAAGCCATCTTGCGGGCGGTGATGGAACTTGTGGGAACGATCGAGCCGACGGTTTTCGGCTTGTCGATCCAGCCCTTGAAGAACTTCAGCTCGTCGTCGAATTTTTCGGCCAGCGCTTTGCGCAACCCGGGACTACGTGCCATGCGAGCTCTCCTCAATGCTCAGCCCCCGGTCCGCTACTTAGCAGGTGGGTGGGACAAGGCAAGGCGTCAACCTGGCATAAGATGTTGATGACGCTTGGGAACCGTCCGCACCGGAACGCCAGGCCGTGGTGATCAGCTCTCACCGAACGACTCGAAAAAGTCCTTCATGCGGGCGAAAAAGCCGCTCGATTGGGGCGAATTGTCCTTCGAGGAGAGCTGTTCGAACTCCTCCAGCAACTCGCGCTGGCGGCGCGTCAGGTTCTGCGGCGTCTCGACCGCCGTCTGGATGTAGAGGTCGCCGACATTGGGCTGGCGCAACACCGGCATGCCCTTGCCCTTGAGCCGGAACTGGCGGCCGTTCTGCGTGCCTTCCGTCACCTTGACCTTGGTCTGGGTGCCGTCGAGCGTGGTGACCTCGAAGGAGCCGCCAAGGGCTGCCGTCGTCATCGAGATCGGCACTTTGCAATAGAGATCGGCGCCGTCGCGCTGGAAGAATTCGTGCGGCTTCACCGCCAGGAAAATGTAGAGGTCGCCGGACGGTCCGCCGCGCAGGCCGGCCTCGCCCTCATTGGCGAGCCGGATGCGGGTGCCGTCCTCGATGCCGGCCGGGATGTTGACCGACAGCGAGCGCTCCTCGGTAACGCGGCCCTGGCCGGCGCATTTCGGGCAAGGATCCTTGATCGTCTGGCCGCGCCCCTGGCATTGCGGGCAGGTGCGCTCGATCGAGAAGAAGCCTTGCGTGGCGCGCACCTTGCCGTGGCCATGGCACATGGAGCAGGTCACCGGCTGCGTGCCGGGCTTGGCGCCGCTGCCGGAGCATTCCGAGCAGGAGATGGAAGCCGGCACGCGGATCTGCGCCGTCTTGCCGGAGAAGGCCTCTTCCAGCGTGATTTCCATGTTGTAGCGCAGGTCGGCGCCGCGTTCGCGACCGCCGGAAGAGCGGCGCTGGCGGCCGCCCATCATGTCGCCGAAAATATCCTCGAAGATGTCGGCGAAGCCGCCGGCGCCAAAGCCGTGCGCGGCGCCGTTCATGCCGCCCTGCTCGAAGGCGGCGTGGCCGAAGCGGTCATAGGCGGCGCGCTTCTGCGGGTCCTTCAGCGTCTCGTAGGCTTCGTTGATTTCCTTGAACTTGTGCTCGCAGGCACCGTCGCCGGGGTTGCGGTCGGGATGGAACTGCATGGCGAGCTTACGGAAAGCGCTCTTGAGTTCCTTTTCGTCGGCGCCTTTTTGCACGCCCAGCGTTTCGTAGAAATCGGCTTTCATTTTTTCCCGCTGTCCGGATGCTCAATGTCTTCAAGCATTGTTGGCGACGTTTGCCGGCACGTTCCTGGATTTAGGAGCGATAGTATCCGGATGCTAGTACTAAGCCGGGCTCGCTCCGGGTTTTTCCGTCACTTTTTCGGACAGGCCCGTGCTTTTTCAGCGAAGGTTGCAAAAAAGCCCGGCCTTGCGCCGGGCTTTTGCACTTATTCGCCGTCAGCCGGCTCAGGCCGACTTCTTCTTGTCGTCGTCTTCGTCAATTTCCTCGAAGTCGGCGTCGACCACGTCCGAATCCTTGGCGGCATCCGCCTTGGCGTCGGCTTCGGCCGCTTCCTTCTGCGAGGCCTCGTACATGGCCTGGCCAAGCTTCATCGAAGCTTCGGCAAGCGACTGCGACTTGGCCTCGATATCGGCCGCGTCGTCACCTTCGGCCGCCGCCTTCAGCGCGGCGATGGCGTCGACGATCGCGGCGCGGTCAGCCTCCGAGACCTTGTCGCCATAGTCCTTGAGCGACTTCTCGGACGAATGCACCAGCGCTTCGGCCTGGTTGCGGGCCTCGACGAGACCACGGCGCTTCTTGTCCGTCTCGGCATTGGCCTCGGCGTCCTTCACCATCTTCTCGATGTCGGCGTCGGATAGACCGCCCGAAGCCTGGATGCGGATCTGGTGCTCCTTGCCGGTGCCCTTGTCCTTGGCCGAGACGTTGACGATGCCGTTGGCGTCGATGTCGAAGGTGACCTCGATCTGCGGCACGCCGCGCGGGGCCGGCGGGATGCCGACCAGGTCGAACTGGCCGAGCAGCTTGTTGTCGGCCGCCATTTCGCGCTCGCCCTGGAAGACACGGATCGTCACCGCCGACTGACTGTCCTCGGCGGTCGAGAAGGTCTGGCTCTTCTTGGTCGGGATCGTCGTGTTGCGCTCGATCAGCCTGGTGAACACGCCACCCAGCGTCTCGATGCCCAGCGACAGCGGCGTCACGTCGAGCAGCAGGACGTCCTTGACGTCGCCCTGCAGCACGCCGGCCTGGATGGCGGCGCCAAGTGCCACGACCTCATCGGGGTTGACGCCCTTGTGCGGCTCCTTGCCGAAGAACTGCTTCACGATCTCCTGGATCTTGGGCATGCGGGTCATGCCGCCGACCAGAACCACTTCGTCGATCTCGGCAGCCTTCAGGCCGGCATCCTTGAGCGCCGCCTTGCAGGGCTCGATGGTGCGCTGCACGAGGTCGTCGACCAGCTGCTCGAACTTGGCGCGGGTCAGCTTCATCGTCAGGTGCTTCGGGCCGCTGGCGTCGGCGGTGATGAAGGGCAGGTTGATCTCGGTCTGGGTCGTCGACGACAGCTCGATCTTGGCCTTTTCCGCGGCTTCCTTGAGCCGCTGCAATGCCAGCTTGTCGTTCTTCAGGTCGATGCCCTGTTCCTTCTTGAACTCGGCCGCCAGGTACTCGACCAGCCGCATGTCGAAGTCCTCGCCGCCGAGGAAGGTGTCGCCATTGGTCGACTTCACCTCGAACACGCCGTCGCCGATTTCGAGCACCGAAATATCGAACGTGCCGCCGCCAAGGTCATAGACGGCGATGGTCTTGCCGTCCTTCTTTTCCAGGCCATAGGCGAGTGCCGCGGCCGTCGGCTCGTTGATGATGCGAAGCACCTCGAGGCCTGCGATCCTGCCGGCATCCTTGGTCGCCTGGCGCTGGGCGTCGTTGAAGTAGGCCGGAACGGTGATGACCGCCTTCTCGACCTTTTCGCCGAGATAGGCTTCCGCCGTCTCCTTCATCTTCTGCAGGATCATGGCCGAGATCTGGCTGGGCGACTGCTTCTTGCCGCCGGCCTCGACCCACGCGTCGCCATTGTCGCCCTTGACGATCTTGTAGGGGACAAGCTTCTTGTCCTTTTCCGTCACCGGGTCGTCATAGCGGCGGCCGATCAGGCGCTTGACCGCGAAGATGGTGTTTTCAGGATTGGTGACCGCCTGGCGCTTGGCCGGCTGGCCGACGAGACGTTCGCCGTCGCTCGAGATGGCGACGATGGAAGGCGTCGTGCGGGCGCCTTCAGCGTTTTCGATCACCTTGGGGTCCTTGCCATCCATGATGGCGATGCAGGAATTGGTGGTGCCGAGATCGATACCGATAACTTTTGCCATTGTTCTAGTCTCTCCTCTAAGCAGGCTCTCAGGACCCTTCAAAAGGCGTTCCGACGAAAGCCCCTGTTCACAAGAAATCCCGTCCCGTCCCCGTATTTCGGGGCCGGACGGCTTGGCGCGTATATAAGAACAGCCGACACGGGGCGCAAGCATTCTGCGCAAGGCGTCCATTGTCTCGACACGGGCCGGGAGGCGACGCGCCATGCTTTGCGGCGGGATCGGCGTGAGATCGCGCTATCGCCTTGTTCCAGCTTGCCTTTTTAGAATCGATGCCATGGACGACGCGCAGATCCGCCTTCCGGCAGGGGCAAGGCGTGCCCCGGCGGGCGTGACTTTCGGTCGCGAAAGGGCGGAAAATCAGCGCCGTCGCCATGCTTTTGGCAGCCGTCGCCATGCTTTTGGCATCTGTGGGCGAGCTGTGGAAAGCGCCCGGCTCGCGCAGAGTGTCAGCGCGTAGGGCCGAAGGCGGTCTCGCAGAGCAGTTGCAGCCTAGGGAAGATTTGCTTGCCGCCGGTAATCACCTGGGTCCCTTTGCCGAGCACCGTCTTCGGATCGGCCTTGAGCACCGTGCCGCCAGCCTCCTCGACCAGCAGCATGCCGGCCAGGCAGTCCCAGGCGTTCATATGCTCCTCGACATAGCCGAGCAGCCGGCCCGCGGCCGTATAGGCAAGCATCAGCGCTCCAGACGCATTGCGGTAGAAGACGCCGCCTTCGGCCATGATCTTGCTGATGAGCACCGCGACATGCTCGGTCGAAGCCCGGGTCGAAAGCCCGGTGCCGACGGAGCCCTCGGAAAGCGAGGCCGCATTGCTGGCCTTGATCGGCTTGCCGTTGATGAAAGCGCCGCCACCGCGGCGACCGTAGAACGTCTCGTCGGTCGAGGGCTCATGGATGACGCCGACAATCGTTTCGCCGTTCAGGGCGCAGGCGATCACCACGCACCAGGCGGGAATGCCGCGCACGAAATTGGCGGTGCCGTCGATCGGGTCGATAACCCAGACATGACCGGTCTTTCCGGTCAGGGCCGCATGCTCCTCGCCGACGATGCCGTCTTGCGGATAGGCCTCGGCGATTGCCGCACGGATGAACAGCTCGACCTCGCGGTCGGCTTCCGAGACCAGGTCCTGATGGCCCTTGCTCTCGACGGTCAAATTGTCGAGGTCGCGAAAATATTTCAGCCCCAGCTCGCCGGCGCGCCGCGCCAGGTCGATGGCAAAATGCATGCGGTCGTCGAGATCGTCGGTCACGTAAGGGCTCTCGCTGAGGACGGGCGCCCGCCCTTAGCAGAGGAACATGTCAGACAAAAGTGACTGTATGGTCAGGCCGCCTTCGAGATCGATTTGTGCACGTCGGCGAGGATCTCGAAAGAGCGCACGCGTGCCGCGTGATCGAAGCACTGCGCCGTCACCATCAATTCGTCGGCGCCGGTGCGGCCGATGAAGGCGTCGATGCCCTGGCGCACCGTTTCCGGTGAGCCGACGACGGCGCAGGACAGCGCCTGGGCAAGCATGGTTTTCGCGACGGGATCGAGATCGCGGTCGTAGTTCTCGACCGGTGGCGGCAACTGGCCGGGCCGGCCGCTGCGCAGGTTGACGAAGGCCTGCTGCAGCGAGGTGAACAAAAGCTTCGCCTCGGCGTCGGTCGGTGCCGCGAAGACATTGAGGCCCAGCATCACATAGGGCTTGTCGAGCTGCGCAGAGGGCTGGAAGCGCGTGCGGTAGACCTCCAGCGCGTGGTCGAGCTCGGCCGGCGCGAAATGCGAGGCGAACGCATAGGGCAGGCCGAGAAGTGCGGCGAGTTGCGCGCCATAAAGGCTGGAACCGAGGATCCAGACCGGCACCGCCTGGCCTTCGCCGGGCACGGCGCGAATGCGCTGGCCTTCCTCGGCCGGCTGGAAATAGCCCATCAGCTCGACCACGTCCTGCGGGAAATTATCGCTGCTTTCGAGGTTTCGGCGCAGCGCGCGAGCGGTCAGCATGTCGGTACCCGGCGCGCGGCCAAGCCCGAGGTCGATGCGGCCGGGAAAAAGTGCCGCCAGCGTGCCGAACTGCTCGGCGATCACCAGCGGCGCATGGTTGGGCAGCATGATGCCGCCGGCGCCGACGCGGATCGTCAAGGTGCCGCCGGCGACATGCGCGATCACCACGGACGTCGCCGCGCTCGCGATGCCTGGCATGTTGTGATGTTCGGCCAGCCAGTAGCGCGTATAGCCCAGACGCTCGGCATGGCGGGCAAGGTCCAGCGAGTTGGCAAGCGACTGCGTGGCGGTGCTGCCTTGCGTGATCGGCGACAGGTCGAGAACCGAAAGGGCCGTCATTGGTCAGGTCTCCACGATGCGTTTTTCCCGCAGCCTCGCCGCGAAAGCGGCGCGGTCGGGAATGAGGATGGCGAGCTGGTTCTCCAGCACGTCGGCGAGCTCAGTGGCCGTCGCAATCTCGCGCTGCTCGCTACGGCCGTCGGCATGATGCGTCGACAGCCGGTTGTTGCGCAGCGCGTAGCGCCGGTCGGGCAGGGCGAGCGCGACAACAAGGGTCGAGAGAAAATGCGAGCTCGGATGGGTCGACAGGAAATGGCTGGCGACCCGATAGTCGACCTCATAAGCCTGCTGCATGTCGAAGCGGTAGAGCGTGCGCCAATCACCGCCGATATCAGCCTGCAGGCGGAATTGGCCGCCGGTCTCCACGATGCGGAAGGTCTCGTGCGGCGTCTGTTGCTCAAGCCCGGGCTCCAGCAGCAGCGGCGCCGTCAGCGTCAGGCCGCCGAAGCCGACATCGGCGATGTAAGCGCGGCCGCCGAGCTCGATGCGCAGCAGCATGTGGCTGCGCGCGGTAACAGTGTCCTCGGGCTGGCCCCACAGCACGCGCGCCGCCAGCCCGCTGACCGTGAAGCCCAGCGCCGTTAGCGCATGCATGAAGATCAGATTGTGCTCGAAGCAGTAGCCGCCGCGACCCTGGCTGAAGATCTTGTCCTGCAGCGAGGCGACATCGAGCCCGACCGAAACGCCCATCAAGGCGTCTATGTTCTCGAACGGGATCGCCCGCGGGTGGATGGCATGCAGCACCCGCAGCGTGTCCAGCGGAGGGTCGGTCGGCCCGCCATAGCCGATGCGGGCGAAATAGCCGTCGAGATCGAAGTCGCTCATTCAGGGAACAGTTCCGGCTTGACCGGTCCGATATAGGCACTCGCCGGCGGTGCCGCAAACGATCGGCCGGGACTCGGCCAGCGCATTACGCGGCGGACTTGTGATCTTGGTCCGCCATCTCTTCGTCCACGGCCATGGACTGCTGTGCCGCCAGGAAGTTGCCGACCGGGCTCAGGCTTTCGAAATGGTCGCAGAAGACCTTGATGACGACCAGCAGCGGCACCGCCATCAGCGCGCCGACGAAGCCCCACAGCCATGACCAGAAGGCAATGGCGATGAAGATCGCCACCGCGTTGATCTCGAGGCGTCGCCCGACCACCATCGGCGTCACGAACTGGCCTTCGACGATGTCGCACAACATCACGAAGGCCGGCGCCAGCAGTGCAAAGGAGATCGAATCGAAGCTGATCAGCGCGATGACGGCAACGAGCAGGATGGTCATCAGCGCGCCGACATAGGGCAGGAAATTGAGCAGCGCCGCCGCCGCGCCCCACACCAGCGGATTGGGCATGCCCAGCCCCCACAGACCCAGCCCGATCACCGTTCCGAGACCCGTATTGATGAGGAGGACAGTAAGCAGATAGTGCGAGATTTCGCGCTCGACGTCATAGACGACGCGCAACGCCCGCTTCTTCTGGGTCATGCTGGTGAAGGACTGGACTATCTTCTCGTAAAACAGCGTGCCCGAGGCGAGCAGGAACAGCGACAGCACGAAGACGATGGTGATCGAGGTGCCTGCTTCGAGGATGTTGCTGGCGGCCGTGGACAGGATGCCGGACGGCGCCACCGCGACCCGCTGCACGCCCGGCTCCTGCGAGGTCTCGGTCAGCGCTTCCAGCTGGTGCGCAAGATCCATTGTCCGTTCGAGCGGCTGCTTGAACGGCGCCAGCCGCTCGGTGAGCTGCTGGCCGATCGAGTAGCTGTTGTTGATGAGCTCGATGATCGGGCCGCTGAGCAGGTAGCCCGCGGCGGCGAAGACGACGATGGAGAAGAGCACCAGCAGTGTCGCCGAGACCACTTCCGGAATGCCGTGCTTGCGCAGGAAGCGCACGATCGGCGTCAGCGTCAGCGTCAGCAGGAAGGCAAGCATCACCGGCATGAAGAAGGCACGAGCGAAATAGAGCGCGGCGGCCGCCATCAGAATGAAAATCCCGATCAACAGCGACCGCATCAGGCGCATGTCCGCCCTGGCATCGGCACGCGGATCAGGGCTTTCGGCAACGCTCGCACCCGAAGCGATCGGTTCGGCTTTCATCGGTTCCCCTAGAGCAATTCCAGGAAAAGTGTGAGCGGTTTTCCGTCGGGAATTGCGTCAAAACAAGGCACCGCAACCGGTGCAATCGACGGGAAACGTGCCTGCCGCGCCAAGGTTCCGTTAGCCGGCGGTCATGGAAAGCCTTCCGCCGCTTCCGCTCAGGCGACCGGCGCCGCTGCCGCGGGGACTGCGTTTGCCGTCTCCTTGCGTACGATCGGCGCCACCTTGGTGCCGTAGAGCTCGATCGCCTTCATGATCTTGGCGTGCGGCATGATGCCGATCGCCATCTGCAGGAGAAAGCGGTCATTGCCGAAGATCTTGTGCTGGGCGACGATCTTTTCCGCCACAGCTTCAGGATTGCCGACGAACAGCGCGCCGTTCGGGCTGCGCGCCTGGTCGAAATGCGCGCGCGAGGTCGGGCCCCAGCCGCGCTCGCGGCCGATGCGGTTCATCACCTCGGCCTGCGGTCCGTAGAAGTCGTCGGCCGCCTGTTCGGTCGTCTCGGCAATGAAGCCGTGCACGTTGATGCTGGTGGCGAGCGAAGCTGGATCGGTTCCGGCTCGCCGCGCCGCCTCGCGATAGATATCGAACAGCGGCGCGAAGCGCGCCGGCTCGCCGCCTATGATTGCAAGAGCCAGCGGCAGGCCGAGCACGCCGGCGCGGGCGGCCGACTGCGGCGTGCCGCCGATGGCGATCCAGATCGGCAGCTTTTCCTGGAATGGGCGCGGATAGACGCCGCGCCCGTTGATCGGCGCGCGCAGCTTGCCATGCCACGTCACTTCCACCTGGTCGCGGATAGCGAGCAACAGGTCGAGCTTCTCGGCGAAGAGCTCGTCATAGTCCTCGAGATTGTAGCCGAACAGCGGGAAGGATTCGATGAAGGAGCCGCGCCCGGCCATGATCTCGGCGCGACCGTTGGACAGAAGGTCGAGCGTCGCGAATTGCTGGAAGACGCGCACCGGATCGTCGGAGGAGAGCACGGTGACCGCGCTGGTGAGGCGAATGCGCTTCGTGCGCTCCGCTGCCGCGGCCAGCGCCACGACCGGCGCCGAGGCGGCATAGTCGGGGCGGTGATGCTCGCCGAGGCCGAACACGTCGAGACCGACCTGGTCGGCAAGCTCGATTTCCTCGATGAGGTTGCGCAGCCGCTCATGCGGGCCGATGGCGCCGGGACCCGCTTCCGGGCTGACATCCGCGAAAGTGTAGAGACCGAGTTCCATGTTGCTGTCCTGGGGTGTCGTCTGGGTTGGTTTCGGCGCTAGAGGTAGCGATCGGTCTTGCCGCCCGCCAGTGGCGTGGATTGTGAACAGTCCATCGCGATGGCCAGCCGTATCATTGCGGCAACAGCACAGATTTTCATGGCTGGCATACCGTTTTGGCGCTTGAACTCGCCGCTTTCGCGCGTATGTAAGCGTCGCGAATAGACTGCAGGGAAGTACACTTGGCTATCTACAGGGAAAAAGACATTTTCGAGCGGCGCAATGCCGCGAACGAGGCAAAGAAGGCGCTGCTCGAGCGCTTCAAGGCAAAGCCGGCGGCGGATGACCCCGCTGTGCTGGCGCGCCAGGCCGAACGCAAGGCAATCCTCGAGGCTCGCGAGATCCGCGAAGCGGAGAAGGCTAGGCTGAAGCAGGAAAAGCAGGCGCGTGAAGCGGCCGAGAAGGCCGAGCGCGAAGCTATTGCCGAGGCAGCACGTCTTGCGGCGGCGGCGGCGGCGGCCGAAGAGGCCAGGCGCCGCGAGGCTGAGGAAGCCGAACGCATCGCGGTCGACCTTGCCGACGAGGCCGCGCGCAAGGCAAAGCGTGACGCACGCTATGCCGCCCGCAAGTCGCGCGTCGGCAGAACGCCTCCGGGCTTCTCCGCCCGCTAAGTTCGGGTTCGATGGAAAATGATTCAGGGTCGCCGAAAGCGGCCCTGAACGCGTTTGTGCTTGCGGACAGCAAGCCTATCTAATGCATGTCGCCCGTACGCGGTTCTGGGACAACGACATGCATGAAAACAAGGACTTAAAGCGCGTCGCCTGAATCCGTTTCAGCACGCGCTTTAGGCGACGAGTTTCAGGCCGACGATGCCGCAGACGATCAGGCTGATGCAGGCGAGCCGGACAATTGTCGCCGGCTCGCCAAGCAGCCAGATGCCGAGCAGCGCCGTGCCGACGGTGCCGATGCCGGTCCACACCGCATAGGCCGTGCCGACAGGCAGCGTCTTCAGCGCAAGGCCGAGCAGGCCGAGGCTGACGATCATCGAGGCAATTGTGAGAAGGGTCGGCAGCGGCTTCGAGAAGCCATCGGTATATTTGAGGCCGATTGCCCAGCCGATCTCGAACAGGCCGGCGAAGAAAAGAACAATCCAGGACATCGACAAGCACTCCGTCATTCCGGCATCGGTTGAGATGCTCGGGGGTGGCGGGTCGTCCCGGCCGGGTTTTGCGGCGAAGCGAGGTCGTCCTCGCCCTTTGCTATGGGGTGCCCCCCGATTAACAAAATACCGGCAGCATTGTCATGCCGCCGGGTTCAAAGCCTGCATTGAGCCGGGTCGACCGAATTCGGCCGCCTACTTTTCCTTGATGCGCATCGCCTTGACCGGCGGCGCCTTCGGAGCCGGGGCCGCGGCGGGCTTCTTGGCGTCCTTCTTCGGCTTGCGGGCTTCCTTGCCTGCCTTCATCGCACCTTTAGCCATGATTCGCTCCTCCGATTGCGGACGTGCAAGTGAAACAAGAGAAATGCCCGGCTGCAAGAGGGTAGCGGCTGTCGCCGCCAACAGCCGGGCGCTTTCAACCGATTTCTAATTTGCTCGCAAACCTCATCGGTCCGTGCGATGGTCTTCTTCGCACTGCAGCATCAGCCCAGCTTTCGCCGGGGCGATGATCGAGCAGCCGGCCAGGGAGAAAATGCGAATTCACATCGGCTGCGAGATGAGCTTCGACTTTCCGCAGGAAGCGCCACTGATCGCGATGCTCAACGTCCACTACTCCCGCGCCTCTGATCTTGAGCGGCCGGATTTCCTGACCTCCACTCCGCCAGTGCCGATCCAGAGCTATCGCGACAGTTTCGGCAACTGGTGCAACCGGCTTGTTGCCTCTCCGGGACGTTTTACTTTCGGCACCGATGCCATCATCCGCGATCCCGGCACCTTCGAGATGGGTGACCTATCGGCCTGGCAGCACGAGGTGCGCGACCTGCCGTCGGACACACTCTTGTTCCTGCTGCCCAGCCGCTATTGCGAAAGCGATGTGCTGGCGAGCGACGCCTGGCGGTTGTTTGGTCACACCCCCCTCGGCGTTCCGCGCGTCCAGGCGGTCTGCGACTTCGTCCACAACCATGTCGTCTTCAACTACGGCAATGCGCGGCCTACGCGCACCGCGGCGGAGGCCTACCGCGAGCAGAGCGGCGTCTGTCGCGATTTTGCCCATCTTGCTGTCGCCTTTTGCCGTGCGCTCAACATCCCGACCCGCTACTGCACCGGCTATATCAGCGACATCGGCCTGCCAAAACCCTGGGCCCTGATGGATTTCGCCGCTTGGATGGAAGTCTATCTCGGTGGCCGCTGGCACGCTTTCGATCCGCGCAACAACGCCCCGCGCATCGGCCGCATCCTGATTGCCTCCGGCCGCGACGCGGCCGATGTGCCGCTGACCCATATCTTTGGGCCGGGCACGCTAGCCGGCTTCAGAGTATGGACCGACGAAGTCGTCGAATAGGAGCTTCGCGCCACGAGCCGCCTCCTCTTTGAACGACCGGACCGTCAGCGCGTTTTGCATAGCTGTGGAGCTTCGGCCGGCAGGCCGCTAAGGTCGGTCGTATCGGAAAGGGTCAGGAACCTGATGGCAGGGCATGCCGGCTCGAAAAGGGTTATCTATGCCGCGCTCGCCGGCAACCTGGCGATCGCGCTGACCAAATTTGCGGCGGCGGCCTTCACCGGTTCGTCCGCCATGCTGTCGGAAGGCGTGCATTCGCTGGTCGACACCGGCAATGGCGGGCTCCTGCTCCATGGCATGCGCCGCGCCGCGCGGCCGGCCGATCGTACGCACCCGCTAGGCCATGGACGCGAGCTCTATTTCTGGAGCTTTATCGTGGCGCTTCTGGTGTTCGCGCTCGGCGCCGGCGTTTCCTTCTATGAAGGCGTCATCCACATCATGGCGCCGGAACCTGTCGTCAACGCCAAGGTCAACTACATCGTGCTTGGCCTGTCCTTCCTGTTCGAAGGCAGCTCGTGGCTGGTGGCCCTGAGGGAATTTCGCCTGCAGAAGGGCAACCAGGGCTGGTTCGAGGCCATCCACCGAAGCAAGGATCCCAGCGTCTTTACCGTGCTGTTCGAGGACAGTGCAGCACTTCTCGGCCTGATGGTCGCCTTCGCCGGCATATTGGCGGCGGAAATCTTGGAAATGCCAGAGCTCGACGGTGTCGCCTCGATCGGCATCGCGCTGATCTTGGGCACAACGGCGATCTTCCTGGCGCGGGAGAGCAAGAGCCTGCTGCTCGGCGAGCCGGCCTCGCCGGAGGTCCAGAAGCAGGTGCTCGCCATCGCCCAGCAGGATCCGGCCGTGCAGCGCGCGAACGGAATCCTCAGCGTCCATATCGGGCCGGAGGAAATCGTCGCGGGCTTGAGCATCGAATTCGAGGATCATCTCACCGCGCCCGAGATCGAGGCCTGCGTCGAGCGCCTGGAAGCACGGTTGAAGAAGGAGATGCCGCAGATCACCAGGCTCTTCGTCAAGCCGCAGGCCACTGGCACATGGGAGCAGCGGCGCAAGGCCATCGCCGAGGCAGCGGAGGAGGGCTAGATTTTGACGCAGCGAACTTGTCAGGAGGAAGACCGATGAAGATCGACGGCGGATGCCATTGCGGCGCCATAACTTATGAGGCGGAAGTCGATCCCGAAAAGACCTCGATCTGCCATTGCACGGACTGCCAGCAACTGACCGGCACCGCGTTCCGGGTCAGCGTGCGTGCGCCTGAGGAGGACTATCGCATTACCAAGGGCGAGCCCAAGGTCTATATCAAGACCGGCTCGACCGGCGCCAAGCGGGCACAGGGTTTTTGCGGCGATTGCGGCTCGCATCTCTACGCCACCTCGGTCGGCGACGGGCCGAAGGTGTACGGCATCAGGGTCGGTACGGCGCGCCAGCGCGACCAACTGGTACCGAGGACGCAATACTGGCATCGCTCGGCGCTGCACTGGCTGCCGGAATTCGAGGGCACGAGGGTCGTCGAGGAGCAGTAGGGTTCCCAGGCCTCTGGCGATTGGCCGAAGCCTCCCTGCTTTCGTCATCCACGGGCGGAGCGGGAGCGAAGCGGACGCGTAGACCCGAGGATCCATGCCGTGACCTCATCAAGGGCACGGCAGAGCAGAAATTCTGCACCGTCGCAACGCCTTAGCGTCACGGCATGGATTCTAGGGTCTGCGCGCGTCGCTTCGCTCCTTGCTCCGCCCCAGAATGACGAAGCGATGGGCGTTTTGGCCAATCTCCAAGGTATGCGGCCTTGCCAGCGAAGGAAGCCCGCGTTGAGCAACTAATGCATGTCGCCCAGAAGTGTACGCGGTTCTGGGACAACGACATGCATAAAAATAAGGACTTAAAGCGCGTCGCCTGAATCCGGTTCAGCGCGACGCGCTTTAGTCGTCGCCTTCGACGACGCGCAGCCTGAGCTGCCCGGTCTTGGAATCGGCCACCCGCGCGCCGGCTTCGACCTTGGCGGGACTACCGTGCGGCGCTTCGGTCTCGCCCTCCGCGAATTCCAGCGCCTCGATCTTCTGGCCGCGCTTGGTCACCTTCGACGTCGAAACGAGGATGTCGTCGATGTCCTTGGCCGCCTGGCCGAAATGCGTCTGCAGCCGGCGCACGCGCTCGTCGACCCGCGCCACGTCCTCCATCAGCCGGATGACCTCGCCCTGGATCAGATGCGCCTGCTCGCGCATGCGGGCGTCCTTGAGGATCGCCTGGATCACCTGGATCGACAGCATCAGCAGTGACGGCGAGACGATGATGACCCGCGCCCGGTGCGCCTTCTGCACCACCGCTTCGAAATTCTCGTGGATTTCGGCGAACACCGATTCCGACGGCACGAACATGAAGGCGGTGTCCTGGGTTTCGCCCTGGATCAGGTATTTTTCGGCGATATCGCGGACATGAACTTCAATGTCGCGCCGGAAAGCCTGCGCCGCGGCCTTCTGCATGTCGGCGCCCTCGGCGGCGCGAATGGCGTTCCAGGCTTCCAGCGGGAACTTGGCGTCGATGGCAAGCGAAGGCGAGCCGTTCGGCATCCGCACCAGGCAGTCGGGCCGGCTGCCGTTCGAAAGACCTGCCTGGAATTCATAGGCGCCGTGCGGCAGACCGTCGGCGATGATCGCTTCCATGCGCGACTGGCCGAAGGCGCCGCGCGTCTGCTTGTTGGAGAGGATCGCCTGCAGTTGCACGACCTGGCCGGCCAAAGACTGGATGTTGCCCTGCGCGGTGTCGATCACCGCCAGCCGTTCCTGCAGCTTGGCCAGGCTTTCATGCGTCGACTTGGTCTGCTCGGTCATCGTCTGGCCAAGGCGGCCGGTCATGGCGTCGAGCCGTTGTCCAAGCGACTGGGTAAGCTCTGCTTGCCTGGCGCCGAACACCTCGGCGATCGCCCCCATGCGCCCCTGCATCTCGGCCTGCGCCTGCAGGACGTCGGCGATGCGCGCCTCGGTGTCGCGGGCATGGTCCGCCGCTTCCGCGGCGGCAACCGCGCGCGCCTTACCCGCGCGCCACAAGGCCACGGCCAGCACCAGAAAAAGCGCCATCAGCAGCATTGCGCCGAAACCAAGCGCTTGGCCGAGCGTGATCGTGGTGGCGCCGAGCCGCGCGACCGGTTGCGAAAGGATGGTGGTCATGTCGTTCATTTGGGCAGCATAACCGATTCGCCTCGCTGGCACAGATCAAAACGTGAACAGGCCAGAGGTGTCCCGGTTGACGCTTTTCCAACGACGTCTTAGGTGAGACGCCATGTCGATCAAGCCGCTCATCATTCTTCCCGATCCCATACTGCGCCAGGTCTCCAAGCCGGTGGAGCGCGTCGACGGCGACCTGCGCAAGCTTGCCGACGACATGCTGGAGACCATGTATGACGCGCCGGGCATCGGCCTTGCGGCGATCCAGGTCGGCGAGCCGCGGCGGCTGCTGGTCATCGACCTTGCCAAGGAAGGCGAGCCGCCTCAGCCGCATGTCTTCATCAACCCGGAAATCCTCGAAAGCGCCGACCAACGTTCGGTCTATGAGGAAGGCTGCCTGTCGATCCCGGATTATTATGCCGAGGTCGAGCGCCCGGCTTCCGTGCGGGTGAAATTTCTCGACCGCGACGGCAAACTGCAGGAGATGCAGGCGGAAGGCCTGATGGCCACTTGCCTGCAGCACGAGATCGACCATCTCAACGGCGTGCTGTTCATCGACCACATCTCGAAGCTGAAGCGCGACATGGTGGTTAGGAAGTTCAAGAAGCTCGCCAAGGACAAGGCGCCGGGCAAGATGGTGGGGTAACAACGCCTTGAAACTCGCTGCCTTGAGCGTAAGCTCTGAGCATGATATCTCTGATATCAGAGCGGAGATACGCCAATGGGCGACATGTTAATCCGAGGCATTCCCGAGCCTTTGAAGCGTGAAATTGAGCAAGCTGCTCGCAAGGGTGGCCAGAGCTTGTCGGGCAAAGCCATCGATCTTCTGCGCAAAGGTATCGTTGCTGAAAAAGAGGCCAAGCCGGAGCGGGGCGTCTCGGCCTGGGATGCGATTCGCTCGGCATTCGTCGCTGAAAATGCCACCGACGAGACGTTCGCAGAGATAATGGAAGAAATCGAAGCGGAAAGGAAACGTGACTTTGGTCGCCCGGTCGAGGATTTCGAGTGATCGTCCTCGACACCAACGTCATTTCCGAAGCCGGCAAGCCGACGCCCGATCCGATCGTTGCCGAATGGCTTCGCAAACAGGACGTTCTTGAACTCTACGTGTGCGGCCCGGTTATAATGGAGCAATCTTTTGGCGCGGAAAGGTTTCTGAGCAGGACCGGGTCGGATCGCTATATCCGTGTCCTCGATCATCTGATCTCACATCAGTTTGCCGGTCGCATTGCGGAGTTTGCGGGCTCGGCCCCTCGTCTTGCCGGCAAGCTACGGGCCATGCGCGAACGAAAGGGCCGCCCGATGAGTCTGCCTGACGCGATGATTGCCGCTATCTGTCTGGCGCATGATGCCACGCTGGCAACGCGCAATGTTCGCGACTTCGATGGGCTCGACCTCAAACTCGTAAATCCGTTTGAAGCGGGCTCCTGAGCGGCCATCGGCACAAGCAGATATGGAAGAACAAATGCCGCTTCGCGTCATCTTCATGGGCACGCCGGATTTTTCCGTGCCGACCTTGCGGGCCATCGCCGAGGCCGGACACGAGATCGTGGCCGTCTACACGCAGCCGCCGCGCGCCGCCGGCCGGCGCGGGCTGGAACTGACGCCCTCGCCGGTGCAGCGCGAGGCCGAGCGGCTGGGGCTCGACGTGCGGACGCCGACATCGCTGAGAACCGAGGCCGAGCAGCAGGCCTTTGCCGCCTTGCAGGCCGATGTCGCGGTCGTCGTCGCGTATGGGCTGCTGCTGCCGAAAGCAGTCCTGGAGGCGACACGGCTCGGCTGTCTCAACGGCCATGCCTCGCTTTTGCCACGCTGGCGTGGTGCTGCTCCCATCCAGCGCGCCATCATGGCCGGCGATGCCGAAACGGGCATGTTGGTCATGAAGATGGAAGAGGGTCTGGACACCGGCCCGGTGGCAATGGTTGAAAAATGCGCCATCGCACCCGATATGACGGCCGGCGAGTTGCATGACCGCCTGATGGTTCAAGGCGCTTCGCTGATGGTGCGGGCGCTCGCGCAGTTGGGGATAAATTGTCTGACATTTACCCCACAGGCAACGGCAGGGGTGACCTACGCCCGAAAGATCGATAAATCGGAGACACGCGTAGACTGGACGCGGCCTTCTGGCGAAGTCCACAATCACATTCGCGGCCTTTCGCCCTTTCCGGGCGCATGGTGCGAGGTCGACATTGGCGGCCGCATGGAGCGGCTGAAACTGCTTCGCTCGACGCTCTCGGATGGCGTCGGCGAGTCGGGAGGAATTCTCGATGACCGGCTGACGGTCGCCTGCGGGGCAGGCGCGGTCAGGCTGGTCGAAGTTCAACGGGCGGGCGGAAAGCCCGCCGCCGCGCAGGAGTTTTTGCGCGGAGCCAAGATCGAAAAAGGAACGAAACTCACATGAGCATGATGTCGATACGCGCGGCGACGCCGCGGGATCGCGAGGCGATCCGTCTCGTCGAAGAACATGCCTTTGGCCAGCGGGCGGAAGCCGGCCTGGTCGACGCACTTGTCACCGGCGGCGATGCCGTCGTCGAACTGGTTGCCGAGGAAGACGGCCAGGCCGTCGGCCACATCCTGTTTTCCAGGCTTTACGTGCAGAATGGCGGCAAGCGTTTCGCGGCCGTCGCGTTGGCGCCGCTGGCTGTCGAGCCCTCCTTCCACGGCACCGGCATCGGCGGCGCGCTGATCCGCGAGGCGCATGTCCGTCTCAAGGAAGCCGGCGAGACGCTGGCCGTGGTGCTGGGCGATCCGGTCTATTACGGCCGCTTCGGCTATACCCATGCCCGCGCCGGCAAGTTCGAGAGCGAATATCAGGGCGAGGCGCTGCAGGCTTTGGCCTGGGGCGATGCGCCTGAGACTGGCAAGCTGCTCTACGCTTCGGCCTTCACCGCTTTAGCCGCCTAGGCTAAGGCGAAAGCACAGCTGGCATGCCGCGTTTTCGGCTCGATATCGAATATGACGGCAGCCAGTTCGCCGGCTGGCAGCATCAGGCCGACCAGCCCTCGGTGCAGCAGGCGATCGAGCAGGCGATCGAAAGATTCTGCGGCGAACAGATAAGGTTGCGTGCCGCCGGCCGCACCGATGCCGGCGTGCACGCCACCGCACAGGTGGCGCATGTCGATCTGGCCAGGGACTGGCCGGGCGACAAGGTGCGCGACGCCGTGAACGCCCATCTGCAAGCGGCGGGCGCGCGCGTCGCCATCCTCAGGGCGGCTGTCGTCGCCGACGGTTTCGACGCGCGCTTTTCCGCCACCGGCCGCCACTATCTCTATCGCATCCTCAACCGTCGGGCGCCGGCGGCGCTGGAAAAGGGCAAGGTGTGGTGGGTGCCGAAACGCCTCGATGCCGAGGCCATGCACGAGGCGGCCAAACTGCTGCTCGGGCGGCACGACTTCACCACCTTCCGCTCCACCCAGTGCCAGGCCGAAAGCCCTGTCCGCACGCTGGCGCAACTGGATGTCAGTCGCGTTGGCGACCTGATCGAAGTTCGCACCTCGGCGCGCTCTTTCCTGCACAATCAGGTGCGCTCGATGGTCGGCTCGCTGAAGTGCGTCGGCGACGGCTCCTGGGGCGCGGCCGATCTCAAGGCGGCGCTCGAAGCACGCGACCGCGCCGCCTGCGGCCAGGTGGCCCCGCCGGACGGGCTCTTTCTCGTCGGGGTGGATTATCGGGAAGCCGTCTGAAGAACGCGTCGATCAGCCGGCGTCGTCTTCAGCCAGTTCGTCCGACCAATTGGCTCCGCCATAGAACAGGCGCAGAATCACGACCCGCTCAGGTTCCACGGCGAAAGCGACGGTGATCCGGCGTTCAAATCCGACGACACGAAGGCCCGGCCGCACGTCATCACGGCGCGTGCCGCGTTCAGAGCCATGCTCGAGGCGCTCGCAGAACGCCCGTATGCGACTGTCATAGCGGTCCGCCGTGATGGGGCTGCTAGCTTCAGCAACGTTAGTGTAAATGCGATCGAGATCGTCGCCGGCATCAAGCGAGTAGACGACGGCCCGGCGCTTCACGGTTTCTTCTGCGAATGGGTATCGTGGCGCTTGCGCGCCCGTTCGGCCATTTCCGCAGGCGAAATGACTTTGCCAGGGTTTGTCTTCCACGCATCATAGGTCGGTGCGACTTCCTCGCGGAGCCAGCGCTCCACCGCGGCGTCGCGCTCCTGAAGGGCGCGAAGCCCCGCGCGGATGACTTCGCTGCTGGTCGCATAGGTGCCCGAGCGGACAAGTTGATCGATGAAGGCGGCTTGCTCCGCCGGCAGGCTGAAGGTGCGTTTTTCGGTAGCGGACATAGAAACCCTCCACAGAATGGTATGAAATTATCATACCATTCTGTGGATAAATTGAAAGACGCTGTCAGTCGGGCAGGATCAACCCGTCGTGCCGTCCGGGAAGTCGATGCCGAGCAGCGCCTGCAGGCCGAACAGGACGAGCAGCGAGGCAATGAACATGCCGACAAAGACGGCGGTGCCGACGGCGGCGCCCTTACCGATCGACGCATTGGTCATGCGCCACGTCAGCAGCATCGACAGCGCGAACAAGACCAGCGAGACCAGGCTGCTGATTTCGCTGGTGGAAGGCAGGAAAAGCCTCAGCAGCGCCGAGGGCAGCATCAGCCAGGCGATGATCGCCGACGCCCAGTTGGACGCAACGACATAGTGGACGAAGCGGCCGCCGATGCCGGCACGCGGCGCGACCAGCGCAAGCGCCACCAGCGGCAACACCCAGGAGCCGATATCGACGGTCGCCAGCCGGATGAGCGTGCCGAGGCGCCCGGCGAAGGCCTCGGGGTCACCGATCTCGTTGGCGATCCCGACCCAGCCGACGATCAGCGCCGGCGCCGCCACGATTATGGCGAAGAAGGAATTCCAGAAACCGTCCGCCGAAAGGTCGAGCAGGCGCAGGCCGTCGGCCTTGCCGAACATCAGTCGCCAGGCGCCGGCCAGCGAAGAATAGGTTTCGTCCGCCGAAAGCATGGTCACGAAAGGCCTTTTCCGAACCAGTCTTCGATGAAGCGTTCGTAGATTTGCGTCAGCGTCTCGAGGTCGGCAAGCGCGACGCGTTCGTCCACCATATGCATGGTCTTGCCGACCAGCCCGAATTCGACCACCGGGCAATAATCCTTGATGAAGCGGGCGTCCGAGGTGCCGCCGGAGGTGGAGAGCGCCGGCGTCTTGCCGACCACCGCCTTGACCGAGCTGCTCAGCGTATCGATCAGCTTGTCGTCGCGGGTGAGGAAGACATGGCTCGGCCGGTCGCGCCAGACAAGCTCATAGTCGACCGGCGTCTTCTTGCCCGGCCGGTATTTCTTGCGCCCGGCGGCCTGGTCGAGCCGGTTGTGGATCTCGGCCTGGACCGTTTCTGCATCCCAAGTGTCGTTGAAGCGGATGTTGAACGTGGCTATGGCCTTGGCCGGGATGACGTTGGTCGCCGGATTGCCGACATCGATCGATGTCACCTCGAGATTGGTCGGCTGGAAATCCTTCGTGCCCTTGTCGAACACGGGATGGAGCAGCGCATCGACCAGGCTGATGAGCCCGCGCAGCGGGTTGTCGGCAAGCTGCGGATAGGCGGCATGGCCCTGGCGTCCGTTCACGATCACGCTGCCCGACAGCGAGCCGCGCCGGCCGATCTTGATCATGTCGCCGAGCGCATCGGGATTGGTCGGCTCGCCGACGATCGAGGCGTCCCACTTCTCGCCCTTGGCCGCCGCCCAGCCGAGCAGCTTGGTGGTGCCGTTGATCGCCGGTCCTTCTTCGTCGCCGGTGATGAGCAGGGAGACCGAGCCTTTCGGGCCGCCATTCTTCGCGACGTGACGCGCCACCGCGGCGATGAAGCAGGCAATGCCGCCCTTCATGTCGACGGCGCCGCGACCATACATCTCGCCATTGGCGATCTCGGCGGCGAAGGGCGGATGCGTCCAGGCCGCCTCGTCGCCCACCGGCACCACGTCGGTATGGCCGGCAAACATCAGATGCGGGCCATTGCCCGAGCGCCGCGCATAGAGGTTTTCGATGTCCGGCGTGCCGTCTTCCGAGAAGACCGGACGCTCGACGGAGAAGCCGAGCGGCTTCAGCATGTCTTCCAGCGCGGCAAGCGCGCCGCCTTCGGCGGGCGTCACGGAAGGACAGCGGATCAGGGCGGCAAGGTTCGCGGCGGGGTCGGTCGGCAAGGTCATGGGCAAAGCGATAGTCGAAAGCGTTTGTCGTGTCACGGTGGCAGATGATCGCCGGTCATGCCGCCGACAATATGGTTCTCATGGCGTATAAATGCCTGTCGCCCGCAAGTGTGCAGCGGTTCTGGGAGAACGACATGCATCATTGCGAGTTGCGAGCCAAGCGAGGACGAATGCATGGCCAGCCAAGCAAGGACGATCGCGGTCGCCGGCGCCGGCAGTATCGGCTGCTATGTCGGCGGATGCCTGGCGCTCGCCGGACTCAAGGTTGTCTTTCTCGGCCGCGGTCGCGTCGTCGAGGCCATGCGCCAGGGTGGACTGCGCATCAGCGATCTCGACGGCCGCGACCGCCGCATCGAGGCCCAGGCGATTTCGGCCACCGACGATCCGGCGATCGCGCTGCAGGAGGCGGCCGTCATCCTGGTGACGGTGAAGAGCGGCGCAACCGAGGAGATGGCGAAGCTGATCGCCGTCCACGGGCCTTCGGATGCGGTGGTGGTCAGCCTGCAGAACGGCGTCGACAATGCGGACAGGTTGCGCGCCGGGGTCCCCGGCCGACGCGTGCTGACCGGCATGGTGATGTTCAACGTCGTCCAGTCGCCGAACGGCGAGGTTCCGTTCCGCGTGCATCGCGCCAGCCAGGGCGAGGTGATGATCGACGGCGGCGTCGACGGCCTTGCCGGTCTGCTCAATGCCGACGGACTTGCCGTCGAAGCGCGCGCCGACATGAAGGCGGTGCAGTGGAGTAAGCTCTTGATGAACCTCAACAACGCGCTGGTCGCGCTCTCCGACCTGCCGCTGGCGAGGCAACTCGCCGACCGAAGCTGGCGCGTCATTCTCGCCGCCCAGATCGACGAGGCGCTCGCCGCGATGAAGGCCGCGGGCATAACGCCGGCGCGCATCACCGGCCTGCCGCCGGCGCTGCTGCCGAAGGTGCTGCGGCTCCCCGACTGGCTGTTCGGCCTTCTGGCGCGCCGCATGCTCGCGATCGATCCCGAAGCGCGCTCGTCGATGTGGGACGATCTGAAACGCGGGCGTCCGACCGAGATCGACGAATTGCAGGGCGCGGTGATTCGCCTGGCCAAGCAAACCGGCATCCCGACGCCGGTCAACGAACGCGTCACCGCGCTGGTGCGTCAGGCCGAAACGGAAAAGCACGGTCCGCCAGGATTAACACCGCAAGCGGTCAGCGCCGATCCTCGATCAGCGTGATCTTCTGCCAGATCTTGCGCGACAGGTTGGAGGCCAGGTTCTCGATGTCGTTGACGGCATTGACGACGACATCGTCGTTGACCGATTGCGCGAACAGCGCCGCGATCTTGCCGGTGATCGACAGCATCTCCGAGCAATAGTCGAGGTAGCGCGCGAGATCGGCCGCGTTGGTGATGCGGATGGGCGAGTGCGAGGTCGGCTTGAAATCGGCCGACAGTGTCGCCGGGTCCTTGGTGAGCTGGTGCATGTCGATGACATGGATCAGCGAGCGCAGCCCGTGCAACTGGCGGAACACCTTCTTGCGCTTGATCCGCTCCTCGGTGCGGACTAGCGCCAGCAACCCGAGCACGGCCAGGATAACGGTGTTGATCGTCGCCTCGATGCCTTGCATCGACTGCACGGCATCGTCAGCGCCCGAAATGCGGTCGAGCGGCAGGATGGTGCCGACGAACAAAAACATCGCCACGCCGGCGATGAAGGCGGCGACGATGACGCCGCGCAGCCACCAGATCGGCGCCTCCAGCTCCTTGGCGGCCTTCGCCAGGTCGCGCGACAGCGATACCAGCTCGGCGGCGACGCCGCGCAGGCCGGCTTCCGGAAAACGATCGCCGATCCGCACTTCCAGCCTCTCGGCGGTCTCGATGATCAGTTGCGGATCGAGCGCGCGGTAGCGCATGGCGGTTTCAGGAATCGGCCGGCGCGTTGGTGCGCCTGCCGTAACGGTTCGGTCCGGGATCGCTGCGGAAACAGGCGAGGACGACGAGCAGGATCGGGCCGATGATCAGCGAGATCAGCGCAAAGTAAGTCGGCTTGCCGAAATCATGGAAGCGCTTTGCCGTCACTGCGAAGGTGGCCCAGGCCGAGATCAGCAGCACGCCCCAGCATATCATGGCCCAGTTCTGGCTGGCGGCGGAGTTGAGCTCCACCCGCGCGAATTGGTAGAACGGAAAAAACTGGACAAGCACCAGCAAGATCCCGGCCAGCGCATACGCGATCGGGCTCAGCCGCCCCGAAAGGCTGAAGAACAGCCAGAGGAATTGCGATCTTTCAGACAATAGCGTCCGCTCCGCTGTGGAGGATCAATCGCGCAGCAATTCGTTGATCGAGGTCTTGGAGCGGGTCTTGGCGTCGACGCGCTTGACGATGACGGCGCAGTAGAGGCTCGGGCCCGGCTCGTTGTTCGGAAGGGCCTTGCCCGGCATGGAGCCGGCGACGACGACGGAATTCGCCGGCACTTCGCCATAGAAGACCTCGCCCGTGGCGCGGTCGACGATCTTGGTCGACTGTCCGATGAAGACGCCCATGCCGAGCACCGAGCCTTCGCGCACGATGCAGCCTTCGACCACTTCCGAGCGCGCGCCGATGAAGCAATTATCCTCGATGATGGTCGGACCGGCCTGCATCGGCTCCAGCACGCCGCCGATGCCGACGCCGCCCGAAAGATGCACGTTCTTGCCGATCTGGGCGCAGGAGCCGACCGAGGCCCAGGTGTCGACCATGGTGCCGGTATCGACATAGGCGCCGACATTGACGAAGGACGGCATCAGCACCGCGCCCGGCGCGACATAGGCCGAGCGGCGCACGATCGAGGACGGCACGGCGCGAAAGCCGGCCTTCTCGAAGTCGACGGCGCTCCAGCCGTCGAACTTCGACGGCACCTTGTCCCACCACACGGCCTGGCCGGGACCGCCCTTGATGATCTCCATCGGGTTCAGCCGGAAGGAGAGCAGCACCGCCTTCTTCAGCCACTGGTTGACCTGCCACTTGCCGTCGTCTTGCCGTTCGGCGACGCGGGCGACACCACGATCGAGCAGGTCGAGCGCCGACTGGATGGCCTCGCGCGCCTCGCCGCGCGTCGCGGTCGAAATCGTGTCCCGCTCCTCGAAGGCCTTTTCGATGGTGCTTTCGAGGCTCGCCAGATCGGGCTTCGACATGATTTCGCTCCATTACCAAGCTGTTAAGGGGCTGCGCCTTAACCTGTTTTAAAGTCGCGCGGACCCTATGTTATGGCTTAATGGGGGTCAATCGCGCCTGCGTCACGGGACGGCGCAAGTAAGGGAATTGGACGGGTGGATTCGATGACTCCCATGGAAAAGGCGGGATGGACGCCGCTGCCGCATTCGGACGAGGACCTGGAGCGCTCGAAAAGCGTGCCGGATACCCCGCAGACACGCGCCGAAACCTACCGGCTGGCCTGGAACGATCCCGACTTCATGACGCGGCGCGAATTGCGCGCCGTGCGGCTGCAGCTCGAACTCTTGAAGCCGGAAATGATCCTGGCCGAACGCGGCATTCACTCGACCGTGATCCTGTTCGGCGGCGCCCGCCTGCCGGAACCCGGCGGCGAGGCCTGGGCGGCCAAGAACGAGACGCAGAAGAAGAACCTCGAGGCGAACAGCAAATATTACGAGGAAGCGCGCAAATTCGCCCGTCTGTGCTCGCGGCAGTCGGCTACGTCCTACTATCGTGAGTACGTCGTCGTCACCGGCGGCGGACCCGGCGTCATGGAGGCAGGCAACCGCGGCGCCGACGACGTCGGCGCACCGTCGATCGGCTTGAACATCGTGCTGCCGCACGAGCAGGCGCCCAACGCCTATGTCACGCCGGAGCTCTGCTTCAACTTTCACTATTTCGCCATCCGCAAGATGCATTTCGTCATGCGCGCCAAGGCGGTCGCGGTGTTTCCGGGCGGCTTCGGCACGATGGACGAGTTCTTCGAGACGCTGACGCTCATCCAGACGGGGCGCATGGAGCGTGTGCCGGTGATCCTGTTCGGCAAGGCGTTCTGGCAAAGGGCGATCGATCTCGATTTCCTCGCCGAGCAAGGCACGATCTCGCCCGGCGATCAGGACATCATCGATTTCGTCGACACCGCCGAAGAAGCCTGGGACATTATCCGCCGCTTCTACAAGCTCTGAAAAGCGCGGGAAACAAACCTGCCCGGTCTGCCTAAACCGGCAGCTCGACCAGCCAGCCATTCGAGTGCGCGAAACGCACGATGGCCGCCCGTGAGCGGAGCTCGAGCTTCTCGGTCGCCCGGGTGCGATAGGTTTCGATCGTCTTTATGCTGAGGTTGAGCCGCGACGAGATTTCCTTGTTGCTGTAGCCGAGCGCCACCAGCTGGATGACCGACCGCTCCCGTTCGCTGAGATTGCCTGGATCGCCCTGCGCGGCGCTGCGTGGGCTCAGTATGCGCGCCGCAAGCGCCGGATCGACATAGTTGTCGCCGGCCAGCACGCATCGGATGGCCTGCAGCAGATCCGTTGCGGTCGACCGCTTGACCACGAAACCGCGCCCGCCGGCCGCAAGCACCTGGCGAAGGCAGCCGGGGTCCTCATGCGCCGTCAGCGCTATGCAGCTGACCTCCGGAAAGCGCTCGCCGAGCCGTTCGATCAGCGTGACCCCGTTGACGCCGGGAAGCGATATGTCGACCACGGCGACATCGGGCAGCGTCTTGCCGATCCCTTCGAGGGCATCATCGGCATTCCCGGCCAATCCGACGATCGTCAGATCCTCCTGGCTGTTGATCATCGCCCCGACCCCGGACAGGATGATCGGGTGGTCATCGACCACAAATATCCGCTTGCAGCACACCTTTAACCTCCATCAGTCGATGAAAGAGCCCTTCACCCTGGAAGAGCCCCTCTTGTCCTTGATGGTCTAGGCAATTGCCCCGCCTCATGCGGGACGCCCGTCTGTCTCGGCAAGCCGCGAGGCGGCCGTAGCGGGTAAGCTATCCCCCGCCTAACCCATGCGGCCGGACTGTAAGCCGGGACTAAAGTCCGGGATGTGCAGCGCTTCACGTAACCCCACCCGACGTGGAGGATGCCATTTCCGACTTGATCACTGCTTGGTACGAAACCGTCGATCAGCCGGCGAGGGGCACGTCGGCGTAAAGCGTGGTTCCCTTGCCACGGGCGGTTTCAACCGACAATCTGCCACCCACCAGCGCAAGTCGCTCTTTCATTCCGGCAAGTCCCAAATGGCCTGGGCCAGGCTCGGCGCTGCCGTCAAAGCCGCTGCCGTCATCCTCTATTGCCAGGCGCATCCGATCGTCCTGGATGTGCGCCGTCACGCTTATGCGGCTCGGCGCGGCATGCTTGCCGATATTGGTGAGTGCCTCCTGCGCGATCCGGTAAAGCGTGAGCGCGATCTCGGCGGGCAACGGGTTCGAAAGGGCTTCGAGGTCCATTTCGCACGGGATGCCGAGCTGGCCGCAAAGCACGGTGGCCAGATCCTCGACCGAAGCCCGCAGGCCATGGCGTTCGAGATCCGCGGGCCGCAAGCCCCAGGCGGCGTCATGCACCCTTGCGTTCAGTTGGTCGACAAGCATCGCGGCGCGTGCGAGGCGACTGTCCATCTCAAGCGAGCCGGCGCGAACCATGTGCAATTCGAGCGCGACGCTGGCCAGCATCTGGCCCAGGTCGTCATGCAGCTCGCGCGACAGGCGCAGGCGCTGCTCTTCCTGCACGGCAACCAGATGCCGCGCCAGGCTCAGGCGCCGAACTTTCGAGCTATCGTCCTTGCTGGTGTCGATGCCACCCTCCATCGACGTCCCTCCTCGTCGATGCCGCAAAGTACGGGCCTGCGAGAAAAGGCATTAGGGGTTCTTCCCTCGCGCAATATACACCCGGCATATGCCTTTATGCCTGTCAGTTTTTTCCCGATTGCTTCAACTTTTCCTGACACGGAGATCAGCAGAAAAACCGACGGTGCCTGCCGATCAGCCCGAATGTATCGCCACTATTTCTGCGTGCATCCTTCGAGCGTCCTCCCGGTCATCTTGAACTGGCCGGGAAGCTCAACGCAAACAAGGAGAACGTCATGAGAAAGATCATCCTGGCCGCGGCCGTCCTGTCGGCCCTGACTGGTTCGGCATCCGCACTTTCGATCGGTAGCGGCAATGGCAACGGCAATGGCAATGTCGGCGTCGGCAACGGCAACGGCAACGGCAATGCCAATACCGGCGCCTTCAACGGCAACTTCAACGGCAATGGCAATTTCGGATTCGGGAACGGCAATGGAAACGGCAATGCCAACCTGGGCGCCTTCAACGGCAACTACAACGGCAACCTCAATGCCGGCATCGCCAACGGTAATGGCAACGGCAACGGGAATTTCGGCCTCGGCAACGGCAACGTGAACGGCAACGGGAACTTCGGCCTCGGGAACGGCAATGCCAACGGCAACGGCAACTGGGGCGCCGGCAACGGCAACGGAAACGGCAACGCGAACCAGTAGCGCCGTCCAAACCGCTAGCGTCGCCAAGCCTCAACTTGGAGACGCTGACGTCTCTGGGACCGCCGAGCCACGCGCCCGTCCCCCGCGCAAGGCTATCGCGAATGTCGCCGGCGGTCCCAGTCCTTTTCGAAACCCAGTCCTTTTCGAAACTCGGTCTTTTTCGAAGCAAGTGCCAATTTCGAAGCAAAGCCATGGAAGGAGCTCGCAGATGAAACGGTACGTCATACCGGCGCTATGCCTGGGGCCGGCGCTATGCCTGGGGTTGTTGGGTGCAACCGCGGCGAAGGCTGGCACCACGACGGGCAGCCAGGCCTTCGGCATGTCGGCCGTCCAGGCGGCGGTCGGCAAATACGGCCAGTCTATCGGTTCGAACGTCAGGGGCATGAACCCGCTCGGCAGCCTGGGCGGCAATGCCGGCTACAAGAACAGCGGCACCGGCAATGTCGGCGCCTTCAACAGCGGTACCGGCAATGTCGGCGCTTTCAACGGGAACAACAACACCTCGACGACGAGCGGCAACGGCAATATCGGCGCCTTCAACGGCAACGGCAACACCGGCGAATATGACGGCAACGGCAACATCGGTGCCGGCAACGGCAATTTCAACGGCGGGTCGTTCAACGGCAACGGCAATGTCGGCGCCTTCAACGGCAACTTCAACGGCCGGGGAAACCGCTGATGACCGGCCTGAAATCATCCGGGCCGGCTCGGCCTCGCAAGTGCCAGGTGGCGGCGAGGCTGCTTGATGGAAACGGCCTCGCGGTTGGCACCCTGCTTGCCGCGATCATCGTTGCCGACGCCTCGACCCTGGTCAGGATTGCCGACCTTCCAATCGGCGCCGGTGTCGCCAACGGCCTTGGCAACACCGGCAATTTCAACGGCAATGGCAATCGCGGCAATTTCAATGGCAACGGCAATGCCGGGATCTTCAGCGGCAACTTCAATGGCGGCAACTTCAACGGCAACGCCAATTGCGGCAACGGGTTCGGCAATGGCTATTCGTCCGATGGCAATGGCAACGGCAAGGGAGCCGGAGGCACTCCGGCCTGGTGCCGATTTCTAAAGGACCTGAATGGCCGGCTGGGACTGCCGCCCGGCACGATTCCGGATTTCGACTAGGTCCTCGTTGTCGTTTGTCTTGGTGCAAGATTTTCCGTTCATTTTCCGCGAACTCAGCGCAAATGCCAGGGATTGGCTGAAGCCGCCCGAACCTCGTCATTTCCAGGGCGGAGCAGCCGCGAAGCGGCGTCGCGGAGACCCTGGAATCTATTCCGTTACGTTGAAGCGTCGCTAACGGTGCAGAATTCTGCTCCGCTGCACCCTACGGCCGAAGTCACGGAATGGATCCTCGGGTCTGCGCGCGTCGCCTTGCTCCGCCCGTGGATGACGAGGCCGGGCCGTTTCGGCCGATCTCGAACGCATGCGCCTGCCAACGCAAACAGAGTTCAGGCCACGAAGTCGACGATCGCCGTCAGGAAACCGGCGAGATCGTCGGTGACGAAATCGACGTCGTCCTCGTTTGCCGGATCGCGTTCCCAGATCTCCGAAAAGGTCGGTTCGAAATTGCGCGGCACCACCAGCACCGTCGTCATGCCGAGCGTTTTCGGCACGGCCAGATTGCGCGCCAAATCCTCGAACATCACCGCATTGTGTCCGGTCACGGAGTGCAATTCGGCAAAGCGCTCATAAGTCTGGCGCTCCGGCTTGGGGTTGAGCCCCGCCGCGACGATGTCGAAGATGGCGTCGAAATGCTCCAATATGCCAAGCTGGCGCGCGGTGCGCTCGGCGTGCCTGCGGTCGCCATTGGTGAAGATGAATTTGCGCCCGGGAAGTTGGCGGATCGCCGCGCCCAGCACCGGATCCGGCACCAGCCTCGAATAGTCGATGTCGTGCACCTTCTCGAGAAAATCGTCGGGATCGATGCCGTGCCGCTTCATCAGCCCGTTCAGCGTCGTGCCGTATTCCAGGTAGAGCTCCTTCTGCAGCTTGCGCGCCTCGTCGCGCGAAAGCGTCAGCAACTCGCCGACATAGGCGGTCATCTTCACGTCGATCTGCGCAAACAGATTCGAGTGGTGCGGATAGAGCGTGTTGTCGAGGTCGAACACCCAGTCCGTGACATGGGCAAAGCGGGCGGGATCGGGTGTCGTTGTCATGGGTTTCTTATGGCATGCCGGCGCTGAATTTATCCACAACTTATACGCGTCACGAATTGTGAAAATGCCATCTCACTTCAAATTTTAAAAGTCCTGGAAAGGTCGCCTTTAACGCTTGCTGGCACACAAGCTTTCCGTTGGGAGCAAGTGATGAGTCGCATATTTCTGAGGGCCGCTGCCGTTGCGTTCGCTTCGGTCGCCGTCTCGCTGTTGTTGACGCTGATTGTAGTTCCGGCAATGGGCTTTTCGATGAGCCGCACCGTGTGGCTGGCGTCGACGGTTTGCCCGCTCGTGCTTGCCTGGGCCGCCAGCGCCGGGAGCTTCTGGCAGAGCGACCGGCTGCAGAATGCGCATCGCGACCTCGCCCGCGCCCATGCACAACTCGCCGCCGCTCACCGGCGCCTCTCGGAAAAGGCAAGCCGCGACGACATGACCGGCATGCTCAACCGCGAGACCTTCTTTGCCGCGCTCGACGGTTCGCGGCGCAAGAGCGATCGCGGCGCGCTGCTCATCATCGACGCCGATCACTTCAAGAGGATCAATGACAGCTATGGTCATTTGACGGGAGACGAAGCGCTGCTTCTGATCGCCGGCGCCATCGAGCGCGGCATTCGCAGCGGTGACGTGCTCGGCCGCATCGGCGGCGAGGAATTCGCCGCCTTCCTGATTGGCGCCAGCGAACCGGAGGCCAAGCATATCGCCGAACGCATCCGCCGCGAGGTCGAGCTGATCCGTTTCCGGCCCGTCGATGAGCGCACCGTGCCGCTCACCGTCTCGATCGGCGGCATAAGCTGCGGCGAGAGCGCAACCGTTTCCGATTTGATGCGCGCCGCCGATCGCAGGCTTTACGAGGCGAAGAATCGCGGCCGCAATCTTTCGATCCTCGACCGCGAACTTCCGGAAGCGGCATGAAGCTTCCCCGCAGGCGTTAGGAATGCCCTAACCATGGCCGTATTCAATCGCGCTAAACTTCCAGGTGTTACGCCGTTTTCACCTGGGTTTGGCACGGAATTGGCATCCTCGGCGGCGCGTGTGCCGTTCAGGAACGGCATGCGTGGATCGAGGCCCTATCGAGAGACGTGACATGAGCAATTTCATAAGAAAAATGTCGCGCCGCGCGATCGTGCAAGCCCTGATCGCGCTGCCCGCGCTGTCGCTGTTCCGCAACCAGCCAGCCGCCGTCGATGCCGACGAGATCATAGAGGTGGATGGCTGGATCCTGCGGCGGAGCGATCTCGCATGATCTTCGACAGCTACGAGGCCTACAAGCAGGCCGGCTTCGAACCCAAGGCCTGTATTCTCGGTTCCGGTCCGGCCGGCACGACGATCGCCAGGAAGCTCGGTGCCGCCGGCATCCCGGTCGTCGTTCTGGAGGCGGGCTCGCGCGAGTTCAGCGACGAGTCGCAGGATTTCTACCGCGGCGCCACGGTCGGCGATTATTATTTCGACCTCGACATTACGAGGCTGCGCTTCATGGGCGGCTCGTCCAACCACTGGGCCGGCTGGTGCCGCGTGCTCGACAAACAGGATTTCGAGCCCAAGGCCTGGGTTCCGGACACCGGCTGGCCGATCAGCCGTGCCGACATCGAGCCTTATCTTGGCGAAGTCCACGATATCCTCGAACTTCCCGACTTCCGCCCCGATGTCCCGGTTTCGGACGACATCCGCTGGGTGCAATTGATCAAGAGCCCCGCCGTGCGCTTCGGCGAGAAGTTCGCCGACGAGCTCGACAAGAGCAAGAACATCGCCGTCGTGCTCAACACCTACGCAACCGAGCTCGCAGGCGACGGCAAGCGCGTCACCGGCGCGAAACTCTGGTCGAACGGGCAGGACGCCGGCCCCTTCAGGGCGGACTATTTCGTCACATGCACCGGCGGGCTTGAGAACTCGCGGTTGCTGCTATGGTCGAACCAGCGGTCGAATGGCGGCGTGGTGCCCAACGCGGCGGCGCTCGGCCGCTACTGGATGGAGCATCCGACCTTCGAGGGCGGCAACGCCATCCTTGCCAATTACTCAGAGTTCGAGGTCGACACCTCGAACGAAGCCTTCTTCTCACCTACGCTGGCGGCCATGGAGCGGCTGCAGATCCTGAATTTCGGCATCCGCGTGATCGAGTCGCCCTATCCCAATGTCAAGCGGCTGATCGCAGACCTCGCCTGCACCGCACCCAATATGGCGGAATGGATGTCCTCCCAGCTGGACCAGAGGCTGCATTGCGCGGCCCAGCTTTACGTCGCCTGGGAGCAGGCGCCGCTTGCCTCGAACCAGATCGAGCTGTCGAAGGCCGATGTCGACCGCGCCGGCGTGCCGCGCATCGAGCTGCACTGGAAGAAGTCGCCGCTCGAACGGCGGACCTTGCTCGAGGGGCTGAGACTTTTCGGCACGACCATGGCGCAGAAGAATCTCGGCCGCGTCCGCATCGACGACTGGATCGGCAATGGCGGCGACTATCCGACCAATGAGGAAACCGCCGGCCACCACCATTTGGGCGGCACCCGCATGGGCACCGATGTCTTGAAGAGCGTCGTCGACGCCAATTGCAAGGTGCACGGCATGGACAATCTCTATGTCGGCGGCTCCTCGGTGTTCTGCACCTCGGGCCAGTGCAACCCGACGACGACCATCACCGCGCTCGCCTGCCGGCTGGGCGAGCATCTCGGCAAGGTGATCGCCGTCTGAACTCTCGACAAGCAGACGGCGCCGGCGCCTGGAATGGCAAGAGCGCTACAGCCCGTAGATGGCGATGCGCGCCAGAACGGCCGCTGCGGCCAGCGCCGCCGGCAGGATCCTTGAAAAAGTCAAAGCGGCCCAGCCGCCTGTGGCAGCTGAACCGCCCTGAACGTCGGTTGGGCGAAAACCGACCTCAGACCGTCGCCGGGTCGAGCGCCGGCTGGCCCTTGAACCGCGCCACGATGCCGGCAAGGTCGGCGCTGCCGAAAGCATCGCGCAGCACGTCGAAGGACGGCAGCACGAAATAGGCGCGCTGGAACTTGTCGATCTCATAGCCGGTGCGCATCACCGTCTCGAGGTCGAACGGCACATGGTGGGCGTCCTTGCTCTCGACCGCGAATTGCAGCTCGGTGAAGGACGACATCAGCCCGGCGCCGAAGGCCTTCAGCGGCTGGCCGGCGTCCTGGATGAGCCCGTATTCGGCGCTGTACCAGTAGAGCCGGGTGATCATCTCGTCGCCGCCCAGCGCAATCGCGTCCTCGGCCTTCTCGCCATACATCTGCATGAAATCGGCGAACACCGGCTGGGTCAGGATCGGCACATGGCCGAAGAAATCGTGGAACATGTCCGGCTCGACGATGTAGTCGAGCTCTTTCTTCGTCCGCAGCCAATTGGTCACCGGGAAGCGCCGGTTGGCGAGATGGTCGAAGAAGGGGCCGGCCGGGATCAGGCCCGGCACGGCGACGATCTCCCAGCCGGTGAGCTTGGTGAGCTTCTCGCTTACTTCGTCGAAATCCGGAATCCTGTCGAGCAGCCCGAGCGCGGCGACGCCGTCGAGATAGGAACGGTGCGCGAGCCTCTGCGTCAGCTTCGTCTGGCGGTCGCACAGCGTGCGCCACACCGCCTGCTCCTCGGCTGAATAGTGGTAGTCTTGCGCCACGGTGAAATCGGTGCGGCATACCGAATAGTCGCCGCGAAGGCCCTGCGCCGCGCATTCGGCGGCGTAGTCGGCAACGCTGATCGTCATTTCTTCCTCCTCAAGATCGTGATCGCGGATCGTGCGGTCATCATAACCGCGGCCGGCGAGGCAAATCAGCCTTGTTTGTAGCTTGGCCGCCAGTTTTGAGGTAAGCTTCGCTCGAAACTGAAGATCGAGGAGTGAAAATGCCTCAGTTGGACGAGTTCGAGATAAGAATGCTCGACATCCTGCAGCGCGACGGGCGCAAGCCCGTCTCGGAACTGGCGCAGGAGATCGGCCTGTCGACAACGCCTTGCGCGCGCCGCTTCGAGGCGTTGCAAGAAACCGGCATCATCAAGGGCTTTGCCGCGGTGCTCAGCCGTCGCGCCGTCGGCCTGACGGTCGAGGTGTTCATCCAGGTGCGGCTGGTAAGCCATAGCGACGGCTCGCCCGAAAGCTTCATCGCCGCCGTGCAGCGCATGGACGAGGTCTCGTCCTGCTGGACGATGACCGGCGACCACGATTTCCTGCTGCATGTCATGGTGCCGTCGGTCGACGACCTCAACGCCTTCGTCATGCACCGGCTGATGCGGCTGCCCGGCGTGCGCGACGTCCACACGCAGCTCGTGCTGCAGAACATCAAGGGACCCGGCCACGTGCCGCTCAGCCATCTGCGGCGCTAGCCCGGCTCCTCGGGCGGATTTCTCCGGAAAAGCTGCTTGGAAACTGCTGAACCGCGTCAAGGCGGCTTCGACATCGGCAACTAGCACAAGCGGACCAACATGGAGGTCCGCTTTGAACATCGTGCTGATCAATCCGCCGCACACGGCCATCGGCAGCCGCGTGCCCGACGATCACCTGCCGCCACTTGGCCTTTTGGCGATCGGCGGCCCGCTCATCGATTCCGGCCATCATGTGCGCCTTGTCGATGCCGAGTTCGGGCCGTTGCCGCTTCCAACGCTCGTCGACCAGGCTCTGCGCGGCGAACCGGACTTCATCCTGATCGGCCATTCCGGCTCGACCTCGGCGCATCCGACCGCCTTGCGCATCGCCGAAATGATCAAGGCTCGCGAGCCAGGCGTCATCGTCATTTATGGCGGCGTGTTCCCGACTTATCATTGGCGCGATATCCTCGCCGTGACGGATGTCTTCGACTTCATCGTGCGCGGCGAGGGCGAGGCGACCGCGACCGCCTTGGTCGAGGCGGTCGAGATGCGCCAGCCGGTGGCAAGCGTTGCCGGCATCGCCTATCGCGACGATTTCGGCCGCCCCGTCGCGACGCAGGCGGCAATGACCATTGCCGATCTCGATGCCTATCGCGTCGGCTGGGAACTGATCGATCATCGCCGCTACTCCTACTGGGGCGGCAAACGGGCGGTGGTCATGCAGTTCTCACGCGGCTGCCCGCATCTGTGCAACTATTGCGGCCAGCGCGGTTTCTGGACGCGCTGGCGCCACCGCGACCCTGTCAAATTCGCCCGGGAGATCGCCTGGCTGCATCGCGAGCACGGCGTCGAGCTGATCAACCTGGCGGACGAGAACCCGACTTCCTCGAAGAAGGCCTGGCGTGCCTTTCTCGACGCCATGATCGCGGAGGGTGTGCCGGTGCTGATCGTCGGCTCGACGCGCGCCGACGACATCGTGCGCGACGCCAATAGCCTGCATCTCTACCGCAAGGCCGGTGTCATCCGCTGGCTGCTCGGCATGGAAAACACCGACGAGGAGACGCTGTCGCTGATCCGCAAGGGCGGCAGCACCAAGTCCGACCGCGAGGCGATCCGGCTGCTTCGGCAGCACGGCATCCTGTCGATGGCGACCTGGGTCGCCGGCTTCGAGGACGAAGGCTTTCGTGACCTTTGGCGCGGCTTCCGCCAGCTCATCGCCTATGATCCCGACCAGATCCAGGCGCTCTATGTCACGCCGCATCGCTGGACGCCGTTCTTCCGCATCGCCCGCGACCGCAAGGTGATTCAGAAAGATGTCCGTCTCTGGGACTACAAGCACCAGGTCCTGCACATGACCCGGCTGAAGCCGTGGATGCTGTTCTTCGCCATCAAGCTGATCGAAGTCGCCGTGCAGTCGCGCCCGAAGGCGCTGGCGCGCATCCTGTTCCACCCCGATCCCGAGCAGCGGCATTCGATGCGTTGGTACACCAGGATGGGCCGCCGCGTCTGGTTCCGCGAGGTCTGGGGTTTTCTGGTCCGCGACGCCCGCGTGACGGATGGGCCGACGCTCGCCGAGTTCTGGGGCGCGCCGCAGGACGCCGAAGAGGAATCGATGATCTTTCAGCGCCCCGCGCGAAAGCCGGCCGCACCTTTCATCGAAGACTCACGTGAGCCGGACGAACGTGAGTCGGGCGAAAGAAGATTAGCCGGCTGATAATGGCAGTTCACCGTTTCATTGAAACGGTGAACTTGCCTTGTTTAAGGAACGATCAGCGTGCCCGCGCCGTGCTCGGTGAACAGCTCGAGCAGCACCGAATGCGGCGTCTTGCCGTTGAGGATGACGACGCCTTCGACGCCGCGCTCGATCGCCTCGATGCAGGTCTCGACCTTCGGGATCATGCCGCCGGACACCGTGCCGTCCTTGATCAGCGCCCTGGCCTCGGCCACCGTCAATTCGTCGATCAGCTTCTTGTTCTTGTCGAGCACGCCTGGCACGTCGGTGAGGAAGAGCAGGCGCGAGGCGCGGCAGGCGCCAGCGATCGCGCCGGCGAACGTATCGGCGTTGATGTTGTAGGTATGGCCGTCGCGGCCGGGCGCCACGGGCGCCAGCACCGGGATCATTTCCGAGCGGGCGAGCAAGTCGAGCAGCGTGCGGTCGACCTCGACCGGCTCGCCGACGAAGCCGAGATCGAGCACCCGCTCGATGTTGGAGTCCGGGTCGATCATGGTCTTGCGCGCCTTTTCGGCGAACACCATGTTGCCGTCCTTGCCGCAGAGCCCGATCGCCCATTCGCCCTCGGCGTTGATCAGCGCCACGATCTCCTTGTTGATCGAGCCGGCCAGCACCATCTCGACGATCTCGACCGTCTTCTGGTCGGTGACGCGCAAGCCACCCTCGAACTTGGATTCAATGCCCATCTTGGTGAGCATCGCGCCGATCTGCGGCCCGCCGCCATGCACGACGATCGGGTTGACGCCGGATTGCTTCAACAGCGCGATGTCGCGGGCAAAGGCCTTGCCAAGCTCGGTATCGCCCATGGCATGGCCGCCATATTTCACCACCACTGTCTTGTTCTCGTAGCGCTGCATATAGGGCAACGCGCGCGAGAGCAGCGCGGCCTGCATTTCGGCGGTGGCGGCGATGTCCGTCATCGATGTGATCCCGGCTTTACTGGAAAGGACGGCGGGGTCTTAGCGGGTATTGCTGCGCGTCGCAAACAGCTTTGCGCTCACAATGACGAAATCTGCTGGTTCCCAGCACACCGGATTTTGACCGGCCGGCTATGTTTGCCTTGGCAGGTGGCATGCCTTGGTGACTCGCTGAAACGGCCCGGCCTCGTCATCCACGGGCGGAGCAAGGAGCGTAGCGACGCGCGCAGACTCGAGGAGTCGCAACCCCTGGTGGACAACGCTTCCGGCAGCCGTTGCAAATAAATCGCAATCTTCTAATTTGCCGCCATGGCGCCGCAGGACATCAGCAAGCTGATCGTCCGGACTTCGATGAAGGACCGGGCTGCGTTCGATCTGCTCTACAGGCAGACCAGCGCGAAACTTTTCGGCGTCTGCCTTCGTGTATTGAGAGACAGGGGAGACGCGGAAGAAGCGCTGCAGGAGGTCTTCGTCAAAATCTGGACGAAGGCGGATCGTTTCGCGGTTTCCGATCTGAGCCCGATTTCCTGGCTGGTGGCCATTGCGCGCAACCATGCGATCGATCGCATCCGGGCGCGGCGCAGTCCTTCTGCCAACATCGATGCAGCCTTCGACGTCGCCGATCCGACGCCGGGACCCGAGGCCATGGCTGTGGCGGGCGGCGAGACCGAACGCATCTACCATTGCCTCGAGGAATTGGAAGAAGACCGGGCGGCGGCCGTCCGGGGCGCCTATTTGAGCGGCGAAAGCTATGCCGAACTGGCGGAGCGCTTCAAGGTTCCGCTGAACACGATGCGGACTTGGCTGCGGCGAAGCCTGCTCAAACTTAGAGAATGCCTGGAAAGATGACGCTGGCGGAAGACAACGGACCGGAACGTGGAGGCGACGACCTGCTCGCCGCCGAATACGTTCTCGGCGTTCTCGCAGCCGACGAACGCCAGATCGCCTCCCGTCGCATCGACACCGAAACGGCATTCGCCCGCCTTGTCGATACCTGGGAGGTCCACTTCGCGCCGATGGCCGCCGCTTATGCCGCGGTCGAGCCGCCCGCTTCCGTCAAGGTGGCGATCGACCGTCGCCTGTTTGCATCGTCCGCGTCTACGTCCGCGGCGCCCGGCAGCGGCCTGTGGGCGAGCCTTATCTTCTGGCGTGGCCTCGCCGCCGCGGCCATTGCCGCCCTGGCCGTCTATGTCGCCCTGCCTTATGTCAATCCGCCGGTCCCGCAGCCAGAGACCAGGCTGGTCGCCTCGCTTGCCGCCGACAACAGCAACGTCAAATACCTGGCCGTCTATGACGCCACCCGCCACGAGGTTGGCCTGTCGCTGGTCTCCGGTGATCGCGGCGCCGGCAAGGATTTCGAGCTGTGGATGATCGAAGGCAAGAACGCGCCGGTCGCGATGGGTGTCATCCCGGCCGGCCAGACCGCGCGCATGGCGGTTACGCCGGCCGTCCAGCAGAAGCTGGCGCAAGGCGCCGTGCTCGCCGTCAGCCTCGAGCCGACCGGTGGTTCGCCGACCGGCCAGCCGACCGGCCCCGTCGTCGCCGCGGGTGACCTGAAGGGCATCTGACAACCTTTCGCCCGAAGCATATTCAAAAAGACTGATTCAAGTCTATCTGCTGCCTGTGGCGGGAACGAGAAGTTTGCCGTCGCCAAAGGTGGGCGCGGCTAAAATAAAGCGAGCAAAGAAAACATCTCGCGATCTTCGCGAAACTAAATTTTCGCTGCCCCGTATCTCATCGCGTTCCCAAGGATGGGAAGAACAACCCGAGGAGACTGATATCATGCGTAAACTCGCCACCCTTTTGCTTGCTTCGACACTCGGATTTTCCGCGCTTGGCGCGGCAGCCTATGCCGCCAATCCGATGGTCGGCGGCGCGCCGATGTATGCCAAGAAAAACATCATCGAGAACGCCGTGAATTCGAAGGACCACACCACGCTGGTCGCCGCCGTCAAGGCCGCCGGCCTGGTCGACACGCTGCAGGGCGCCGGTCCGTTCACCGTGTTCGCGCCGACCAACGAAGCCTTCGCGGCACTCCCGGCCGGCACGGTCGACACGCTGCTCAAGCCTGAGAACAAGGACAAGCTGACCAAGGTGCTGACCTGCCATGTCGTCGCCGCCAAGGCGCTGGCCGCCGATGTCGCCAAGATGGCCAAGGCCGATGGCGGCGCCCACCAGGTCAAGACGGTTGGCGGCTGCGCGCTGACTCTGAAGGCGGAGAAGGGCAAGGTCACCGTCACCGACGAGAACGGCAATGTCGCCCATGTCACCATCGCCGATGTCCGCCAGTCGAACGGCGTCATCCACGTCATCGACAGGGTTCTCTTGCCGAAGATGTAACAAAGCGGGCCTGGCCGGCGAAGACATGGCTGAGCGCCGGCCGCATCATTTCAAGATCCGCGCCGCCGGCAAGGGTGTGCCCCGCGTCGCTTCGAAAGGGCGGCGCGGAGCAACAAAGTAAAGCGTCACCGGCAATTGATTTTGTGGGTGGCGCCACGATCTGGCACAAAGGTGCAGGAGGAACGGCCATGAACCGTCGCGATTTTCTCTGGAGCGGCGCCGCCGCCACCGCTCTCATCGTTGGATCCGCAGCGATGTTGCGGGCCGGCGGGCCGAAGCCGGCTTTCGCCGCCGAGACTTTCGAAATCACCAAGACCGATGCCGAATGGCACGCCATCCTGTCCGACGCCGCCTTCGACGTGCTGCGCAAGCAGGGCACCGAATATCCAGGCACCAGCCCGCTGCTCAACGAGCACCGCAAGGGCGTCTTCGCCTGCGCCGGCTGCGACCTGCCGGTCTATTCGTCGGAGACGAAATTCGATTCCGGCACCGGCTGGCCGAGTTTCTACCAGGAGATAGCGAACTCCATCGGCAAGACCGAGGATCGCTCGCTCGGCATGACGCGGACCGAAGTCCATTGCCGGCGCTGCGGCGGCCATCTCGGCCATGTCTTCGACGACGGCCCGCCGCCCACCGGCCTGCGCCACTGCATCAACGGCGTGGCATTGAGCTTCAAGCCGGCCGCCGCCTAAAGCAATTCCAGGAAAAGTGTCTAGTTCCCCGACACAGGGATTTTGAAAGGTTGCCGTTTGTCTTGGTGCAGGATTTTCCGTTCATTTGCGTGAAATCAGCGCAACGCCGGGGATTTGGTTGAAGCCGCCGCAACGTCGTCATTCTATGGCGGAGCAAGGAGCGAAGCGACGCGCGCAGACCATAGAATCCATTCCGTGACTTCGAAGCATTGCTGCGGTGCAGAATTCTGCTCCGTTGCACTCCTTGGCGAAGGTAACGGTATGGATTCTAGGGTCTTCGCGACGGAGCTTCACTCCTGCTCCGCCCTAGAATGACGATCGCGATGGGCGTTTCGGCCAATCTCCAAGGCATGCCGCCTGCCAACGCAAACAGAGCCGACCGGTCAAATCCCTGTGCAGTGCCATTAGCGGTTTTCCGTCCGGAATTGCCTAAAAGACTCTAGCGCACAGCTCTCCAAAAAGAATGACCCCGGAAGTCGTCGCCGATTTCCGGGGTCACGCGTTGAGGAAGCCAGGCTGGGGTTCCGGCTCCTCAATGACCTCCGCCACCGCCGCCCTGCTGGGCCGGCTTGTTGATGAACAGCACGAAGAATCCGAGCGAAGCGAACAGCGCCGTCAGCATCAGGAACACGTCGATGAACGACAGCAGCGCCGCCTGCTGATGCACCATGCCCGAGAGCTTGGAAATCGCCGCGCTGGTGGCATCGAGGCCGGCGGTCTGCTCGAAGTTCAGCGTCATGTTCTGCAGCTTGGTCTGCGCCGCAGCACTCCCCCACTCCACATGCTCGGCCAGCCTGGCGTAGTGGAAGGCGTTGCGGTCGATCAGCACCGTGTTGATGACGGCGAGGCCGACGGCGCCGCCGAGATTGCGGGTCAGGTTGAACAGGCCGGACGCATTCTTCAGCCGGTCGGGCGGCAGCGTGCCGAGCGCGATGTTGTTGATCGGCACCATGCACAGCATCATCGAGCAGCCGCGCAGGATCTGCGGGATCAAGAGCTCATAAAAATCCCAGTCGGCGGTGAGATGCGTCATCCACCAGGTGCCGGTGGCGAAGCCGAAAAAGCCGATCATCATCATCAGCCGCAGGTCGATCTTGTTCGACAGGATGCCGGCAACGGGCGCGGTGAAGAACATCGCCAGGCCGCTGACGAACAGCGCCTCGCCGATCATCATCGAATCGTAACCGCGGATACGACCGAGGAACACCGGATAGAGATAGGTCAACCCGTAAAGGCCGATGCCGACGACGAAGGAGAACAGCGAGCCGAAGGCGAAGTTGACGTTGCTGAAGGCCCTGAGGTCGACGATCGGCTCCTCGGCGGTGAAGACGCGCCAGAAGAAGATGATGCCGCCGATGGTCATGATGACAGCGCAGGCAAAGACAGCCGGCTCCTGCAGCCAGTCGTGGTTAGGGCCTTCCTCCAGCACATATTCCATGCAGCCGAGGAAGGCGGCCATGCCGGCAAGGCCCCACCAGTCGAACTTTGAGAACAGCTTAAGGTTGGGCTTGTCGAAATCGATCAGCGCCCAGGCCGCCGTGGCCACCAATATGCCCGGAACGACATTGATCAGGAACAGCCAGTGCCACGACATGGCGTGGCTGATATAGCCGCCCACCGTCGGGCCGATCGTCGGCGCCAGCGTCGCCACCAGGCCGATCATCGGCGAGACCACGGCACGGCGCGAGGGCGGGAAAATGGTGAAGGCAGCCGCGAAGACGCTGGGGATCATGCCGCCGCCGATGAAACCCTGGATGGCGCGGTAGACGATCATCTGGTCGATATTGGTGGCGGTCGCGGCAAGCGCGCTGGCCGCGGTGAAGCCGGCCGCGGCGGCGGTGAACAGCACGCGCGTCGACAGCATGCGGCTGAGGAAGCCCGACAGCGGGATCATCACCACCTCGGCAATCAGATAGGCGGTCTGCACCCACGGGATCTCGTCCGAGCTGGCGCTCAAGCCGGCCTGGATTTCCGAGAGCGATGCCGAGACGATCTGGATGTCGAGGATCGCCATGAACATGCCGAACACCATCGCCAGGAAGGCGACGACGCGGCGGACCGGCATGTGGTCCGCGGGCAGGGCTGGCGCGGCGGCAGCGGCCGGGCGTCCCGGCACTGATCCTGCGGTAATGGTTGCGGTTGCCATGTCATGGCCTCCCTAAGCAATTCGGCGACACGCGCGTGGCGGGTTTTGCGTCCGGAATTGCGTCAAAACAGATATCTGGAGCGGGCGTGCCGCTCCGAAGCAGGCTGGGCGGCTCGGCGCTCAACAGGCCACCGGGCCGCCCCCCCAATCAGTTGGTGGTCGAGGCCGGCGCCGTGCGGCTGTCGACCGCGACGACGACGCTCAAGCCGGCGCGCAGCTTGCCGGTTTTCAACACATCGGCCGGCACGTCGATGCGCACGGGCACGCGCTGCACCACCTTGGTGAAGTTGCCGGTGGCGTTTTCCGGCGGCAGCAGCGAGAACACCGCGCCCGAAGCCGGCGCCAGCGAAGACACCGTGCCTTCGAAGCTCTGGCCGTCGATGGCGTCGACCGTGATGCGGACCTTCTCGCCGGGCACCATCCGGCCAAGCTGCGTCTCCTTGAAGTTGCCGACGATGTAGAGCTTGTCCATCGGCACGACGACGGCGAGCTTCTGCCCGGGGTTGACGAGGTCGCCCTGTTCGACCGAGCGGTTGCCGACGACGCCGTCATAAGGCGCTTTCAGCACGGTGAAGGACAGGTCGCGCTGGGCCTTGTCGCGGGTGAGCCGCAGCGAGGCGAGCGTGCTCGCCTGCTCCGCGCGCTGGGCTTCCAGCACGCCGATATTGGCCTGCGCCGCGGCAATCTGGGCGTCAGCGCCGACAAGGGCCGCCTTGGCCTGGTCGAGCGCGGTCTGGGCGTCGTCGAGCTGTGCCTGCGTGCCGACATGGGTCTTGAGCAACTGCGCCGCGCGCACCTGGGCGCGCGCCGCGTTGTCGGCGGCGGCCTGGTCGGCGATCTTCTGGGCCTGCGCCTGCTGCAGCGAAGCCTGCGCGGCCTTGGTCTGCGCGTCGATGCGGTCCAGCGTCTTTGCCAGGGTGGCGATCTGCGCCTCGGCCTGGGCGACGGCGATCGTGTAGTCGCCATTGTCGATGGCGAACAGCGGATCGCCGGCCTTGACCTGCTGGTTCTCGCTCACCAGCACCTTGTCGATGTAACCGGAAATTTTCGGCGACACGAACGACATATCGGCCTGGACATAGGCATCGTCCGTGGAGATCATGAACCGGCCGTCGGTCCAGTAGTCATAGCCATACCACGAGCCGGCGCCGAGCAGGGCCAGGCCGATGATCGGCAAAAGGAAAGAGCGCACCGAACGCTTCTTCTTGGCCGGCGCTTCGGCTGCGGGAGGCGCTACCGGGGTGACGGGTTTGACAGGCGCTTCCGGGGCTTCGGTCGACGGCTGGACCTTGGCGTTAGGAAACGTACGGACTTCTGCGGTGGCGGGTGCGTTCGAGGACATGGTAATCTCTCTGGAGTGTCAGTCAGACTGAACCGTTCGGTTCGAATTCGCCGTTGACATAGCGCGTAAAGAGGCCCATATCAAGTGCAAATCGAACCGTCTGGTTCGAAATATTTTGTGAGGTATGACTTTCATGGTCGACACGACAGCGGAAAGCGACCTGCTGGACTTACGCAAGGGCCGCCCGGCAGCCGGGCAGGACCCGGTCAAACGGGCCCAGATCATTGAGGGCGCCCGCCGCGTCTTCATAGACAAGGGTTTCGAAGCCGCCTCGATGAACGACATCACCCGCGAGGCCGGTGTCTCGAAGGGCACGATCTACGTCTATTTCGAAAACAAGGAAGAGCTGTTCGAGGCACTCATCGAGGAAGAGCGCGGCACCATCTTCAAGAACATGTACGAGGTGCTCGACCACTTCGACGATCTGCGCCACACATTGGTGAAGTTCGGCATGGGGCTCTCGGCCAAGATCACTTCGGCCAAGGTCATCCAGGCCCAGCGCACGGTGGTTGGCGCGTCCGACAGGATACCCGAGCTCGGCGCGCGCTTTTACGAGCGCGGCCCGAAGCGCGGCCACGACAAGGTCATGGCCTTCCTCAGCGAAGCCGTCGAACGCGGCCTGCTGCAGATCGACGATGTCGACCTTGCCGCCTATCAGTTCACGGAACTCTGCCTCGCCGGCCTGTTTCGTCAGTGCATCTTTTCCTACCGCACCAAGGCGCCGAGCCTGGCGGAGATAGAGCACATCGTGACGTCTGGCGTCGATGTGTTCCTCAAGGCCTACGCGACGGAAAAATTCGTCGCCGAGGAACGGGCTTTGACATCGGCGTGACCGTCCGGGCACGCGAAACCCGGAGCGTGCGGCGCAACCCTGAAGGCGGGCGACCGCGCCTTGGAAAGTTGGCTGGCGCCGAGACCGACCTCCATGCCGTGAAGACCTGTCCGCCGACCTCTTTCGAACGTCGATTGGCATCGTCCAGAGGTGCTTTCGGAAGGACCTGTTAACCATCGCTTCCTATGTCTCGGGACACGTTCAATCGGCGAGTCTCGAGAATGACATCCATGCGCTTTCCCCGTGCCAATCTTTCCGGCGATTCTGCCTACGGCAACGACGACGATCACCGTCGCGCCGAGGAACCCGGGCGCCGTGGCGCGGCCCCGCAGCCACAGCCGCAAGTGGGGCAGGTCGTGACGTTGCGGACCTCGGTTGAAGGCGAATCGGATGCCGCTCGCGGGGCGTCGTTCGATTCGGCCGATGGCGGGGAGTTCGACCGCCCAGCTTGGCAGGACTATTTCTTCCTTGCGCCGAATGTGCGCTTCACCCGCACGCCGGACACCGATCTCGCCAAGCGTGCCGCGCCGCAGGCGGAAGATGCCGCGCAGGGCAAGGCACCTGCCGCAGGGTCCGTCCGGCCCGCGCCTGCGGCTCCGGCGGCAGCCAAGCCGGCCCGGGCAATTCCCGCCGTCTCCGCCGCTCGCGCCGTGGCGCCGGCACAAGCCAAACCGGTCGGCGCACCTTCGGTCGTCGCTGCTCCGGTTGCGCAGTCCCAGGCTGCCGCGGCCCCCGCGCCCAAGCCGCGTTCGACCGGATTGCGTTGGTCCTATCTTTCCGATCATGCCTTTTTCGAGTTTGGCATGCCCTTCCTCGCCGAGCGCCTGGCGCGGGCGCGCCTGAATGAAGCGGGACAGACGCCCGCCGTTCCGGCGCAGCCGCCCGTCAAGCCGATGCCGGCGCATCGTCCGGCCGCGCAGCCAATCCAGCCCCGTGCCGCCTTCCTGGGCGAGGCGACGTCGTTTTATCGCGTCATCGAATGGCGCTCCAATGCAGCGCAAGGAAGCCCTGTCTCGACGCCGGTACCGGCTCCGGTGGCCGCCGCCCAACCAAGACCGGCTGAGCCCACGCCGATTCCCGCCACCGTAAGCGCGAGAACCGCCCGGCAGGCACCCTCACTGCCCATAGCCGGCGCGGTCGTGCCGCCATCCGCTTCCGCCGGCTATGAGCTTCCTTCCGAGGACCTTTTGCAGATGCCGCCGGAAGGCCAGGGCTTCTACATGTCGCAGGAGCGGATGGAGCAGAACGCCGACCTGCTTGAAAGCGTGCTGGAGGATTTCGGCGTCAAGGGCGAGATCATCCATGTCCGGCCGGGGCCGGTCGTCACGCTCTACGAGTTCGAGCCGGCGCCAGGCGTGAAATCCAGCCGCGTCATCGGGCTCGCCGACGACATCGCCCGCTCGATGTCGGCCATCTCGGCGCGCGTCGCCGTGGTGCCGGGCCGCAATGTCATCGGCATCGAGCTGCCTAACGAAACGCGAGAGACGGTCTATTTCCGCGAGCTGATCGGATCGGCCGGCTTCCGCAACACGTCCTGCAAGCTGGCGCTCGGCCTGGGCAAGACGATCGGCGGCGAACCGGTCATCGCCGAACTCGCCAAGATGCCTCATTTGCTGGTCGCGGGCACCACCGGCTCGGGCAAGTCGGTCGCCATCAACACCATGATCCTGTCGCTGCTCTACCGCATGAAGCCGGAGGAGTGCCGCCTCATCATGGTCGATCCCAAAATGCTGGAACTGTCGGTCTATGACGGCATTCCGCATCTGCTCACTCCCGTCGTCACCGATTCCAAGAAGGCCGTCACGGCGCTGAAATGGGCGGTGCGCGAGATGGAGGACCGCTACCGCAAGATGGCGCGCCTCGGCGTGCGCAACATCGACGGCTACAACCAGCGCGCGGCAGGCGCCCGTGACAAGGGTGAGGTCGTGACCATGCAGGTGCAGGCAGGTTTCGAGAAGGGCACTGGCGAGCCGCTGTTCGAGGAGCGCGCGATCGACCTCGCGCCCATGCCCTACATCGTCATCATCGTCGATGAGATGGCCGACCTGATGATGGTGGCCGGCAAGGAGATCGAAGGCGCCATCCAGCGGCTGGCGCAGATGGCGCGCGCCGCCGGCATCCATCTGATCATGGCCACGCAGCGCCCGTCGGTCGACGTCATCACCGGCACGATCAAGGCCAATTTCCCGACCCGCATCTCCTTCCAGGTGACGTCCAAGATCGACAGCCGCACCATCCTGGGCGAGCAGGGGGCCGAGCAGCTGCTCGGCCAGGGCGACATGCTGCATATGGCCGGCGGCGGGCGCATTTCGCGCGTGCATGGTCCTTTCGTTTCCGACGTGGAGGTAGAGCACGTCGTGGCACATCTGAAAGCGCAAGGGCGGCCCGAATATCTCGACACCGTCACCGCCGACGAGGACGAGGCTGAGGAAGCGGCCGATTCCGGCCCGGTGTTCGACAAGGGCTCGATCGCCGAGGAAGATGGCGACGCCCTCTACGAGGAAGCCGTCAAGGTGGTCAAGCGCGACAAGAAATGCTCGACCTCCTATATCCAGCGCCGCCTCGGCGTCGGCTACAACCGCGCCGCCTCTCTGGTCGAGCGCATGGAAAAGGAAGGCCTGGTCGGCGCGCCCAACCATGTCGGCAAGCGCGAGATCCTCACCGGCCGGCGGGATCGCGAGCCCGAACGCGACGAGACGGACTGATGCGCTTTGGGCAGGGCAATCGCATAAGGCGGCGCCAGCCCCCTCATCCGGCCGCTTCGCGGCCACCTTCTCCCCGTTGGGGAGAAGAGGCTGGCGCCGGCGCTGGCAATCTCCTCTCCCCGTCGGGGAGAGGTCAGCCGAGCGAAGCGGAGGCTGGGTGAGGGCGAGCGCCATCCGCGTCGGCCCTGCTCCAAGGCGATAACTGCCTCAGCCGCCGTTCGCCACCAACGCGATCGCCGCGCGCAATTCGTCCAGCCCGGCGGCTTTTTCCGACGAGGTGGCCAGGACAACGGGGAAAGCCGCCGGGCGTTTCTTGATCTTGGCCAGCGTCTCCTCGATCAGCCTCGGCACGCCGGCCGCCTTGATCTTGTCGGTCTTGGTCAGCACCACCTGGTAGGACACCGCCGCCTTGTCGAGCAGCGTCAGCACTTCCTCGTCCTTGGCCTTGATGCCGTGGCGGGCGTCGATCAGCACATAGACGCGCTTCAGCGTGACGCGGCCCTGCAGATACTCGTAGATGAGCTTCGTCCACTCATCGACCTTGTCCTTCGGCGCGCTGGCATAGCCGTAGCCCGGCATGTCGACCAGCGCCATCGGCGGCAGGTCGCCGCCTTCGCCGGAGAACCCGTCCGGCACGAAATAATTGAGCTCCTGCGTGCGGCCTGGCGTGTTGGATGTACGCGCCAGGCCTTTGTGCCCGACCAGCGCGTTGATCAGCGACGACTTGCCGACATTGGAGCGGCCGGCGAAGGCGATCTCCGGCGGGCCTTCCGGCGGCAGGAATTTCATCGACGGCACGCCGCGGATGAAGATCCACGCGCGGGTGAACAGCTCCGGGCTTATTGCAGTTTCGTTCGTGGTCTTGTCGGGCGCGTTCAAACCGTTGCCTCCAGCTTTGAGATGTCGGCGCCGCGAATGGCGTTGAGGTTGCGGCCGATCTTGTCGACCGGCCAGTCCCACCAGGCCGCTGCCAGCAGCCGCCGCACCGTGAATTCGTCGAAACGCATCTTCACCACCTTGGCCGCGTTGCCTGCGACGATCGCATAAGGCGGCACGTCGTGCGTGACAACCGATTTCGCCGCCACGACGGCGCCGTGGCCGATCCTGACGCCCGGCATGATCACCGCGTCCATGCCGATCCATACGTCATTGCCGATGGTGGTGTCGCCGCGGATCTCCTTCGACCAGGTCTGCGGGTCGAAGCCTTCTTCCCAGCCATGGCCGAAGATGTTGAACGGATAGGTCGAGAAGCCCGACATGGCGTGGTTGGCGCCGTTCATGATGAAGCGTGCGCCCTCCGCAATGGCGCAGAACTTGCCGATGATCAGCCTGTCGCCGATGAAGGGATAGTGATGCAGCACGCATTTCTCGGCGAATTTGTCGGGCCCGTCGGGGTCGTCGTAATAGGTGAAGTCGCCGATCTCGATATTGGGCGCGCTCACCAGCCCCTTCAGGAAGCCGACGCGCGGATGCATCGCGATGGGATGCTTGATGTCGGGGTTGGGTCCGGTCATCGCGGTCCTTTGCAGGCGTGGTGGGGCGCGGCCGGCGAAGGCCCACGCGATCAAACTAACGTGATCCTTCCATAGCACCAACCGTTCAGTGGCTGCCGCGGCAGATCACGCCGGCTAGTCGGCAAGGTCGACACGTGCCGGCTGCTGTTCATCGGCCTCGCGATCACCGCCCGGGCGATGTACGACATGACCGGCTGGACGCCGGACGTCTCGCAATGGACGATCATCAGCACCGGCTTCATCCAGGGCGCGGGCTTAGGTTTCCTGTTCGTGCCGCTCCTGGCCGCCATCCCGCTGGTGCTTTTGCTGCGCAAGCCCGGCACGCCGGCCAAGATCGATCACAGCGCCGCCATGGAATAAGCAGCAAAGAACCGGGGTCCCGCCGCGGGACCCCGGCCTGCCGGGCAGCCTCCCAAACACCGGCGTCGCTGCGCCGGAAGCCGTCCGGCCTTTTTGGGGTGGACCAGAATCATACGAAACGAGCCGGCGCGGAGTTTCACGGCTCCCGACCAATTTTTGGAAAAATTAGAGCAACAGGAAAACTGCGCAGCGGTCAGGCTCGGCCAATCTCCAAGGCATGCCACCTGCCAACGCAAACAGTGCCGACCGGTCAAAATCCCTGTGCAGTCCCACTAGACTAGCGGCTGCCAACGAAAAACCCCGGCCAAGGCCGGGGTCAGACTGCTGACAAACCCCGTCGATTTCGGCGGGGTTTTGTTTTTGGGTATTGATTGAGCTGAGTAACTTGGTGTCTGGAGCAACTGTCAGGAAGGCACGGCGGCCGATAGGCCTCATGCGAGGC
>NZ_JAVIIT010000017.1:0-120835 GCF_033977265.1 Mesorhizobium australafricanum | reverse complement strand
TACTGCCCTACTGCCCTACTGCCCTACTGCCCTACTGCCCTACTGCCCTACTGCCCTACTGCCCTACTGCCCTACTGCCCTACTGCCCTACTGCCCTACTGCCCTACTGCCCTACTGCCCTACTGCCCTACTGCCTCATTTTCGGGGTTACATCCGCCAAAACTCTTCCCTATAAGGCCCTCCTAGCCTGATACCAGAATCGCAAGCACAACCGGCCGGGTCCTCCCGTCCCGGTTTTTCGTGCAAGCCGCTCGCCGAACGGATTTTTCGAACATGCCAAGACGCACCGACATCAAGTCGATCCTGATCATCGGGGCCGGCCCCATCGTCATCGGCCAGGCTTGCGAATTCGACTATTCCGGCACCCAGGCCTGCAAGGCGCTGAAGGAAGAGGGTTTCCGCGTCATCCTGGTCAACTCCAACCCGGCCACCATCATGACCGATCCGGAGCTGGCCGAGGCCACCTATATCGAGCCGATCACGCCGGAAGTGGTGGCCAAGATCATCGCCAAGGAGCGCCCGGACGCGCTGCTGCCGACCATGGGTGGTCAGACGGCGCTCAACACGGCGCTGTCGCTGCGCCGCATGGGCGTGCTGGAGCGTTACAATGTCGAGATGATCGGCGCCGATGCGCATGCCATCGACAAGGCAGAGGACCGCGCCCTGTTCCGCCAGGCGATGAGCAAGATCGGCCTCGAAACGCCGCGCTCGATGCTGGCCAACGCCACCGACGTCAAGAACGCCGACCGCAAGACGCACGAGGCCGAGCGCGCGGCGCTGAAGGCGGAGAACCCGGAAAATCTCGATGCCGCGCTCGACGCGCTGGAAACGCGCTGGAACCTCGGCGAAGGCGACCGCAAGCAGCGCTATATCAGCCATGGCATGGCGATCGCCGCGCAGGCGCTCGACCATGTCGGCCTGCCGGCCATCATCCGCCCCTCCTTCACCATGGGCGGCACCGGCGGCGGCATCGCCTACAACCGCGCCGAATTCTACGACATCGTCCAGTCCGGCCTCGACGCCTCGCCCACTACGGAGGTGCTGATCGAGGAAAGCGTGCTCGGCTGGAAGGAGTATGAGATGGAGGTCGTCCGCGACAAGGCGGACAACTGCATCATCATCTGCTCGATCGAGAACCTCGATCCGATGGGCGTGCACACGGGCGACTCGATCACCGTCGCGCCGGCGCTGACCTTGACTGACAAGGAATACCAGATGATGCGCAACGCCTCGATCGCGGTGCTGCGCGAGATCGGCGTCGAGACCGGCGGCTCCAACGTTCAGTTCGCCGTCAACCCAGCCGACGGCCGCCTGGTGGTCATCGAAATGAACCCGCGCGTCTCGCGCTCGTCAGCACTTGCCTCCAAGGCCACCGGCTTCCCGATCGCCAAGGTCGCGGCCAAGCTCGCCGTCGGCTACACGCTGGACGAGCTGGAGAACGACATCACCGGCGGCGCCACGCCGGCCTCGTTCGAGCCGACCATCGACTATGTGGTGACAAAGATCCCGCGCTTTGCCTTCGAAAAATTCCCCGGCGCCGAGCCGGTGCTGACCACCGCCATGAAGTCGGTCGGCGAAGTGATGGCCATCGGCCGCACCTTCCAGGAATCGCTGCAGAAGGCGCTGCGCGGACTGGAGACCGGCCTGACCGGCCTCGACGAGATCGAGATCCCCGGCCTCGGCCATGGTAGCGCGCCCGCCAGTCATGCCGACGACCGCAACGCCATCCGCGCCGCGCTCGGCACGCCGACGCCGGACCGGCTGCGCATGGTGGCGCAGGCGATCCGCATGGGCACGTCGCTCGAGGACGTGCATGCCATGTGCAAGATCGACCCGTGGTTCCTCGAGCAGATCGCCGGCATCATCGCCATGGAGGAACGCATCCGCGAGCACGGCCTGCCGCAGGATGCGCAAAACCTGCGCATGCTGAAGGCGATGGGTTTTTCCGACGCCCGCCTCGGATCGCTGACGAAGACCGACGCCGAAGTGGTCCAGAAGGTCCGCGAAAAGCTCGACGTTCATCCGGTCTATAAGCGCATCGACACCTGCGCGGCCGAGTTCGCCTCGCCGACCGCCTACATGTACTCGACCTACGAGGTGCCCTTCGTCGGCGAGCTCGCCAACGAGGCGCGCGTGTCAGCGCGGAAAAAGGTCGTCATCCTCGGCGGCGGCCCGAACCGCATCGGCCAGGGCATCGAGTTCGACTATTGCTGCTGCCACGCGGCGTTTGCGCTGCGCGACGCCGGCTATGAAGCGATCATGATCAACTGCAACCCGGAGACGGTGTCGACCGACTACGACACCTCCGACCGCCTCTATTTCGATCCGCTGACGGCGGAGGACGTGCTGGAGATCTTGCGCGCCGAGCAGGCCTCGGGCGAGCTGGTCGGCGTCATCGTCCAGTTCGGCGGCCAGACGCCGCTGAAGCTCGCCGACGCGCTGGAGAAGGCCGGCATCCCGATCCTCGGCACCTCGCCCGACATGATCGACCTCGCCGAGGACCGCGACCGCTTCCAGAAGCTCTTGCACAAGCTCAACCTCAGCCAGCCGAAGAACGGCATCGCCTATTCGGTCGAGCAGGCGCGCCTCGTCGCCGGCGAGCTCGGCTTCCCGCTGGTCGTGCGCCCATCCTATGTGCTCGGCGGCCGCGCCATGCAGATCATCCATGACGAGGGCATGCTGCAGACCTACCTGCTCGACACCGTGCCCGGCCTTGTGCCGGAGGACATCAAGCAGAAATACCCCAACGACAAGACCGGCCAGATCAACACGCTGCTCGGCAAGAACCCGCTGCTGTTCGACACCTATCTGTCCGGCGCCATCGAGGTCGATGTCGACTGCCTGTGCGATGGCAAGGATACTTTCGTTTCCGGCATCCTGGAGCATATCGAGGAGGCCGGCATCCACTCGGGCGACAGTGCCTGCTCGCTGCCGGTGCACTCGCTGCCGTCGGAGCTCGTCGACGAGCTGGAGCGCCAGACGGCGGCGCTCGCCCGCGCGCTCAATGTCGGCGGGTTGATGAACGTGCAATATGCCATCCAGGACGGCACGGTCTATGTGCTGGAGGTCAACCCCCGCGCCTCGCGCACCGTGCCCTTCGTCGCCAAGACCATCGGCCGTCCCATCGCCAAGATCGCGGCGCGCATCATGGCCGGCGAGACGCTGGAAAACGCCTTCGCCCATTACGGCGCCATGCCCGACCCGCGCAATCCAGGCCACATCGCGGTCAAGGAAGCCGTCTTCCCCTTCGCCCGCTTCCCCGGCGTCGACATTCTGCTCGGCCCGGAAATGCGCTCGACCGGCGAGGTGATGGGCCTCGACCGCGACTTTGCCCTGGCCTTCGCCAAGAGCCAGCTGGGAGCGGGTGTCGACCTCCCCCGCTCCGGCACGCTGTTCGTCTCGGTGCGCGACGAGGACAAGAAGGGCATCCTGCCGGCGGTAAAACGCCTCGCCGGCCAGGGCTTCAAGGTCCTCGCCACCTCCGGCACCGCCCGCTTCCTCGCCGAAAACGGCGTGGTGGCCGAAAAGATCAACAAGGTCCTCGAAGGCCGCCCCCACATCGAGGACGCCATCCGCAACCGCCAGGTCCAGATCGTCTTCAACACGACGGACGGCCAGAAGGCCGTGTCGGACTCGAAGTCGCTGCGCCGCGCGACGCTGATGCAGAAGGTGCCGTATTACACGACGCTGTCGGGTGCTGCTGCGGTGGCCGAGGCGATTGCGGCGCTGCGGGCGGGGAACTTGGAGGTTAGGCCGCTGCAGGAGTATTTTGGGTGAAACCCGTCACTTGACCTCAACTATTTTATATCCAAAATCTGCTTGGATGTCTATTTCTAGTCTAGATCATCACCACCAATGCTCGAATTGGAAAAAATTGATATACTCTTAATAAGATCTTTCATTTCGGACGAAATTTCGTCGCTTCGCATTGCATCTATTATCGAAGTCGGAGTTACACTTATCTTATAATCGTCTTGCAGCACTTGATTTACAAAACTCAAAGCGTCCTTTCCGGGGACAAGCCCCATTCTCAAATCTGCGTCGTCCCAAAATTTGTCGAACTCATTCATTGCTGCTTCGCTTACGGTCGCGTCATTCAAACTCGGAGAATTCTGTCTCTCAAACCGTCGGCGATTAGAAAGATGTTGACCCGCTACATAATTCTTTTTCTCCAATGAGAACTTGTTCAACGTGGCCTCGGCTATTGGGATATAGGCCTTCGCACTGCCGCCGCGACGTAAGACCTCTGAAACTTTTCCGGCCGCAGCTCTATCTATCGCAGCAGGAACCAGTAGAAAGTTTTCAATCTCCTTTCGGCGATGAAGCGTCACAAGGTCAGAGAACTTCCCACAAGCTTCCTTGATGGCGGCACATTCGTCTTCGCTTCGATAGTCCCTATCAAACACGATCGCCGATGATATCTTTCCACCTAAGGTCAATTCCATTCCAGCTTTGATATTTTTGGCTCTTTCCGGATTGAAGCCTTCCACTGGTATCACCGCAAAATTCCCGCGATTTCCTACTTCTGCAAATCCGAGTTTGCTGGCAAATTTCCCTAGTATCTGAAAATCTTTTCCTTCAACGAACAGCGCTCGCCGCGTTTTCGCCAACTGCGTAAGGATAGGGTTCAAATTCGATCCCAAAGATGAAAACACGTCTCCCAATTGGGAAGGGTTCTTTACCCGCTGCGCCTGCCTCCTTTTCTTGTTGATGACTACAATATCGTCAGCTTCTGCCTCAGTTATTATCTCAGTAAAATGCGTAGCAATTAGTATATCCGGTCCAATATTTCTCAACAAAGTTAGAAGTTGACGCTGAAGTTCAGAGTGTAGATAGATGTCCGGCTCGTCAATGAGGAAAAGCGAATTATCACTTGATTGAATCAAGTGAGTTAACATCTGAAACCATACTTGGAATCCAAAACCTGCCCAAAATATCTCTCTAGGGATTCTAGATTCCGGGCAAAACATGAACAATCTGGCGTTCTTATAAGAATAGTCCACGATTGGGCGCTCAATGTCCATACCGGGCCAAGTTCTAGCCAACACCTCCCGGAATTCGTCAAATTTCTCCGGGTAGTGATGCCAAATATTTCTAAAATTCCTAGCCGAGCGATAGTTAAAAAGCGCTAATCGAGCGGCCTCTTTTTCGTATAAAATTTCATTGTGATCAACCGGACCCAATATCGGCACAAAACCAATTGGGCAATTGAAATGCTTGGTGAATTCCTTCGGAGAACGTGGCGTCTTTCCACCATTATTGATCGCCATTAGATGACAGGAACCGGCTTCCGGAAAAAACAGCAGCAGTTCATTTTTATTGGATAAGTTGAACCTGATCGACGCGGGCGTGCTGTCGTCATAGTTGTAAAATATGTTTTCTTCGGCAATCGAGATCGCGCCAAGATCAACGACGTACCCATATACAGACCCCTGAGGGCCGCTGACAATTTCAGGCTTTCTTGAGGTTGCTTTCCTGAGACCTGACGCCAATATCCTAAAGGCAGCAAGGATGGTTGATTTTCCGGCATTATTGGGGCCTACTAGGATGTTGAAATTTCTAAGATGAAGCGTAAATTTGTCGAATGCCTTGAAATGGTTGAACTCTACACGTGTAAATCTATGAAGGTCGGTCATAGTGATGCTCGTTCCCCGTCACGGCTGCAATCCAATGCGATTGTCCGTTCCTCCTAAACGGGATTTGAAGACCAGTTTATTTAAAAGACAAGCAGGAATTGGGCTCCCATCTCCGTCTCCCCTACAATCTGAATCGACACAAGGTGTGTTCACTCCTCGTAGAGTGCTATTTTCGTCACGCCACCGCCACGCACTCGATCTCGATATCGAACTCCATCGGCCAGGACGCCACCGGCACAAAACTGCGCGCCGGCGGGTTGGTCGAAAAATACCTCGCATAGACCCGGTTGATCGCGTTGTAGAAGCCGGAATTGACGGCGTAGATGCGCACCATCACCACCTTGTCCAGCGACGTGCCGGCCGCTTCCAGGCAGTGTTTCAGCGCCTTCAGCGACGCCTCGGTCTGGGTTTCGATGTCGCCGCGCACCATCTCGCCTGTCACCATGTCCACCGGCGGCGTCGCCGAGATGAACACGAAGCCGTTGGCCCTCACCGCCGTCGAGCACGGCAGCCCGAGCGACCGCACCTTGGCCGACATCACGGGTACTTCGATGACTTCCTTGTCCATGGTGGTCCTCCGTTGCTTGCGGGGGAGCTTATCGCGGTAGCGACGGAACGCCAGCCTTCCCCTTCTCCCCTTGTGGGAGAAGGTGGATCGGCGCGACAGCGCCGAGACGGATGAGGGGTGTTCCAGCGGAGTGAGAGGTCGGCTTTCCCTGGAACACCCCTCATCCGGCCGCTACGCGGCCACCTTCTCCCACAAGGGGAGAAGGAAAAGCCAGCGCTTCACCCCTGCCCCGGATACGGCGTCCCATCCTTATGCAGGAAGCGCCCATCCGAATTCGGGCTAATCATGTCGATGTCGGAGCAGGTGATGACATCGTCCGGGTTGCGCGAGCCGACTTCCAGGTAGCGCGCCGTGACCGACGAGCGGTTGATCATGTGGTGGCCGTTGCCGCTGTTCTTGGCGAAGGTGGCTACGTCGCCCGCCTTGAGCAGCGTTTCGCCGCCGTCCTCGACCAGCGTCAGCTCGCCCTGCAGCACATAGACGAATTCGTCCTCATGGCTGTGCCAGTGGCGCTGGCTCGACCAGCCGCCGGGCGGCAGTTCCATCAGGTTGACGCCGAAATCCACGAGACCGCCGGCATCGCCGAGGCGGCGGCGGGTGCGCTCGGCGCAAGGAATGTCGAAGGGTGAAGGGTAGACGGAGCCTTTGCGGACGGGGACGGATGGCAGGTCGATCTTGGGCATGGATGCCTCCTTCGCTTCGGTCGATTTTCCGGCTTAGGGAAGGATTTCGCAATCGTGGTGCAATTCGATCGATCGTCAGCGCTGCCCCTCATCTGCCTGCCGGCATCTTCTCCCCGTTGAACGGGGAGAAGGGGCTGATCGCGACGCCGGCGCTCTTGCTGCAACGCTGGTGATTGGCGAGACGTGGGCGCGAGCCTCTTTCTCCCCGTCACTATACGGGGAGAAATGTCCGGCAGGACAATCAGGGGCAGCGCCGCCGATCGGCAAAGTGAGGCCGGAACGCCCGGAGGCTCACCGAGCGTTCGCTGCGAAACGCCATGTTTGAATGGGAGTGAGCCCAGCCCTCACTGATGCGCCACCGCCAGCTCCTTCACATGCTTCTCGTGCATCTTCAGCACCGGCAGCGTCTTCTTGGCGAATTCCTTCATCGCCGGGTCGTCGCCGGAATTGGCGTAGGTGGAAAACAGCGCGACCGCATCCTTGTGCGCGTCGGTCTGCATCTTGATGTATTTGGCGTCGAATTCCTTGCCGGTGGCAGCCTTCAATTCATCCAGCAGCTGCTGCTCCTTGGGCTGCAGCGCGGGGCCGGCGGGCTTGATCGAGGCGGTGGTCTGGCCCTGGCTGAGCGCCGCCTTGAAATCCTCAGCAACCTTGCCGTGGTCCTTGATCATGTCAGCCGCAAAAGCCTTGACGTCGGCCGACGCCGATTTCTCCTCAGCCAGCTTGCTCGACTGGATCTCGAATTCATTGGCGTTGGGCGCGGTCGTGACGAAGGTCTGCGTGTCGACCTTATTCGCCGTCACCATCGGCCCAACCGCATCCGAGTCCGATTGGGCAAGGGCAGGCGCTGCGGCAAGCAACGCGACGGCGACCAGGGGCAGCAGGGTTTTCATCTCAAATCTCCGATCCGAAACAGCTCCTCTGCCATCCCCAACGCGGCATTGGCGTCGGGGTTGCTTCGAAAAGACGCGCGCGGGCTGAGCGCCCGCAGCGCCATCAGTGGCAATGCGCGCCGGCGGCCTGTCCGGCATATTGCAGCTGCTCGTCCCAGTTCGGCCGGCCTTCCGGCGTGAAATCCATCAGGTTCCACAATATCTCGCAGGTGCCGATGGCGCGCGGATCCTGCCCGGGCTCGGCGGGCGCGAAGTCAAGCTCCGACGACCAGAAATGCCGGATGCCGTCACCGTCGCGGTGGAACACCGAAAGCAGCGGTATCTGCGCGCCGTCGGCCGTTTCGGAGTTATAGTCACGCTTGAAACCGTTGCCGGCCGACGAGACGAGCCGCATGTTTTTCCAGCCGCGGTCGCGGCCAAGCGCCATCATATTGTCGAGCGCGGTCTTCGCCACCACCGCGAAATTGAAGCCGGCCGCTTCGAGATGGCCGATCGCGCCGTCGAACTGGTCGAGCAGCGCGGTGCAGGACGGGCATGGCTGGTCCTGCCGGGCAAGCTTCGCCGTCTCGCCGCTGGCCGCCACCTCGCGCGTCTCCTGCGGATGGCGCGGGAACATCATCTGGTAGAGGATCAGCGAATCCTTGCCCGGCGCGAACAGCTCCGACAACCTCACCTTCGACGGCTTGCCATCGTCGTCGAGGGCGTCGAACACATAGTCCTGCAGCACCAGCCCGCCCGGAGGCAAGGCACGTCTCGCTTCAGCCACCGCCTCCATGGCGCGGCGCAGCTCGACTTCCTTGCGCAGCAGTTTTTCGCGCGCAGTGCGATATTTGGCGGATTCATTGGGAAAGGTGATCATGATCTTCTCCTTCGCGCCGGCGTCCCGGCGCGGGTTGCTCTACGATCCAAGGACGTGCCGGCCGCGCCGGTTCCGACATTGAAGCCCGAGCTTTGTTCCTGAAGCGACTAGCCCTTCACCCCGCCGGCGGTGAGGCCGGAGACGATGCGGCGCTGGAAGATCAGCACCAGCACCACCAGCGGCACGGTGACGATCACCGAGGCGGCCATGATGTTGCCCCAGGGAATCTCGAACTGCGAGTTGCCGGAGAGCAGCGCGATCGCCACCGGCACGGTGCGCTGCGTGTTGGTGGAGGTGAAGGTGAGCGCGAATAGGAACTCGTTCCAGGCGCTGATGAAGGCGAGCAGGCCGGTGGTGGCGAGCGCCGGCCACATCAGCGGCAGGAAGATGCGCGTGAGGATCGTCCATGGCCCGGCGCCGTCGAGGATCGCCGCCTCCTCGATCTCGACCGGCAGGTCGCGCACGAAAGTGGTGAGCACCCAGACGGTGAACGGCAAGGTGAAGATCATGTAGGACAGGATGAGCGCCAACAGCGAATTGTAGAGGTGCAGCGCCCGGATGATCTCGAACAGACCGGCAAGTGCTGCGACCTGCGGAAACATCGAGACCGACAGGATGGCGAGCATCAGCACCGAGCGCCCGCGGAAACGGATGCGCGCCAGCGCGTAAGCCGCGGTGACGCCGAGCAGCAGCGAAACCGCGACGACCGCGCCGGAAACGATGAGCGAATTTACGAGATTGCGCAGGAAGGGACCTTCGGTCAGCACGTTGCGGTAATTGGCAAGGCTGAACGATCGCGGCCAGAGGCCTGCCTGGAACAGCTCGGTCCCCGATTTCAGGCTGGTGACGACAGCGTAGTAGAACGGGAAGACCGCGACGAAGACGATCGCCAGAAGCAGGAGATAGAAGCCGGCGCGCTTCAGCATTCTCATGTCAGCGGCCTCCGTCCAGGCTCAGCCGGCCGATCCGGATATAGGCGATGGTAAGTAGGCCGATGATCAGGAAAAGCACCGTCGAGGCGGCCGAGCCATAGGCGAACTTGTCGAACTCGAACAGGCTCTCGCGCGCGAAGATCGACATCGACTTGGTCTGGACGTTGTTGGGCGTCAGCACGTAGATCAGGTCGAAGATGCGCAGCGCGTCGAGCGCGCGAAAGATCACCGCCACCATCACCGCCGGGCGGATCAGCGGCAACGTCACCCGCCAGAAAATTTGCCACGGACTCGCGCCGTCGAGCCTCGCCACCTCGACGATCTCGCGCGGCAGCATCTGCAGCGCCGCCAGGATCAGCAGCGCCATGAACGGCGTCGTCTTCCAGATATCGACGATCAGCACGGCGATCATCGCGGTGTCGGCGCTGGCCGTCCAGGCGATCTTGGCGTGGATCAGGCCGAGGTTGAGAAGCACGGCATTGATGATGCCGAACTGGTCGTTGAGCATCCACTGCCACATCTTGGCCGAGACGATCGTCGGGATCGCCCAGGGGATGAGGATCGCCGCCCGCACGATGCCGCGTCCCCGGAATTCGGCGTTGAGCGCAAGGGCCACGACCATGCCCAGCACCGTCTCGCAGGCCACCGACACCACGGCGAAGCGCACTGTGTTCCACACCGCGCGCCACCAGACCGGATCGACCAGCAACCCGTCATAGAGAACCCGGCCGCTCGGCATCTTGAGCATCGAGAAGTAGTTGTCGAAGCCCACCCATTGCCTTGCGTCGAGATCGGCCAGCGAGGCGTCGGTGAAGCTGTAATAGACTGTGCGCAGGAACGGCCAGCCGGCGACGGCGGCGAGCACGAAAAGCATCGGCGCCAGAAACAGCCATGCCATGCGCTCGCGCCGGCGCATCAGCGGCGACCGCCTTGCCGCGGTCACCAGCCCTTGCCCTTCAGCCTGGTCAGCCTCGCCTCGAGATCGGCCAGATTGTCGGCGGCAGCGCCTTGGCCGGAGATCGTGTTGTGCACGGCCGTCCAGAACTGGCTGGACGCCTCGTTGTATTTGATCCTGGCGGTTGCCGAGGGCCGCGGCTGCGCGTTGAGAAAGATCGGCTTCCAGCGCGGCACGATCGGCTGCTGCCGGGCGATGTCGGGGTCGTCGTAAAGTGCTGCGATGGTCGGCAGGTTGGATGTCTTCAGCGTCCGGTATTTCTGCATCTCGCGCGACGCGACGAACTTGACCAGCTCGATCGCAGCATTCGGATGTTTCGAATATTTGGAGACGGCAAGGTTCCAGCCGCCGAGCGTCGCGACCGGATGCGCGCCTTCGCCCGTGCCTGCCGGCAGCGGCGCCACGTCGAACTTGCCCCTGATCGGCGAATTCTCGCTGTTGCCGAGCGCATAGGCATAGGGCCAGTTGCGCATGAAGACCGCGTTGCCGGTCTGCCAGACGCCGCGCGCTTCTTCCTCCTGATAGGCGAGCACGCCCGGCGGCGCTATTGCGCCGATCCAGCCCTTGACCATCTCGAGCGCGGCCGCCGCTTGTGGGTTGTTGATGGAGATCGCGCCGTCCGGCTCGATGATCCCGCCGCCGCCATTCGACATCACCCATTCGAGCGCGTTGCAGGTCAGCCCCTCATAGGCATTGCCCTGGAAGACGACACCCCAGATGTCCTTGTTGCCGGCCGCCCGCTCCTTGTCCATCACCAGCCTGGCGGTGTCCTGCAGCTCCTTCCAGGTGGTCGGCACCTTGGCGCCGTATTTGTCGAGCAGATCCTTGCGGTAGTAGAGCGCCGGCGCGTCGGTGAAGATCGGCAGGGCGACCAGCCTGCCGTTGACCGTCTGCGACTTGATGATCGACGGAAAATGCTCGGCGACGACATCCCTGGTCGCCTCCGTCAGGTCGACCAGTTGGCTGGCAAGTTGCGGCGCCCAGATGACGTCGGTCTGATAGACGTCGATATCGCTGCTGCCGGCGGCAAGCCAAAGCCGGTATTGCCCGAACTGGTCGGTGGTCGAAGGCGGGATGACGACGATGTCGACCTTGTTGCCGCTCTTCTTCTCGTAACGATCGAGTATCTCGCGCAGCACCTTGATGCCGTTGCCGGTATCGCCCGACACGATCGACAGTTCCACGGCTCGCGCTTGAACAACGCCCAGCAAGATGCCGGCGGCCAGGAATGCAGATGCAAGTTTCACGGGGTTGCGGACCTCCTGCGCGACCCGCGACGTAGGTCGCGGCTCATCAAGGCCCCCGCGTTGAATGCGCGACGCCGCTTAGAGTTCCCATGCTTGAGCGCGCCGACCAGGCCGGCGGCTCGTTAAAGCCGACCTCGGTCGGCCCGACCGCGTCGCTGGCCCGTTCCGTCCACCTCACTTCGCGCGAAAGCGGACGGGCTCCGAAACCCCCGCCCCGGAGCCCGCCTGGGAGTGGCTGACGCATGCCGGCACAGCCTCCTCCGACGCCTTGCCAGCGTCGATCCGCCGATCGGCCGCCCGGCACGACGACGCATTAGCATGTCCTAACGTCAGCCTATGTGAAGGAGTTCACAATGCCGGCGACCAGGTGGTTGCGGCACCCTGCAGGCCTCAGCCTTCCCAAGCGACCGGGGTCATGCCGAGACGCTCGTAGAGCCTGAAGGCCGCGGTGTTCTCCACCGTATTGGTCTTGAGATCGACACGGTCCGCCCCGCGCTCGCGGAAGGTCAGGAACACGTGCCGCATCAGCGCCTCGCCGAGGCCCTGCCTTCTGGACTCCGGATGGACGGCGAGATCCTTGACGAAACCGGACGTCCAGCAAAGCGCTGCGCCCGCCAGCAAGCCCTTGCCGTCGATCGCCAGGAAACAGAGAGCGGGATCGAACTCGGCATCGCCGGCAATGCGCGGCCACCAATCGTCGAACGGCCCGTCGGCGCCGTCATCGAACACCTCTTCCAAAAGCGCGTGCAGGGCCTGCGCATCCCGATGTTCGAACGCTCGCATGACGAAGTCCTCCGGCCAATGCGGCGCGGCCAGCGTGTCGTCTAGAACCTTGCGCAGGCGGATGTCGTTGGGAGCCGGCGGTCGGGGCGTCGTGTTTTCATGCATGGCGCTGTCTCGAAACGCCGCCTGGGACTGCGCCGTCCGCTCAGGCGTCCGGCGGCAAGCGGTGCCGCTTGCGGTCGAGGCCAAGCCCCGTTGCCTCGAGCAGGCCCTTGCGCTTGGCGTCGTAGTAATAGCCGGTCTGGTAGAGCGTGTCGGCACGCTTGGCGTTGCCGCCCGAAACCAGCCAGGCGCCGCGCAGATATTTCACCGCATATTTGAGATTGGTCTCGGCGTCGAAAAGACCAGTCGCCGGCCCGTCATAGCCCATGCCGCGCGCCGTCGCATGCTTGATCTGCATCAGCCCCCAATGGCCGTGATTGAAGGCTTTCGGGTTGAAGGTGCTCTCGCGGTTGACGACGTGGCGTACCAGCTCGACCGGCACTTCATAGATCGCCGAATATTTCTCGATCAGCCGCTCGATCTCGCCGCGCGGGCCGCTGGCGTGCTGTTCGGGCTGGCCGGGTGCAGCCAGCAGCGCCGGGTTTTCCGGCACCATATAAGCGACCTGCTGGACGCCGGGCATCGGAGCAATTTTCGCCGACTGGCCGGTGACCGGCATGGCGACGCCCGCGGTCGTGTAGACCGCCGCTTTGCTGATGGACGCCGCTTGCTTGATGGATCCTGGGCCGGTCGGTGAGCCACCGGCCGTCAGCACCGGCGGCGGCGGAAACTGGCCGACGGCCGGCGTCGCTCCGGCGAAGGCCGCGGGTTGCGCCAACGTCACGCCGGGCTGCGGCGCGCCAGGCTGGACAGGTGGCGGCAAAAGCGCGTCCTGCGTCCCGGGCGCACCTGGCGTGGTTGCCATGGCGACGGCGTCGCCGGTCAGCGCCGCGGTCTGCACCTGCGCAAGGCCGGAAGGCTCCGGCAACACGGCCACCGTTTCGGGCAGCGCAAGCGTCGGCGTGTCGTCCGTGACGACAGGCGTCGAGGCTTCCGCAAGCGTGGGCGCGGCCTTCATTTGCGAGGTCGAGGTGCAACCGCTGAGACCGGCCGCTGCAATGAGCACGCCGATCGCGGTGATGATGATTTTAGCTGGCAAGCCGTGAGGGTCCGGTCTGTCGGTTGTTAAGAAGTCCTTACACCAGCGATTCACACCCGGCAATCGGTGCCACCCGGCGGTTTTCGGGTGGCGACAACAGGGCACAAGTGCCATATTGTTCTGGATATGTACTCGTTTTTCGCTGTTTTCCGGAAGGAATACGCCATGAAACCCACATCCCAGATCACGGCCGGCCACGCAGTGTTAGAAACAGTGATCGGCTTCATGGGCATTGCCTGGAGCGAGAAAGGCCTGATCCGGCTTTGCCTGCCGGAGCGCAGCCGCGAAGCGGTTGAGCGCCGGCTGCTTCGCCACCCCGGCGTCTCTGCCTCGACAGGCCAGCCGTCCTGGGTGGTCGACCTGATCGCCTCTATCAAAGCCTATGCGGCCGGCGAGGATGTCGACTTCTCCGGCGTGCCGGTCGATCTCGACGGCGTCGACGATTTCCGCCTCGCCATCTACGACGCCGCGCGCAAGCTCGGCTTCGGCCAGACCACCACCTATGGCGAACTGGCCAAGCGTGCCGGTCATGCCGGCCTTCCGCGCGAAACGGGTGCGGCGCTTGGCGCCAACCCGGTGCCGCTGGTCATTCCGTGTCATCGCATCCTTGCAGCCGGCGGCAAGATCGGCGGCTTCTCCGCGCCGGGCGGCTCGGCCACCAAGGAAAAGATGCTGGCCATGGAAGGCGTTCGCGTCGGCCCGCCGCCGGCCGCGCAGGCCTCGTTCGGGTTCTGAGGACGTCTCGTCTCTACCCGCAGGTATCAGTCTTGCAGGAACCGGCGGCGGAAACGCCGTTCGAAATCCGGGCGCTTGCAGACATAGACCGCGCAGGATCTGGTATCGGCGCTCGGCACGTAAGCGCGCGCCCTCAGTTCGCCCGCGTTGCAGAAGCGCTCGTCGCGCACGTAGCGATCGTAGAGTGGCAGCCCCGGCACGCGCGTCGACTGATAGCGCAGGATGACGGCGCCCTGTCTGCCGATCGTCGCCTGCACCCGGTTGCAGCTCATGCGGGTCGGATCGTAGCGCGAGACCGCCTGCGCCTCGGCGGCCACAAGCAGGAAGCAGGCGGCAAGCACAATGGTCTTCATGGTTCCACTCCCTGGACGGCAAGCGTCTCATCCCTCCACAACGCGCTGCCGCTGTCAAAACTTCCATGCCCCGCTCCCATTCCCTTCGATGCGGACGGCATGCCGGCAGCGCCCAAGCGACCCGTCTTGTTTTCTTGCTCAAACTATCCTATATCCGCAACATTGAATTTGGCCGATCGATCGGGCCGCGATCTTCGCGTTTGCTGACGTCTATCTCCAAAGTTTCGATACCGCCGGCCGGACGTTGGTCCGGTCAAACAAAAGCAAATGTGAAGGGCATTCTATATGGCAACTGGTACGGTCAAGTGGTTTAACGCCACCAAGGGCTACGGCTTCATCCAGCCTGACAATGGCGGCGCGGACGTTTTCGTCCACATCTCCGCTGTTGAGCGCGCTGGCATGACCAGCTTGGCTGAAGGCCAGAAGATCAACTTCGAGATCGAGCAGGACCGCCGTACCGGCAAGTCCGCTGCTGGGTCTCTGAGCAAGGCAGCCTGATTTGGCGATAGCGCGCGCCGGGCGAAGGTTCGGGGCGCGCGGCAAGTCACGGATGTACTGACGGTCGCGCGAGAAGCGCGCCGGAGCGAAAAGACCCGACAAGCTGGAACAGCAGATAGCTGCCAGCCCGGACCAGACGCTCCCGATCAGGCTACCGGCAGAGGAAGGCGGGCATTGCCCGCCTTTTTTGTTGCCTGATTTCCGGCGACTTCAGCTCCTCGGGGCTGAGTTCGGAGACGGATTTTTCGATCTGTTCAAGCTTGGTCATACGCCAATGGTACTTGGTTCGAGGCTCTGCAGGCTGATTTGTGGGATAAGCAAATCGAAGCCGATGCGACGGCGGGCCGGCTGGACAAGCTTGCAGAGCAAGCTCTGGCCGACCACCGCGCAGGCCGGACCCGGCCTTTGTGAATCACTTTGCCGCCCCTTCGTTTTGGGACGCCTATGATTAACTACCTAAAGCAATCAGAGTGAAGGCTGACAGCAGCTTCGCAAAGCTGCGTGCAGATCCGTTTCATCCTTCGCTTCATTTCAAGCGGGTTGGACGTTACTGGTCAGCTCGTGTTGACCTGAATTACCGCGCTGTTGCAGTCCGGGACCAGGACGACATGATCTGGTTTGGATCGGCACCCACTCCGAATATGAACGCCTTTTGAAATAGCCGCCTACGGCCGTAGGCATACCGAGCGGCGTGTTGACGCGCCCGCACAGGTCAGGCGCAAAGCGGCGATCGCGTGAGAAATTACCCCATCCACTCGATCGGCACATGCCCCTTGTCCGCCTCGACGCGCTTCAGCCATGCGGCGACTGCCGGATAGGCGTCGAGTTGGAAGCCGCCCATCTCGGCGGTGTGGGTGTAGGCGTATAAAGCGATGTCGGCGACGCTATAGGCGTTGCCGGCGAAGAATTCGTTCTGCTCCAGATGCCTGTTCATGACGCCCAGCGCCTTATTGCCGCGCTCCAGCGTCACGGCGAGCCGGTCCGGCGTAGCGTCCTTCGCTCGTTCCGGGAAGGTCAAAAGCGCCTTGCGCACCGCGATATAGGGCTCATGGCTGTATTGTTCGAAGAACAGCCATTGGTAAGCCAGCGCGCGTTCATATTTGTCGCCCGGCAGGAAGCGCGTGCCTTCGGCGAGGTAAAGCAGGATCGCGTTGGATTCGGCGATGCGCCTGCCGTCGTCGAGCTCGAGCATCGGCACCATCGCATTCGGATTCTTGGCGACGTAGTCGGGCCTGCGCGTCTCGCCGGTGTGCGAGCTCACCTCGACCCGGGTGAAGGGAATGCCGAGCTTGGCCATCAACAGCCGCGGCTTGTAGCAATTGCCGCTGTCGGCCATGTCGTAAAGGATCATGCCACATACCTCGCGCGTCTGATCAGAAGCCTCTAACGCGCCTTGGCCGGTCTCATCCAGTGATTTGTTTTTGAGAAGAACCATCAATGACGCTGATGCATCCTTGGGAGATCAAGCATCCGCGACGCTGATGCGTCTGTTTGGGTCAAGCATCAGCGACGCTGATGCAGGGGCATGACCTTGTTGTCGGCGTCGAGCAGAGCGTCGACGGAAAGCGGTTCTTCCTTGAAGACCGTGCCGGCGGGCGCCGGGCGGGCGAGATGGAAACCCTGTAGCAGGTCGACGCCGCCCTCGAGCGCGACGCGCAAATGCTGGGCGTGTTCTATGCCTTCGACCAGCACTTTGGCGCCGCGCTCGTGCAGCATCGCCACCAGTGGCCGGAAGAAGCGCTCGGCGGCGGCATGCCGGCAGAGCTCTCCAAACCAGGCGCCGTCGATCTTGACGATGTCGGGCGCAAGCAGATCGATGCGCGCCTCGGTCGAATGTCCCGTGCCGAAATCGTCGATGGCAATACGGATGCCATCGCGCCGCATTTCGCGCACCAGGCTGGTAAGTACCCGGTCGTCGGCCGCTTGTTCAGTGATCTCGCAGACCAGCAGGTCCGGCGTCAGCTCGAAATCGCCCAGATGCCTGGTCATAAGCCGGATTTCGGCAAGCGCCCGCCCGAGATGGTCGTTGATCTTCGGGTTGTAGTTGAAGAACAGCGTAAGTCCCTCGACGCCGATATTGCGGTAATTGCCGAGATGCAGCATCCGGCACATCGTTTCGACAAACAGCCGGTCCGACGCGGGAATGCCGTCGAAGAACATCGACGGGGCCACCGGCTCGGCGATCCGGCGCGGCTCGATCAGCCCCTCGACGGCGACCGCCCTGAGTGCCTCGCCCTCCGGCGCGAAAATCGGCTGGTAGGCGCTCCACAGCCTGAACTCGCCATAGATGCCGAAATGGAGGCCGATCTCGTCGGCGAAGATCGCCTTGGCGACATTGCGCCGCCTCTCACGCCTTTCGCTCATGGCGCGACCTTGCGCCCGAATACTCTTGCCGGCCGCGCGTGCGACGCCGCCGCCGGACTTGCGGCTGCTGGTGTCTTGCTCCCTTCGGCTGAAGGTGGCTGCGCGCCCTCGCCGAAAACGCGAAAGCTGGTGGGGGCAAGTTCGGGCCGGGCAAGCACATAGCCTTGCACCATGGAGGCCCCGGATTTCTCGGCAAGCTCCAATTGCCAGCCTTCCTCGATACCTTCGAAGACGGTGCGGATGCCCTGGTTTTCGAAGCTCCGCACCATCGTCGTCAGCAACGCGAAGCCGGCGCCGGACTCCATCAGATGGGTAATCCAATGCGCATCGAATTTGACGATGTCGGGCTTGAGCTCCTTGATCCGATTGATGTCGGATTCATCGGCGCCATAGTCGTCAACCGCGATGCGGAAGCCATTGGCCCTCAGCGCCTCGACAAAATCGTAGAGCGCTTCCTGCGAAGCCGACTTCTGCTCGGTGACCTCGCAGACGATGCGGCGCGGATCGATGCCGGCTTCGTGCAGCACCAGCCGCATGTCGCGCAGCGCCTTGTCGACAATGCTGCGATCGGTGAAGACCGACGGGTCGAAATTGACGAAGACGGATGCCTCTTGCGGCAGGCAGGCGCCGGCGTTCAGAAGATGCAGCGTGCGCGTCAGCGCCTCGATATGCAGCCGGTCGCCAGCCGGGCAGGTGCCGAAAAATGCCGGCGGCGATTGCGGCTCGCCGTCGCGAAACGGCCGGATCAGCCCCTCGAAAGCGGCGACCGAAAGCTTGCCTTCCTTGAAGGCGAAGATCGGCTGGAACGCGCTCTGCAGCGTATAGATGCCCCAGACACCGGTCGAGGTGCCGTCATCATGACGGATGATGTGGGCAAGCCCGATGCTGCGCGACAAAGGTCCCTCGCTCCGCGAAACAAGCGGAATTCAATCAGCCATCCTGCCAGCCAAGGGTTTACCGGTGGTTGATGAATTTAGCGTTGCCGCTCACGCCTCCTTGACCTCTGGCTCATCGCACAATGCTTGCGCTTGGCGAGATGATGCGACATGAGAGGCGCCGCGGCCGCTGCTGGCCGCTTTCCTAGGAGACATTTTGTCATGGCCTTTCTTGCCGACGCCCTTTCCCGCGTTAAGCCTTCCGCGACCATCGCGGTGACGCAGAAAGCGCGTGAGCTGAAAAATGCCGGCCGTGACGTGATCGGCCTCGGCGCCGGCGAGCCGGACTTCGATACGCCCGACAACATCAAGAACGCGGCGATCGACGCGATCCGCCGTGGCGAGACCAAGTACCCGCCGGTTTCCGGCATCGTGCCGCTGCGCGAGGCGATCGCCAAGAAGTTCAAGCGCGAGAACAATCTCGATTACCGGCCGGAGCAGACCATCGTCGGCACCGGCGGCAAGCAGATCCTGTTCAACGCCTTCATGGCCACGCTGAACCCAGGCGACGAAGTCATCATCCCGCGCCCCTACTGGGTGAGCTATCCCGAAATGGTGGCGATCTGCGGCGGCACGTCGGTCTTCGCCGACACCTCGATCGAGAACGGCTTCAAGCTGACACCGCAAGTGCTGGAAAAGGCGATCACGCCGAAGACCAAGTGGCTCTTGATGAATTCGCCGTCGAACCCGTCGGGCGCCGCCTACACGGAGGCCGAACTGCGGGCTTTGGCCGATGTGCTCCTCAAGCATCCGCATGTCTGGACGCTGACCGACGACATGTATGAGCACCTGACCTATGGCGACTTCGTCTTCAAGACCATCGCCGAGGTCGAGCCCAGCCTCTACGAGCGCACACTGACCATGAACGGTGTGTCGAAAGCCTATGCCATGACCGGCTGGCGCATCGGCTACGCCGCCGGCCCGGTGCCGCTCATCAAGGCGATGGACATGATCCAGGGCCAGCAGACCTCGGGCGCCTGCACCATCGCGCAATGGGCCTCCGTCGAGGCGCTCAACGGCCCGCAGGACTTCATTGCCAGGAACAAGGCGATCTTCCAGGGCCGGCGCGACCTCGTCGTCTCGATGCTCAACCAGGCGCGCGGCATCAGCTGCCCGTCGCCGGAAGGCGCCTTCTACGTCTACCCGTCCTGCGCCCAGTTGATCGGCAAGAAGACCAAGACGGGCAAGGTGATCGACAATGACGAGGCCTTCTGCTCGGAATTGCTGGAGGCCGAAGGTGTCGCGGTGGTGTTTGGCTCGGCCTTTGGCCTCGGACCGAACTTCCGCATCTCCTACGCCACGTCGGATGCGCTGCTGGAGGAAGCCTGCACGCGCATCCAGCGCTTTACCGCGTCGCTGACCTGATCGACAACGCGGCAGCCACCGAGAAAAGCCCGGCTTCGTGAGGTGGCCCCCGAAGGTTGTGTCCAACTTTCGGGGATCCGTTCACGAAGCCGGGTTTTTGGTCGAGCGCTAATCAGCCACCATATTGCTCGTCGGAAACCTGCTCCAGCCAGTCGGCGTGGACACCGTCCAGCGCCTCCTGCATGGCGATATGGGTCATGGCGGTTTTCCATCCGGCGCCATGCCAGTGCTTCTCGCCAGGCGCGAAGGAAACGACGTCCCCTGCCCTGATCGTTTGGATCGGCCCGCCCCAAGTCTGGGCAAGTCCGGCGCCAGCGGTGACATAGAGCGTCTGCCCGAGCGGATGCGTGTGCCAATGGGTGCGTGCGCCGGGCTCGAAATTGACTAGCGTGGCCCGCAGCCGCGCCGGCGCTTCCTTCTCGATGATCGGCGTCTGCAGCACTCGCCCGGTGAAATACGCCTCCGGCGCGACGATCGTCGGCACGCTGCCGCACGCAATGATCTTCATCTGGCAATCCTTCCGTTGGGCAGACCCTGCCCTGCCCTGGTGTCGGCTACCACCCCAGCCGCGGCCAGAACAGGCCGGCTCGACCGCGATAGGCCTGGTAGTGGCCCGCCAACAGAGTACGCGAAAATTTCTTTTCTTCGCCCAGCGCCGCAACCACATAGAGGACGGCGATCCCGGCGACCGGCACCACCGCCCAGATCGACCAGGTCGCGATCCCCCATCCAATCCAGAAGATGATGTAGGACGAGTAGAAAGGGTGGCGGATATAGCGGTAGGGGCCATCGGTCAGCAGGCTGTGCGGATTGCCGGGCGCGAAGGCGAAGTGCAGCCGCGCCTTGCGCGACGTGACAATCGCCCACCAGAACAGGGCAGAGCTTGCCAGTTCGACGGCGAGCCCGGTGAGCTTTGCCGGAACCGGCTGCGATTGGAACCACAGTATGGCGAGAAAGAGAAGCGCCGTAGCAATCACCACTGCCGAAATCACCATGGCGCCTGGAAACATGGCCTGCAGTTGGAAATGCGCCCGCATCGACCAGACATATTGGCCGATGGTCGCGATGCTGCAGATCGAGACAAGAAGATCGAGGACTGGTTCCATCGTCGCGATTCCACAGGTGCTTGCCATGCAGCCGGTGGTCACGCCGGCCGTCTATTTCCAGAAATCCTCTCTTAACCACTTGTTTAAAGAAGATATAGAGCCCCGGATGCGATGTTGGCCACCAGCCAAATCTGAGATCTAATCCAGCATGAGCGTCACTGACCGCACAATCCGCACGCCGCAGGCCGATCTGCGCCTCAGCCAGTCGTCCGGTTCCGGCATGCCCATCGTCATGATCCACGGCTCGGGCAGTTCGCGCGCCGTTTTTGCCCGTCAGTTCGACAGTCCGCTCGCCGATGCCCACCGGCTCATCGCCTTCGACCTTCCCGGCCACGGCGACTCCTCCGATGCCCGCGACCCGGCCGCAGTCTATACGATTACCGGCCTCGCCCAGGCCACAGCCCGGCTTCTCGATGCCCTGAACATCGGCCACGCGATCATCTTCGGCTGGTCGCTTGGCGGCCATGTAGCGATTGAACTTGCCAGCTTCCACCCGGCGGTGAACGGTCTGGTGCTGACCGGGGCGCCGCCGGTGTCGAGGGGGCCGCTCGGCATGCTGCGTGGCTTTCATGCCAACTGGGACATGCTTCTCACCTCCAAGAAAGTTTACTCCGAACGCGACATCGAGCGCTTTGAGACGTTTTGCTTCGGCGACAGCGCAAGTCCGTCTTTCCGCGAGGCCATAAGGCGCACCGACGGCAGGCTGCGCTCGGGCGTGGCGTTCGGCATGTTTGCCGGCAAGGGCGCCGACCAGAAACAGGTGGTCGAGAGTGCCCCGTTCCCGGTCGCGGTGATCAATGGAGAGCATGACCCGCTCGTGCGGCTGAGCTACTTCGAGACAGTGGCCTACGCCTCGCTGTGGGAACAGTGCCATGTCATATCCGGCGCCGGCCATGCACCCTTCTGGGAAAAACCGGACCTGTTCAATCCGCTGCTGTCACGCTTTGCCGAAACGGCAGTGAAGCAGAGCCCAGCCAGGCCGGCGCGCCGAACCGAGGCCGGCTGAGCCTTTATTGACACCTTCCGGTTCTGACTTCTCAACCATCACCATCGATGGGTGGCGCGGACGGCCCAATTGGCAGCCGCCGGTTTGCCTTTTTAGCGGCTGCGCTCTTGCCGTCACGGCCCGACAAACAGGAAAATGGCGGCCTGACGAACCCAAGCCGGCGAATATCCTATTTTTCTTGCCCTCCCGGCAAACCCGTGTGACGATGGCCTTGGGAAGGGGTGGATAAACCCCGCCCGCGACGGCCGAACAGGCCGGCCGCCGCTCTGCATAGGGTGCGATCGGACGCAAAAACCGGTTTCCACTTTGCTGATCGCTCTCTTGGGAAACGCCTGAGTGGAGGTCAGCCATGGGTACTCGCGCCGGAGGACGACGCACGGGACCGAAATGCATTGCCATAGTCGGTCCCTTTGCAAGCGGTAAGACGACACTTCTCGAAGCAATACTCGCCCGCACGGGCGCCATTCCCCGCCAGTCACCCGTTTCATCGGGCAGCACCGTTTCCGATCATTCGCCCGAGGCCCGCGCCCATGCCATGAGCGTCGAGGCGACTTTCGCCACCACCGATTTCATGGGCGAGCAGCTCACCTTCGTCGATTGCCCCGGCTCCATCGAATTCGCCTTCGAGGCCGAACCGGTGCTTGCCGCTTGCGACCTCGCGGTCGTTGTCGCCGAGGCCGACGAAAAGAAGATCCCGGCGCTCCAGCTCATCATGCGCAAGCTCGACGATCTCGGCGTGCCGCGCATCCTGTTCCTCAACAAGGTCGACAAGGCGATTGCCGGCGTGCGCGACACACTGAAGATGCTGCAGCCGGCAAGTTCGGTGCCGCTGCTGCTGCGCCAGATCCCGGTGCGCAAGGACGGCGTCGTTATCGGCTCGATCGATCTGGCGCTGGAACGCGCCTATATCTACCGGGAATACGCCGAGAGCGAAGTCGCCGACATTCCGGGCGATGACAAGGCGCGCGAACTGGAAGCCCGTTTCTCCATGCTGGAGACGCTCGCCGACCACGACGATCACCTGATGGAGCAGTTGCTGGAGGAGATCGAGCCGCCGAAGGATGCGATCTTCGACGATCTCTCGGCCGACCTGCGCGCCGGCGCGGTGACGCCGGTGCTGATCGGCACAGCCGAGAAGGGCAATGGCGTGCTGCGCCTGTTGAAGGCCATTCGCCACGATGCGCCGGATATCGAGGCAACGAGGAAGCGCCTTGGCGCGCCGGACGGCCAGACGGTGGTGCAGGTGATGAAGACAATCCACACCGCGCATGGCGGCAAGCTTTCGGTGTCGCGCTTGCTCTCCGGCCAATTGGCAGACGCGGCCGAGCTTTTCCTCTCCAATGGTGACACGGCGAAGGTTTCCGGCATCTACAGCATGCTCGGCAAGGACCAGTCGAAGCTGACATCGGCCAAGGCGGGCGACACGGTCGCGCTCGGCAAGCTCGACAACGTCAAGACCGGCCAGACGCTGAGTTCGGCCAAGGGCGGCATCCGGCCATTGATCGCGCTGGAGCCGCCGCAGCCCGTCTTTGCCTTCGCGCTTCGCCCCAAGGAGCGCAAGGACGAGGTCAAGATGTCGGCGGCCATCCAGCGGCTTGCCGAGGAAGACCCCTCGCTCAGCCTGCGCCATAATCAGGACTCCGCCGAAACCGTCCTGTCGGGCCACGGCGAAATGCACCTGCGCGTGGTGCGCGAGCGCCTCGAGGGCAAGAACCAGATTCCGATCGAGGGTCATGCACCGGCGGTGCCCTACCGTGAAACCATCCGCAAATCGGCACAGCAGCGCGGCCGCCACAAGAAGCAGTCCGGCGGCCACGGCCAGTTCGGCGACGTGGTGATCGAGATCAAGCCGCTGCCGCGCGGCTCGGGTTTCCAGTTCTCCGACACCATCACTGGCGGCGTGGTGCCGAAGACCTACATCCAGTCGGTCGAGACGGGCGTTCGCGACTATCTGAAGACGGGTCCGCTCGGCTTCCCGGTCGTCGATGTCGCCGTCAACCTGTCGGACGGGTCCTACCACGCGGTCGACTCCTCCGACATGGCCTTCCAGATGGCCGCCAAGCTCGCGATGAAGGAAGGCATGACGGCCTGTTCGCCGGTCCTGCTGGAACCGGTGATGAAGGTGGAGATCGTCACGCCCTCCGACGCGACCTCGAAGATCATCGCGCTGATCCCGCAGCGGCGCGGTCAGATCCTCGGTTACGACGCACGCCCTGACTGGCCGGGCTGGGACGTGGTCGAGGCGACCATGCCGCAGGCCGAAATCGGTGACCTGATCATCGAGCTGCGCTCCGCAACGGCCGGCGTCGCCAGTTACAAGGCAGCGTTCGACCACATGGCCGAGCTCACTGGCCGCCTCGCCGACGAGGCGATGAACGCCAATGGCAAGGCTGCCTGACCGAGCTTCTGCTGACGATTGTGAAAGCGGCGTCCGGTTGAACCGGACGCCGCTTTTATTGCGGACCGACTTCCTGGGAGGCAACGGCGGGTTCGCCGTATCCGGGCAAATGGTTCGGACGCGGTAGCTGCCTGAGCCCGGTCATTTCGAGTGATGCCCCCATCTCCCGAACCGACCAACCGCGTCCTATGATCCACTTAATCGATGGAGTGCGTCTGCGACATGTTACCCGATGTTACATGTCACTGTTACGCGGCGGATTCAGTCGTTTTCTTCCCGGCTCGAAGGCATACGGGCAACAAAAAAGCCGGATCAATAAAGATCCGGCTGAGTTTGATTGGAAGTGCCGATTAAGGCTAACCTCCAGAGGGGAACACTCGAGGGCGCTAATGGGAGGAGAACGCGCCCTGGAGATGTGAATATATATGTGCTCATCATGCCCAAGAAACAAGCATCTATTTTGCAACACACGCATGCAAAAAGACGCAGGCTGTGGTCCAACCTGTTCCCGAAACTCATAGGACCAGAAAAATCGCCGATTCCGGCGCGCTTTCGGATCTGAAGCGGCTGCAAAAATGGGAAACCGGGCCGATTTTGCTCTGAAATATGCAAGTCGGCAAAATGATGCTGTTTTCGGCAAGCCAAGTTTATTTTTACGGCAGGAGACCGATGATGCGAACTTTTTCGGCAATCGCCGGCAGCGCGCTATTCCTTGTCGTCGCGCCAGGCGTTGTCGCCGGACTGATGCCCTGGCTGCTGACCGACCATTATCGCAAGCCTTTGGCGGCTGTGCCGGGTTTCGTGGCCGCGGGCTCCATTCTCGTGGTCGGAGCGGCCGCGATCCTGCTCCACGCCTTCGCTCGTTTTGCCCTCGAGGGCCTCGGCACGCCCGCCCCCGTGGCGCCGACCGAGAAACTGGTGGTCGGCGGCATCTACCGCCATGTGCGCAACCCAATGTACATGGCCGTGCTGGCGATCATCCTCGGCCAGGCGCTGATCTTTTCAAGCTGGGCGGTGCTGGTCTACGGCCTCATCGCCGCGGCGGCGATGGTCTCCTTCGTCAAAATCTACGAAGAGCCGACGCTCGCCAACCGCTATGGCGGAGAATACGAGGTCTACCGCCGCGCTGTGCCCGGCTGGCTGCCTCGGCTGACGCCGTGGCGCGGATGAGCCGTCCAGGGTGCGCCGAGATTCAGGTCGGGCCGAGTCGAGAATGGTGGCTGCCGAGAACCGGCCTGCGCCGGCCGTAGCCTTCACAGAGCGGAATGCTTATGAGAGCTTCGGCCGGCGAAGGCCGGAGCGGAGCGTACTTGAACTACGTGAGCACCGGAAGCGCAGGAAGCCGCCCTTCGCAGGCCGGCCTCACCTGAATATCGACACACCCTGCTAGTAGGACCAGCTGCGAGCCTTCGCGATGATGAAATCGCGGAAGACGTGCAGCTTCGCCTGGTTCTTCATCGCGTCGGGATAGGCGAAATAGGTGTCGAAGGACGGCACCTCGGTCTCCGGCAGCAGCTGGATCAGGTTCGTGTCCTTGCTGATGACGTAGTCGGGCAGCATGGCGATGCCGGCGCCGCCCTGCACCGCCCGCTTGATCGACAGGATGTCGTTGATCTGCAGCGTCGGCACGCGCTGCGCGCCCTCGAAATCGCCGACCGTCTCCAACCAGTTCAGCTCCGACAGATGCGACGGCACCGGCACGCCGAAGGTGACGATGCGATGGTTCCTGAGTTCGGCGATCGAGGCCGGCTTGCCGAACTTCGCGATATAGGACGGCGCCGCATAGAGATGGAAATGCACTGTGAACAGCCGGCGCTGGATAAGGTCCGGCTGCTGCGGCTGGCGCAGTCGGATGGCGCAATCGGCTTGGCGCATGGTGAGGTCGAGCTCCTCATTGGCGAGGATCAGCTGCAGGCTGATTTCTGGATAAAGCTCGATGAACTCCTGCACGCGCTCGGTCAGCCAGCCGGCGCCCAGGCCCACTGTCGTCGTCACCCGCAGCACACCCGACGGCCGGTCCTTGGTCTCGGTCAGCCGCGTCTTGATGGTTTCCAGCTTCATCAGCACGTCATGTGCCGTGCGGAACAGCATCTCGCCCTGCTCGGTCAGCACCAGGCCGCGCGCATGGCGATGGAACAGCGCTACGCCGACATCATGCTCCAGCGCGCTGACCTGCCGCGAAATGGCCGATTGCGACAGATGCAGCGTCTCGGCGGCATGAGTGAACGACCCAGCTTCCGCCGCTGCGTGAAATACGCGTAATTTGTCCCAGTCCAGCGCCATGATTCCCCTCGCGTTGCCTTTGGCGTCTGAATGAAAAATCAGGCTTTTGAACGGCTTGTCTCAGCCGATTTGTTATTCCGCTGCTTCGCGGTGAACCTCGATCCCGGCCAGGTATTTTTCCGCCTCGAGCGCTGCCATGCAGCCAAGTCCCGCCGCCGTCACCGCCTGGCGGTAGATGTCGTCGGTGACGTCGCCGGCGGCGAACACGCCGGGCACGTCGGTGCGGGTCGAATCCGGCGCCGTCCACAGATAGCCGTTCGGCTTCTGCTTCAGTTTGCCGGCAAAGAGCTCCACTGCCGGCGCATGACCGATCGCAACGAACACGCCGTCGACCGGCAGCTTCGATTCCTGGCCGGTCACGACATTGCGCAGCGTCAGGCCTTCCACCGAAGGCGGCAGCGGCGCCTTGCCCGGCCGTCCGGTGATCTCGTCGACGACAGTGTCCCAGATGACTCGGACATTGTCCTTCTTGAGCAGCCGCTCGCGCAGGATGCGCTCGGCGCGGAAATCGCTGCGGCGGTGGATGACGGTGACGCTCTTGGCGAGGTTCGACAAATAGAGCGCTTCCTCGACCGCGGAATTGCCGCCTCCGACGACAGCGACGTCTTTGCCGCGATAGAAGAAGCCGTCGCAGGTGGCGCAGGCCGAAACGCCGAACCCCATGAAGGTCTGCTCCGACGGGATGCCCAGCCACTTGGCCTGCGCACCGGTGGCGATGATCAGCGCATCCGCCGTGTAGACGGTACCGGAATCACCCGTGGCGCGGAACGGCCTCACGTTGATGTCGACCTCGGTGATGATGTCGTTGATGATGTCGGTGCCGACATGCTCGGCCTGTTTGAGCATTTGTTCCATCAGCCAGGGACCCTGGATCGGATCGGCGAAGCCCGGATAGTTTTCGACATCGGTGGTGATCATCAACTGGCCGCCCTGCTGCAGGCCGGCGACGAGCATCGGCCGAAGCATGGCGCGGGCGGCATAGACCGCCGCTGTGTAGCCGGCCGGGCCGGAGCCGATGATGAGAACGGGTGCATGCTTGGTGTTCATGAAAAAGTCCCCTGCGGCGCAAGGCCGTGGTTTGTCGCGGTTAATGTAAGGGTTGCCAACCATGGCAGCAAGACGAACGGACCGTCGTCCCCGGAAAGCTGCAATCAACAGGTATTCGCTAAATCGCGACTTTTGTTACGCCTGAAAAATCACGCCGATGAGGGGTGGCGCGGACACAAAAGTCGTTTAATTACAAAATTGCGAAAGATTCTTGCGCAAGAGCCGAGACCGCCATGCCCTTGAAAGCCGACCTCGACGCCATCGACTGGAAGATCCTGCGCGAGCTGCAGGGAGACGGGCGCATGACCAATGTCGAACTGTCGAGCCGTGTCGGCATCTCGGCGCCGCCTTGCCTGCGCCGCGTCAGGCGGCTGGAAGAGGCCGGCATCATTCGAGGCTATCGAGCCCTCCTCAATGCGCCGGCGCTTGGCATGGATGTCGTCGCCTTCTGCCTTATCGGCCTGCATCATCAGGCCGATGCCGAGCTGAAAACCTTCGCCGAGCGCACGCGCGGCTGGCCGATCGTGCGCGACGCCTGGATGGTCTCGGGCGAATCCGATTTCCTGCTGCATTGCGTGGCGAGCGACCTCGGCACCTTCCAGACATTCGTCATCGAGCAACTGGCTTCGGCCCCGAACGTGGACACCGTGCGCACCGCCTTGACCATCCGCCGGGTCAAGGATGAGGGGCTGGTGGCCTTTCCGACCTGATGTGCCGGCTTATGATGGAACTGCTGCAAAAACAGCGACTTGGTGATCCATTCTGAATCAGTATGCGATCAGAGCGATCGTACACAGGTGACTAGGCCCTCGAGGTCCGTCGCATCGCGCAACGGCGAAACCGAGAGCCCGCCCATCGTCGAGATTTCGCCCTCGACGAGCCAGCCACGCTCGAGGCCGGCGCGCTGGCCGGCTTGCATGTCGGCCGGCTTGTCGCCGACGATCAGCGATCGCTTCAGGTCGAGGCCAAGCCGACGTCCAGCCTCCAGCAGCATGCCCGGATTGGGTTTGCGCATCGGATGATCGGCAACGGCCAGCGCGCCCCTGCCCGCCTCGTGGTAGGCGCAGGCAAGCACCATGTCCACGAAGGCATTCCTTTCACCCAGCAGATCGAGCACGCGCCCGTTGACCCGGGCGAATGCCTCCCAGCCGAAATAGCCGCGCGCGATGCCGGACTGGTTGGTGACGACAACCACCGGAATGCCGCATTGGTTCGCGGCCTCGATCACCGGCGCGATGCCGTCGCGCAGTGCCACGGCCGACGGATCGTCGGGATAGCCGGTATCGACATTGATCGTGCCGTCACGGTCGAGGAACAACGCCGCCCGGCCCGCTGGAAAGTTCGTGGTGCTGGTCCGCTCGACCCAAAGGCCGGGCTCGGCAAGCGGAAAGCCCGCGTGCTCAGCCATTGCTGAGACGCGCTTCGACCGCCTCGCACAGATGGTGGTAGAGGCACAGATGCCCCTGCTGGATGATCGGCGTCGAGGTCGACGGCACGTTGAGCAGGATATCGGTCAGCGGCTTCAGCTTGCCGCCGGTCTCGCCGGTCAGGCTGATCACCGTCATGCCCATCGCCCGCGCCTGCTCGGCGGCGGCAAGGATGCTCGGCGAATTGCCGCTGGTCGAGATCGCCAGCAGCACCGCGCCTTCCGACCCATGCGCCTCGACCTGGCGCGAGAAGACGGTGTCGAAGCCATAGTCGTTGCCCCAGGCGGTCAACACCGCGGCGTTGGCCGGCAGTGCGATGACATTGTAGGCCTTGCGTTCCTTCAGGAAGCGGCCGACCAGCTCGCCGGCGATGTGTATGGCATCGCTGGCCGATCCGCCATTGCCGCAGATCAGCAGCGCCTTGCCCTGCGAAAGCGCCGTCACCACGGTGTTCACCGCGCGTTCCATCTCGCCGGTCAGGTCGCGCTCGACCATCGCCGAGATCGCCGCCGCGGAGCGGACCAGGTAGTCGTTCAAATCGGACATCAGACCCTCAGTTTGCGGCACGCAGCTTGCCGATCGTGTTCGTCGTGCTCTTGCCGGCGACGAGGTCGACCAGCACCACGCGCCCGCCCGCCTTCTGCACCACATCGGCGCCGACCACGGTCTCGATCGTGTAATCCGCGCCCTTGACCAGAATGTCCGGCAAAAGCGCCTCGATCAGCTTGAGTGGCGTGTCCTCCTCGAAGACGACAACGGCATCGACGGAGGCAAGTGCTGCCAGCACGCAGGCGCGGTCGTGCTGATTGTTGACCGGGCGCCCAGGCTCCTTCAGCCGGTGCACAGAGGCGTCGCTGTTAAGGCCAAGCACCAGCCGGTCGCACTGGCTGCGCGCGGCATGCAGCAGGCTCACATGGCCGGCATGCAGGATATCGAAGCAGCCATTGGTGAAGCCGACGGTCAGCCCCTCTTCCTTCCAGGCGGCGACCATCCTGGCCGCGGCATTGAAATCGAGGATGGCATCCTGATGCCCGGTCGGCCCATGTGAGCGAAACAGCGCGCCGGACAGCTCCTCGACTTTCAGGCGCGCGGTGCCGCGTTTTCCCACCACGACGCCGCCGGCAGCATTGGCAATGACGGCTGCGTGCACCCGGTCGGCGCCGGAGGCGAGCGAAAGCGCGAAACTCGCGATGACCGTGTCGCCGGCGCCGGAAACGTCGAACACTTCGCGCGCCTGGGTGGAGATGTGGCGGGCATCCTCGGCGGAGACCACGCTCATACCCTTTTCGCTGCGCGTGGCGACGATGAACTCGAAATCATGCGCGGCGATCAGGTCGCGCGCAGCGGCCACGATCTCGTCGTCGCCGAACACCTTGCGCCCGACTGCCTCGCCAAGCTCCTTGCGGTTCGGCGTCACCGCCGTCGCGCCGGCATAGCGCGTATAGTCGCGACCCTTCGGATCGACCAGCACCGGCTTGCCGGCATCGCGGCAGATCGCGATCAACTCGCCGGCGACGCCGTCGAGCAGGATGCCTTTGCCGTAATCGGAGAGGATGACGATATCGGCGCGGCCAAGGGCCGCCTGGAAATGATCGATGAGCTTCGCCCGCTCGGCGGACGTAAGCGGCTTGATCTCTTCCTCGTCGAACCGCAGCACCTGCTGGTTGAGCGCGCTGAAGCGGCTTTTCGACGAGGTCATGCGGTCCGGCCGTTGCAGAAGCCCGTCCGTGTCGACGCCGATCTCGCCGAGCATGCGCATCAGATTGTTGCCCGCCTGGTCGGCGCCGATCACCGAAACGGGTATAGCGGCTGCACCCAGCGAAACGATGTTGGAGACGACATTGCCGGCGCCGCCCATGTTCGCCGTCTCGCCCCTTCCATGCAGCACGGGGATGGGGGCTTCCGGCGAGATGCGCTCGATCACGCCGCTGACGAAGCGGTCGAGAATGAAGTCGCCCACCACCAGCACAGTGACGTCGCCGAAGCGGGCGATGGTGCGATGCAACGGTTCCGGAGAAGGGAGATATTGCTTGATCATCTTACTCGAGGCAGGCCCGAAAACAGGCCAGACTTAATTAGGGTGCAGCGCCAAAATTATGGCGCGGGCCGTTCAAAGCGAAGCGGATATACCGCAATTCGGGCCAGCGCAACGCCGGCCCGCCGGTTCAGCTCTTCTGCAAGGCCACATGGACGCCCAGCCCGACGAGCACCGCGCCGCCCGCCCGCTGCATCAGGCGCTGCGCGCGCCCTGAGCGCCGCAGCCGCGCGATCATCGCGCCGGCCAGGAACACGCAAACGATGTCGGCCGAGGAGAACATCAGGTTGACGATGGTTCCGAGCACGACGAACTGCAGCCAGACCGGCAATGTTGCCGAGGCGTCGATGAATTGCGGCAGGAACGCCATGAAGAAGATCGCCGTCTTCGGATTGAGCACCTCGACGGTGATGCTTTCGAAAAAGGCGCGACGGGCCGATTTCCGCTCGATGACGGGCAAAGCCGCATCGCCATCCGTGCGTTTGCGGAACATGGAAACACCGAGCCAGATCAGATAGAGCGCACCGACGAGCTTGACCGCCAGATAGAGCGGCGGCACCGCGTGGAACAAAACGGACAGGCCTGCGGCGGCGGCAAAGACATGCACATAGCCGCCGAGATGGATGCCCAGCGCCGCCGTCAACCCCGACCAGCGCCCGCGCGCCATCGTCTGGGCGGCGGCATAAAGCATGGCGGGGCCGGGAATGTAGGCAAAGATCGCGGTGGTGGCGAAGAAGGCGATCAAAAGTTCGGTCGATGGCATGCCTGGTCCCTCAATGATCACGTCTCTGTCAGGCTACGCCCTGCCGGCCTGATCTCCATATTCGCGATACCACAGATATGGATGTCTTCGAATTCCTCCAACATTATTCCAGGCGTTGGCGCTGCCCCTCACCTGCCTACCGGCATCCTCTCCACGTATAGTGACGGGGAGAGGGGAGCCGTCATCGACGGTTTCGCCAATCGCCAACGTTGCAGGGGAGGTCGCCAGCGTTCGCGACAACTTCCCTTCTCCCCGTCCCTATACGGGGAGAAGGTGCCCGAAGGGCGGATGAGGGGCAGCGCTGACCTGGCATGATTGTCGACATTCAGCCGGAAGCGCCTGGGCTCTCGGCGGCAACAGGTTTAATCACGATCCAACTCTGCAGAGTATTCCTCGAGCATCTCGACATGTTCTAATGGGGCATCGTTGGCGGCGTAAGCGCGGCGGCTGTTGTCGACGAAGCGAGCCTCGTAAGTCTCGATGCTCATCAGGACGTATCTCGGCTTGTTGTGACGGGTGATAGAGACGGGATGCTGGCTCGCAGCCGCAAGCACGTCACCGAGATTTTGTTTCAGATCGGTCGACGGATACTGTTTCATGAGACGCTCCATTTTGCACATAATAGACAAAATAGACAAAATAGACAAGCATCGAACGGAGACGCAGGACGACGCCTGCTTTGTCGACAGCCCGGCGAGCCTCCCTTATAAGAACCGGAATCGCAGCTAGACAGAGGCCTTTATGATCATCGTCACGGGCGGCGCCGGCATGATCGGCTCCAACATCGTCGCCGCGCTCAACGCCGAGGGGCATGACGACATCGTCGTCGTCGACGATCTCACCGACGGCCACAAGATCGCCAACCTAGCCGACCTTCGCATCGCCGACTATCTCGACAAGGACGATTTTCTCGCCCGGGTCGAGGACGGCGCGCTCGGCCGCATCGAGGCCGTCTTCCATCAGGGCGCCTGCTCGACCACCACCGAGTGGAACGGCAGGTTCATGATGGAGGTGAACTACGCTTATTCGAAGCGGCTCTTACATGCCTGCCTGGCGCTTCGCGTGCCCTTCCTCTATGCCTCGTCGGCTTCGGTCTATGGCGGCGGCAGCGAGTTTCGCGAGGAGCCCGACTTCGAGCGGCCACTCAACGTCTATGCCTATTCGAAGAAACTCTTCGATGACTATGTCCGCCGCAACGTCTTCGACACCGACCATTCGCAGGTCGCCGGCCTGCGCTATTTCAACGTCTACGGGCCGCGCGAGGCGCATAAGGGTGCCATGGCCTCGGTCGCCTTCCACCTGTTCAACCAGGTCGAGCGCGGCGAGAATCCGAAATTGTTCGGCGCCTATGGCGACTTCGGCCCTGGCGAACAGAGCCGCGACTTCATCCATGTCGGCGATGTCGCGGAGGTCAATCTGTGGCTGTGGAAACGTGGTTTGAGCGGCATCTTCAACTGCGGTACCGGCCGCGCCCAGCCGTTCCGCGCCATCGCCGAAACGGTGATCGACACACTGGGTCGAGGGCAGATCGAATTCATCCCCTTCCCCGATCACCTCAAGGGCAGCTACCAGAGTTTTACGCAGGCTGATATGTCCCGCTTGCGCGCGGCCGGCTACAATGGCCAATTCCGCACAGTCGAAACCGGCGTCAGGGACTATGTCGAATGGCTGAAGGCCCAACGATCCTCGTGATCGGCCCACGCTGGGTGGGCGATATGGTCATGGCGCAGTGCCTGTTTGCGGCGCTGAAGGAAATGCATCCGAACGCGGCCATCGACGTGCTGGCGCCGGCCTGGGCGGCACCCCTGGTCAAGCGCATGCCCGAGATACGCAGCCAGATCGACTTTCCGCTGATGCCGGGAGCGCTCGAATTCCGCAGCCGCAGGCGCTTCGGCCGGCTGCTGCGTGGCCGCTACGACATGGCCTATGTGTTGCCGGGAAGCTGGAAATCGGCGCTGATCCCGTTCTTTGCCCGCATCCCGCATCGTGTCGGCAATTTGCGCGAAATGCGCTACGGCCTGCTGACCGACATCGTGCCGCTGCCCGAAGCTCTGAAACGGCGCACGGCGCGCGCCTATTTCGGCCTCGCTCGCGGCGGCACCTTTCGCGCGCCGAGGCTTACCGTCGACAAGGCCAATCAGGCCGATTTGCTGGCGCGCTTCGGGCTGACCGGCCGGAAATTCGTGGCGCTGATGCCCGGCGCCGAGTTCGGCCCGGCGAAACGCTGGCCGAGCGATCACTATGCCGGGCTTGCCCGGGACATGATGGCCAAGGGTCTGGCCGTCGCGCTGCTCGGCTCCAAGAACGACGCCGACGTGACCGGCGAGATCGCCGCGCTCGCGCCGGGCGCCATCGACCTTGCCGGCAAGACGCGGCTGGAGGATGCCATCGACCTGATCGCCGCGGCGAAGCTTGCGGTGTCGAACGACAGCGGGCTGATGCATGTCGCCGCCGCCGTCGGCACGCCGATCGTGGCCGTCTACGGTTCGACCTCGCCGGAAAACACGCCGCCGCTCAGCGAGCGCTCCGAGCTGATCTGGCTGCATCTGTCCTGCTCGCCCTGCCACAAGAAGGTCTGCCCGCTCGGGCACCTCAACTGCCTCAAGACGCTCGATGTTGCCCGCGTCACCGCCGCCGCCGAGCGTTTGCTGAAGGTTCCGGCGGCCGCATGAAAGTGCTGATCGTCAAGACGTCGTCGATGGGCGATGTCATTCATACGTTTCCCGCCGTCCAAGACGCGATCCGCAATCGCCCCGATATCAGCTTCGACTGGTGCGTGGAGGAGCCGTTTGCCGGGATCGTGGGACTGCATCCGGCGATTGCAACCATCCACAAGGTGGCGATCCGGCGCTGGCGCAAGACGCTGTTCGACGGCGGCACATGGCGCGAGATGGCGGGACTGCGCCGAGCGCTCCGCGCCTCCCGCTACGATCTCGTCATGGACGCGCAAGGCTTGTTGAAGTCGGCCCTGGTCGCCATCCAGGCCGGCGCGCCGATTGCCGGCTTCGATCGGGCCAGCGCCCGCGAGCCTTCCGCAACGCTGTTTTATCAGCGCAAATACGCCGTGCCGCGCGACCTGCACGCCATCGAACGCACCAGGCGGCTGTTCGGCCTGGCGCTTGGCTATCAGCCCGACCTGTCGGCGCTCGAGTCCGGCATCGTGCCGCCGGCGGGCGGGCTGCCCGGCGTTGAAGGCAGAACCGCCTTCCTGCTGCACGGCACCAGCCGCGAGGACAAGAAATGGCCGGTCGAGGACTGGATCGAAACCGCGCGCCAACTGGCCGACCGGCAGTTCACGCCGGTGGTCACCTGGTCGAATGAGGCGGAAAGGAAAGTAGCGGAAGCCATTGCCGCAGCCGTGCCAAGGACGGTGCTGGTTCCGAAATCGCCGCTCGCGGATGTCGCCGCGGTCCTCGGTCGCTCGGCGCTTGTCATCGGCGCCGACACCGGCCTCACCCACCTCGCCAGCGCCTTCGGCCTGCCGACCGTCGCCGTCTTCCTGGCGACGGAGCCAGGCCTGACCGGTCCGCGCGGGCCGTTCTCGTCAACTTTGCTGGCGCCCGCCGGCGGCAAGGTAACGCCGGCTGACGTGATGGCGGAGGCTGAGCAACTGCTCAGCCTGAACGCTTAGATAAACTGGACCTGGACGATCTCATACCCGCGTGCGCCGCCCGGGGCATTGACCTCGATGGCGTCGCCGACTTCCTTGCCGATCAGCGCACGCGCGATCGGCGAGGAGATCGAGATGCGGCCGGACTTCACGTCCGCTTCCTGGTCGCCGACGATCTGATAGGTCTTCTTTTCCTCGGTGTCCTCGTCGACCAGCACGACGGTCGCGCCGAACTTCACCTTGTCGCCGCTGAGCTTGGAGACGTCGATGACCTCGGCGCGCGCGATCAGATCCTCGAGCTCGTTGACACGGCCTTCATTGTGGCTCTGCGACTCCTTGGCCGCGTGATATTCGGCATTTTCGGACAGGTCGCCATGCGAGCGCGCTTCGGAGATCGCCTCGATGATACGAGGACGTTCCTCCTGCTGACGCCAGCGAAGTTCTTCCTTCAATGACGCGAACCCCTCGCCTGTCATCGGGACCTTGATCATATGCCTGACCTTTCCTGCCGCCACCCCCGTTTTCGGGAGCGGCCTTGTCAATGGGTACAAAAAGAAAACGGTCCGGCAGCCTCGGGCTAACGGAACCGTTTCACCACAATTTCCCCGAATATAGCGATCTTTGCGCGATTTTCACGCCCAAAAATTGAAGTTCGGCAAAATGATCACCGCTTTCGCGGGCCTAGCTGAGGGCGAACGACGACAGGCAACAAAAAGCCGGCTGCGGTTGCCCGCAGCCGGCCTCAAACAGTGTTGAGGGCAGTTCAGCTCCTCAGGAAATGGCCGATCTGCTCCGACAGCATGCCGTATTCGCGCGAGCCCTTGCCGGTCCGTTTTTCGATCTCCTGGAGCTGCTGCTGGGCGCCGGCGAGATCGCCGATCTGCAGATGCGCCTCGCCGAGATATTCGCGCACCAGCGTATAGTTCGGGTCGATCCTCAGCGCTTCCTCGTAATAGCCGAGGCCAACGGTGACGCGGCCCGAATGGCGATGCGAATAGCCGAGATAGTTGAGGATGCGCGGATCCTGCTTGTTGGCGGCGAGCGTCAGCACGGAAATGGCTTCGTCATAGCGCCCGGCCATCGCAAGATCGTGGCCGGCCTCGTAGATGCTGTCGTCATCCAGCATGCCATATTGCGGCACGACGCATTTCTGCTTCTTCTTGTCCCAGACCTCGCCCTTCTTGCACTGGGTAGTGGTTTGACCGCTCCCGCCGCCGCCTTCACCGGCAGTATAAGCCGGCGCGGCGAACAGCGGCAGCGCCGCGATAGCCATGACCTGAACAAGCAAACGTCTGCGCATCGAAGCCTCCTTGAGCGTGAGAATGCCAGATTAACGCCGCCTCGGTGCGGTTTCATCCCGAAATCCAGGCAGATGCCGAACTATTTTGAACGGCTGGAAAGAAGCCGTTACCTCCGGACGTGACGCGCGCTGCAAATCCGCTATCATCGGGGCCAAGCGCATCACGTGGAGAAGGGCCGTGCAGCAGCGCCTCGATAAGGAATGGGATCTTTCGATCGACCCGGACACCGTTCGCCTGTTCATCCTCAAGGCGAAGGCGTTGAGCGCGGCCGTCAACGAGGATTACGATGACGGTGCCGAGCACGAGGTGGAGTTCGACGGCGACAGGCATGCCAGCCATCACCATGACGGCCTCGTCGAGGAAGCCTCGGAAGACCTCACCGAGGAAGAATTCCGCGAGCTGATCAACGATCTCAACATCGACGAAGCGGCCGAATTGATCGCGCTCGCCTGGGTCGGGCGCGGCGACTATGACGCAACCGAATGGGCGGATGCGGTGGCCACCGCCAGGGACCGCCCCAGAAAGCGCACGGCCAAATATCTGCTCGGCCTGCCAATGCTTGCCGACTGGCTGGAGGAAGGCCTTGAAGCCATCGGCGCGTAACGCGCCGGTAACCGATTGTGATCGGCAAGGGGGGTGAAGCAAGCAACTTCGCAACGCGACCGCCGTTTCGGGGCGATGGCAACGCTGAGCTTTTCACGACTTTGCAAACTGGCGCTGCCTTTGGCGGCTGCGGCCCTCGTGGTTACGCCGGCCATGGCCAAGCATCATCATCGGCATAAACGACACCTGCCGCCGGCCAGCCAGAGCGCCGCTCCGGCGCCGGAAACGCCACCGGCCACGCCGGATCCAGGACCGCGCCCGCAGGATCTGGAGAACGGCACCGAAAAGTCCCGGCAAGGCAAACCGCGCGCGGACAGCAATGACGACTTCATCAACCAGGAGAAGTCGCACCCGAAATGGGATGCCCGTCCGCCGCGTTCGAAGGGCGCTGAATCCGGGCCGCAGACGGAACCCGAGCCGCGGACGCCGGACATTGTCCCCACACCGCCGGAGAAACCGGCCGAACTCGAGCCGGAGTCGCCGGAGACCGCGCCGCAACCACCGGGAAAGCCGGCGGATGCCGGCGAGGAAAAGATGCTTCCCGATCCGCGCTCGGCCGATCTGCCGGCCGACAAGATGCCGGCAGAAGAAACCGCCTGCCGCGAGCGGTTGAAGGCGCTTGGCGTCCAATTCGAGGAGCACAAGGCCGAACACGATGCCGAAATCGGCTGCTCGATTCCTTACCCGGTAATTCTGCAAACACTCGGCAAATCCACCGGCATCAGCGCCGGCACCGAACTCAACTGCCATATGGCCGAGGCGACGGCGCGCTTCGTAGCAGACACCGTCCAGCCAGCGGCGAAGGCCGAATTCGGCGCCGACCTGAAGTCGATCAACCAGGCCTCCGCCTTTGTCTGCCGCCCGCGCAACGGCACGCGCAAACTGTCGGAACACGCCTTCGGCAACGCGCTCGATATCGCCAGCTTCACCTTGTCGGACGGGAGGAAGATCGAGGTCGGGCCGACGCCGCCGGAGAAGGACGCGAAGTTCCTCAACGCGGTGCGCAAGGCTGCCTGCGGGCCATTCAAGACGGTGCTCGGGCCAGGCGCCGACGCTGATCACGCGCTGCATTTCCACCTCGATCTGGAGCCCCGCCGCCACGGCGGCACTTTCTGCCAATAGGTAAATCCCGGAAGTCTTGGGCGCTTCCGCCCAAGAACAGCGCCGCAATTCCGCCCCATGCGTGAATGCCGGCGCTGATCTTTCCTTTACCGTTGACGGTTAACCTTGTGCCATTCGGGAGCATGATCCCAACAGGGATCGGCTCTTGGGGACAAGGATGCCTTTCGATGGCTCGAAGACTTGGCGCTATGCTGGTCGCGGCGCAACAGCACAAGCGTGCGCGCGTCACGATCGTCGGGCTGGTCGCAGGCGTTGCCATCGCGACAATATCGGCCTGCACGACCGGCGACGTCTTTGCGCTGCAGCCGGCCGTAGATGTCGGCAGCCAGACCGCCGCCGTGCCGGAGGCCCCGCAATATGTCGGCATGCAGCGGCTTGTTCCGTCCAATCCCTACATGACACAGGCCGCCTATCCGCGCATGGATGAGCCGATGTCGCCGGTCGAGCAGATGCCGGCCAGCGAAATCGACTGCCGCAACGAGCTGAAGCGGATGGGCGTCGTCTATCAGGACATCCAGCCGATCCATGAAGGCCAGTGCGGCATCGATTTTCCGGTGAAGGTCTCGGCGATCGGCAGCGTCGCCATGCAGCCGGCGGCAACGCTGACCTGCAACATGGCCGCCACCTTTGCCGCCTGGACGAAAAACGAGCTGCAGCCGGCCGCCCGCTGGCGTTATTTCTCCGGCGTCAAGGCGATCCACCAAGGGTCCAGCTATTCATGCCGCAACATCGCCGGCGAAGGCGTCCTGTCCGAGCATGGCAAGGGCAACGCGCTCGACGTCATGAGCATCGAGCTCAACAATGGCGACGACATCGACGTCCGCAAGCCCGGCCTGTTCGCCTTCCGCACCCGCGGCTTCCTCAACAATGTGCGCGCCGACGGCTGCGAGTATTTCACCACCGTGCTCGGCCCGGGCTACAATTACGACCACCGCAACCACTTCCATTTCGACATCAAGAACCGCAAAAGCGGCTACCGCGCCTGCCGCTGAGGCAATTCAGCCCCAAAACGGCCAACACCGCATAAAATGGTCGCCTATGGATTTGGGAGCGGTTGGTTGTGGGTGAGCGAAGCCTGAGGCGGCACGCGGCGATCTGGCTGGCGGCGGTTTGCGCCTTCTACCTGGCGCTCGCCTATGTCGCCGCGCCGGGATTCTGGACCTGGCGGGAGCGGGGCTTCCGCACCCGGCCCTTCGAGATGGTGACGCATACGCCGCAGGGCATTCCCGGCGATCCGATCAATATCGGCCTGGTCGGCACCGGAAAGCAAGTCGTCCACGCCTTCGCCGTCGCCGGCTGGGATACGGCCGACGCCGTGACGCTGCGGACCGCGATCGACATCGGCGAAAGCGTGTTGTTTTCCCGCCCCTATCCCGATGCGCCGATGAGCCGCCTGCTGTTCGAGGGCCGCGCGCAGGATCTTGCCTTCGAGAAGCCAGTCGGCGGCAGCGCCGACCGGCGCCACCACGTCCGCTTCTGGCAGACGGACACTGTCGGTGATGACGGCCGCCCGCTCTGGCTGGGTGCCGCGAGCTTCGATCGCGGCGTCGGCCTCAGCCACGACACGGGCGCCGTCACCCACCATATCGGCCCCGACATCGATGAGGAGCGCAATTTCGTGATCGGCGACCTGCAGAACGCCGGTTTGCTGGCATCGGCCAGCCAGATACCAGGGATCGGCGCCACCAAAGCCGGACGCAACGGCGGCGGCGATCCCTATTTCACCGACGGCATGGCTGTGATCGGCGTGTTGAAGACTCCGCAGTGACGTCATGCGCGCGCTGACGCCAAAGGTGCGCGACACGTTGGAGCAATTCCAGGAACAGCGCCTAGCAGTTAGGCTCGACGCCTTCGCCGTAGCCTTCCGTTCCGGAATTGCATCAAAACAAAGAGATAGAGCGGTTCGCCGTTTCCGTGAAACGGTGAAACGCTCTTGTCGGGCATTTGTCGGCACCGATTTGGGATGCCGCCTGAGCAGTGCGCCTGTCATCTTCCAAAAATAACGGCGGGCTATTTTCGAATGCACTGCAGCAATGCTATTGACCGCCCATGCTTTATGTTGAAATCGCCGTCGTTGCCGTCCTCATCTTGGTGAACGGCCTTTTGTCGATGTCGGAGCTTGCCATCGTCTCGTCGCGGCCCGCCCGCCTCAAGGCGATGATCGACCGCAACGTCAAGGGCGCCGGCCGCGCGCTGGCGCTCGGCTCGAACCCCGGCAAGTTCCTGTCGTCGGTGCAGATCGGCATCACCCTGGTCGGCGTTCTCTCGGGCGCGTTTTCGGGCGCGACCCTTGGCCAGCGGCTGGCGCAATATCTGGCCTCGACCGGCATCCGCGAAAACATCGCCGACCCGGTCGGCGTCGGCATCGTCGTTGCTTTGATCACCTACGCCTCGCTGATCGTCGGCGAGCTGGTGCCGAAGCAGATCGCGCTGAAGGACCCGGAGCGCGTCGCCGTCAGGGCAGCGCCCGCGATGACCATCCTTGCCACCGTGTCGGCGCCGGTCGTCGTCCTGCTCGACCTTTCCGGCCGCGCCATTCTATGGCTGCTCGGTCAGAGCGGCGAGGCGGAAGAGAAGGTCACCGACGAGGAAATCAAGATGCTGGTCGCCGAGGCCGAGCATCACGGCACCATCGAATCCGACGAGCGCCGCATGATTGCCGGCGTCATGCGTCTCGGCGACCGTGCCGTGCGCGCCGTGATGTCGCCGCGCACCGAGGTCGACTGGCTGAACCTGCAATCCGACGAGGCTACGGTTCGAAAACTCTTGATGGACACCCAGCACTCGCGATTGCCTGTCGGCGACGGCAATGTCGACGCCATGGTCGGCGTCATCCAGACGCGCGACGTGCTGGCGGCCCTTCTTGCCGGCAGGGTGCTGGATCCGCGCCAGCATGTGCGCGCTGCCCCGATCGTCCACGATCAGGCCGATGCGCTCGACGTGCTGCAGAAACTCAAGGAATCGGACGTGCCGATGGCGCTGGTCCATGACGAATACGGCCATTTCGAAGGCATCGTCACGCCGGCCGACATCCTCGAAGCCATCACCGGCGTCTTCCGCTCCGACCTCGAGGCCGGCGAGGAGGAAAACGCCGTGAAGCGCGAGGACGGCTCCTGGCTGCTCGCCGGCTACATGCAGGCCGACGAGATGGCCGAGGTGCTGGGCATCGACCTGCCGGAGAACCGCGACTATGAAACCGTCGCCGGCTATGTGCTGTCGCATCTGCATCATCTACCCGCGACCGGCGAGTGCGTCGACGCGCAAGGCTGGCGCTTCGAGGTCGTCGACCTCGACGGCCGCCGCATCGACAAGCTGATCGCCACCCGCCTGCCCGACGGCCACCGCCCGGTGGTGCGCTGATAGATCCGTGCCGCGGTTCTGAGAGCGGAACTTTAGGCGATAACTTGCGGTTCTAGGACATGGGGAAAAATTCCATGGCCGAGAGCAAGCAAGAGCGCGACGAACGCATACAGGCGGAGAAGGAATTCCGGATCCAGTTTCTTGTGAAGAAAACGGCATCACCGAGGCCCAGGCCCGCGGCCTTTTCGAGATGATCGGCATCGATGCGAACTCTTCGCGAGGCGCGGCTGCTGAAGAAGTTGCAGACTTCAGTCCCCGCGAGCTGACTCGTAACGGTCACATTTCAAGCGTACGCTGCTTTGGTCGTCCGCACCGAGTAGAGGCAAGCGGACGCTTGGAAGCGGTTATCATGCTTTCGCCCCGGTCCAGGGAGGCAAGCATGTCAGCTTACGGCGTAGCGGATTCCGCCCAGCTCGGCATTCTCACAAAAGCCTTGACCGACTACTGCGCAAAGCATCACGTTGCGGACGATGATGAGCGCGAACGGATCGCGCTCAGGGTCATGGCGCTTTTCGGACGGGGCGTTTCCGACCCAATCCAACTGTCGGCGGAGCTTGAACGGGCTTGTGCCTGATCGTCCCCCGCTGATTTTCGACCGCGCGCTGTATCTCCCAGGGTAGCGCCCAGGCCTCCGCACGCATGTCTGCGGACTATCATGGGGTGCGGATAATCCGACGGCGCCACCCGGTGCGGCTCGCTGAGCTGGCCCGACGACCGCTACGCTGTCCATGGCGAACTGCTCGCCCGCTCGAGCCTCGAGGATTTTGGCGACAGCATTCCTTTGGCGGCTCGGTCGGCTTCAGCGTCAAGTGGTAGGCTCCGAGTTGCCGACTGCCATTGCTTCCGTTCCGCTCAATGCGCGTCCGGAGGCGGCGCCTTCGGCGTCACGTTGCGCAGAAACGGAACCAGCGCCGTGGCGATGACGAAAGCCACCATGATGACCAGGAACGCATCGGCATAGGCCATCGTGGAAGCCTCGCGATAGGCCAGCTGCCAGAGCTGCTTCAGCGACGCGGCGTGGCCATCATCGATGGCGCCGGGCAACTGTCCATAGCGCTGCGCCACATTGTCCAGCAGACGCATGGCCGCCTCGTTCCGCGGCGTCAGATGCGAGGCGATCGTCAGGAAATGGAAATTGGTGCGGTTGTTGAGGATCGCGCCGCAAATGGCGATGCCGACCGCGCCGCCGAGATTGCGCATGGTGTTGAACAGGCCGCTGGCATATTTCAGCCGGTCCGGTGGCAGGCTGCCAAGCCCGAGATTGACACTCGGCGCCACGGCGAAGACCTGCGGGAATCCGCGAAAGATTTGCGGGATGAGGAGCTCGGCGGAGCCCCATTGGCTGGTGATGGCGCTGAAACTCCACATCGATGCGCCGAAGGACGCCAGACCGAACATCATCAGCCAACGCGTATCGAACCGCTTGGCGAGGAAGATATAGACGGGAACGCCGATCATCGAGGCGACGCCGGTGGAGAACACCGCCAGCCCTGTCTGCAAGGCGTTGTAGCCGCGTACGTAACCCAGGAACAGCGGCGTAAGATAGATCGTGGCGAAGATGCCGATGCCGGTGACGAAGGACAGGAAGCAGCCGATGGCGAAATTGCGGTTGCCGAAGGCGCGGAAGTCGACCACGGGCTGCGCATAGGTCAGGCTTCGGATGACGAATAGAACCAGGGTAATTGCGGCGACGATAGCGCCGTTGCGGATCGTCGCGTCGTCGAACCAGTTCCAGCGTGAACCCTCCTCCAGGACATATTCCGCCGTGCCGAGACTGACCGCCATCAGGGCCATACCGATATAGTCTGCGCCCTTCAGCAATGACGGGTCGGCTTTGTCGATCTTGACCAGAAGCGCAACAAGGATGGTGATGACCACCCCGGGGACGACATTCACATAGAACAGCCAGTGCCAGTTCAAGGTGTCGGTGATCCAGCCGCCGATGACGGGGCCGAGCGTCGGCGCGATCGACGCTATGCTGCCGACGACGGCGGCGGCATAGACGCGCCTCGGGCCTTGGAAATAATGGAAGGACGAGGTGAACACCGTCGGGATCATCGAAGCGCCGAGCAGCCCCTGCAGCGCCCGGAACACGATCATGCTTTCGATGTTCCAGGCAAAGCCGCAAAGCATGCTGGCCAGCGTGAAGCCGGCCGCCGAGATGGTGAAAAGCCATCTGGTGGAAAAGACGCGGGTGAGCCAGCCCGACAGCGGGATGACGATGATTTCCGCCACCAGATAGGAGGTCTGGACCCAGCCGATCTGGTCCTGCGCGGCCGACAGGCCGCCGCCGATATCCTGCAGCGAGGAGGCAACGATCTGGATGTCGAGCAGCGCGATGAACATCCCCACGCACATCACCATGAACGGCAGGATGCTCGCGAAGAAGGATTGCGGGGCGGCCGGCGCTGACATGGAGCCCCTCAGTGCGACCCGGTATCGACGGTGACGACCGTCGACAGGCCTGGCCGCAGCGCGACTTTGGCAGCCTGGTCGCCGTCGATGGCGATCCTGACCGGGACCCGCTGGACGATCTTGGTGAAATTGCCGGTCGCATTCTGCGGCGGGATGACGCTGAAGATCGCCCCCGTGGCCGGCCCCAGGCTGGTGATGTGACCCTTGAGCGGTTGGTCGGGGGCGACATCGGCATAGACGGTCGCGGCCTGTCCGCCGGCCATCGCGCGCAGCTGGTCTTCCTTGAAATTGGCATCGACCCAAAGGCCCGAGGCGGGAACGATGGTCAGCAGGTAGCTGCCCGGCGAAACAAAGGTGCCCACCTGCGCCAGCCTGTTGCCGACAACGCCCTCGATCGGCGAGCGGATTTCCGTGAAGCCGAGGTCGAGTTCCGCCGTATCGAGATCCGCCTTGGCGGCAGCGACTTCCGCCGTCGCTTCCGAAATCTGCGTGTTGAGGACGTCGAGTTGCTGCCTGGACGCCGCAAGCGCCGCCCGGGCGGCAGTGACGGATGCCTGCGCCTGGCCGTCGGCTGCGGCGCTCTTCTGGGCATCCTGCTGCGAACCGGTCCTGGCGCTGGCCAGCACCTGATAGCGCTTGGCATCCTGCGCGGTGAACACCGCCGTGGCGCTCTTCGCCTCAAGATCAGCCTTGGCCTGCTCGATCAGCGAGTTCTGCAGCGAAATCTGCGCGCGCAGATTGTCGAGCGCCGACTGCTTCTGCTGCACCGATGCCTGCGCGCGCTCCAGCGCCGCCTTGAACGGCCTGTCGTCGATGCGGATGACAGGCTGGCCCGCTGCGACATGCTGGTTGTCCTCGACGAGAACCTGGTCGATATGTCCCGCGACGCGCGGCGCGAGCGGCGTGACATTGCCGCCGACATAGGCGTCGTCGGTCGAGACCAGGAAGCGATTGGCCTGCCACCAGTTCACGCCATACCAGCCGGCGACGCCGATCGCGACCAACGCCGCGCCTAGCAGGAACGGTTTGCGGCGCGATCTCGCGGGCGTCGGAGCGATGGCCTGGATCTGAACCGTCGATGGCTGCTGCAATTCAGCGGGAGAAAGCGCCTTGTTCATTGGCCCCGAGCCTCAACCTGGCTATTTAGCCCATTATCGATGAGCGGCAGGCCCGAACCTTCCGTGCTGAAGCGATAGCGCTGGCGCATCCGGTCGGTGGCCATCGGCGCCGTCGCCATTGCGAAGCCGCCGCTGTCGAGTTGCCTCCCGCTCTCGCGGTCGACCAGAACCGGATCGGCCCAGCGCCCGTCTTCCTTGTCCACCACCACCAGACTCGGACCCTCGGGCGCCAGATGCCTGTTGCCCCAGGCAAGCAGGGCAAGCATCACCGGACGGAAATCGCGCGCCTTGGCGGTCAGCACATATTCATGCCGAAGCGGCCGTTCGCAGTAGGCGCGCTTCTCGAACAGCCCGCGCTCGACCAGGCTGTTCAGCCGCCGCGTCAGCATGTTCGGGGCAATGTCCAGGCTCTTCTGGAACTGGTCGAAGCGCGTCAGGCCCTGGAACGCGTCGCGCAGCAGCAGGATGCTCCACCACTCGCCGACTTCATCGAGGCTGCGCGCAATCGGGCAAGGACGCGTTTCGAAACTTGTTTTTGCGACCACGGCTATGAGTTCCTTTCAAGATGAAAGTGACTCATAGCAGGTAAATAGCATAATGCAAGTCACATGGCTGTGACGATCGGCATCGGGGATTGGTTTGTGGCGTACCTTGCTGCGGTAGGCTGAGCCGTCAGCCCCGCTTCAACCCACCGGTTGCGCCAACGGAAATGTCCATGTGCCGTTCAGGATTTCCGCGCGCGGGCGGAACAGACGTACCGTGTAATTCCAACCCGGCGCGATCGGCAGACAGTTCTGGATCTTGCCGTCGCACCCGCCGAACTCGATGGTGACCGAGCCGTCCGGGCCCTTTTTTGCCGTGACGGAGTTCACCGAATAGGCATTGTACTGGTTCGGCTGGAGGTAACCCTTGCTGTTGTAAACGGTGAGCGACCAGAACCCGTCCACAGGCACATCGCCGACGCTGAGCTTGTGGACCGTGCTGCCGTCGTTCCGGGCCGGCGTGATCGGCAGATAGAGCGCATCCTTCTCCGGGTAGCCGCCCCAAAGCATAGCGCTACCGATCAGGTGCCTGACCGGGTCGACCTCATTCTTGTTGGCGCCAAACATACGCCGAGTATCGGAAACCGTGGTTCCAAGCTGGACCAGCGCCGCTTGTATTTTTTTCAAGCTTGCCTCATCCCAATCGGGAATTTCGAACGTGCCGGGACGTTCCTGGCTGAACTTGATCGCATCCTGCAGAGTGTGGACCTCATCGACATCGTCCTTGTGCGAGAAGTCGACAAGGAAACGGACGACGACAATGGCGTAGCGCGTGCCGATCATCTCCTTGGTCAGGGTATGGGTGCCCACGCCGTAATACGTGGCCGAAGTGTATTGATCCTGGTTGACGACCTGCATCCCCTCGAAGCGCTTACCGGCGTCTGGCAGCGCGATCGTCACTGGCCCGGCGTCGAGGTCGACGATCGCAAATGAATACAAGGTGTCGCGATTGGGACGAACGATGCCTTGCTGCACAGGAGGAGCCAGCTCGCGCCCATGCCGGAATTTTCCGAAGCCGCCATTCTTGACCACCCCGACGAAATTAACGTCGGTCTGAGCGCGGTTGTAGTTGTCGACGGTGACGGGATTGACAGCTGAGGCGGTCGTTTGCGCCGATGCGACTGAACTTACCATCGCCAGTGACATGGCCGCCAATATCCTCATGCTGGTCTGTGTCATGATGCTTTCCGTACAATGAGCCCTTCCCGCTGCACCGCATAGTAGATCGATCAAATATGGAAATTAACGACCAACATTGACAGCGAGCCTATCGAATCTGGTAGGCTATGCCATGGACTTGAATGCCACCCGGATGTTTGTCGCGGTTGTCAAAGCCGGCAGCCTCTCTACGGCGGCAAGCCGTCTCGGAATGCCGCTTCCAACGCTGAGCCGCCGAATCCGTGACTTGGAGCGCCAACTCAAGGTGCAATTGCTGGAGCGCTCGGCGCGCGGCACGAAATTGACCGATGCCGGGGCAAGGCTGTACGAGCAGGCCAACCGCGGGATCGAGGCATTGCTGGAAGCCGAGCAGGCCGTGGTGAGCGATCAGGCACGGCTGAAAGGGCGCCTGCGCCTGTCCTTGCCGCAGACGTTCCAGCCATGGTGGGATCTGATCGCCGCGTTCCAGCGCAGCTACCCGGGCGTTCAGGTTTACGTCTACTCGACCGAGCGTCGCATGGACCTGGTTGAGGACGGCATCGACGTCGCCCTTCGTGTGGGTGCGATCGTTCACGAGACCATGGTGGCGCGACACGTGCTGTCGTATCGCAACATTCTTGTCGCCAGCCCGAAATTGGTGGAGCGCTTCGGCATGCCGGCCGAGCCCGACGCACTTCATCGCTTCCCCTGCGCGGTATGGGCGTCGCGTGTCGATGCTGCGGTGCGCTGGGAGTTAGGCAGCCATGTGGTCGAGCCCCAGGCGGTCCTGTCCACCAACGATTATCACCATCTGTGCAGCCGCGCGCTCGGTGGCGACGTGGTGACGGAACTGCCGCCGTTCCTGGCGGCCGCGCCCATCCGGGAAAAGCGCCTGGTGCCATTGCTGGCGCAATACCCTTTGCCGGAGTGGTCGATCAACCTGGTCTATCCGCCTCATCGCCACCCATCCACCATCGTCAGGACTTATCTGGACTTCTGCCACGACTATCTTCCAAAAATCGTCCACGCTTGCGATGTCGGTGCCTGAGGATGAGGGAGCATCTGTAACGCGAGGCTGGAGCGTTGCGCCTCACCTTCGCCAGTCAACATAGTGTGGGCATCAGGCAGAAGAGCTGCGGTATCAGCACGACCTTGCCCCTCGAACGGCTCCTCAACCAGTTGATGCCCCGGCCTGGTCCAGCGGAATGCGCTCTCCTGCCTCAGTCTCGAGCCGATCCTGCTGGCGCTTTGTGAGAGGGTCAGAACCACGCTGACGAACTGAACAATCGGGAACGCCTTGCCAGCTGTATCATCAGGCCAAGACAGATCGGTGAGGTCGTTTCTACAATTCTACAAGTTGAAAAGGGCGGCGCAAGCGCCGCCCTCAAGAGGATAATCTTGGGAAGATAATCTTTTTAAGCGGCCTGGGCTTCGCTGGCGATCGCGTCGGCGGCACGCGCGGCCTTCAGCACCTTCGCCCACCAGGCGACATCATTGACCAGCGCGGCGGCCGACTGGTTCAGATGCTCGATGTCCTCGAGCTTCTTCTCGCCCTGGCGGACGGCAAGGAAATCGCCCCAGGCGATATGCACGGCCGACTTGACGGGCGCCATCTGCAACTCGACAGCGGCAAGGCGAAGGTGTTCGACCGCTCGCGAGCCGCCGACCGAGCCATAGCCGACAAAGCCGGCCGGCTTCTTGTTCCACTCATTGGCGGCGTAGTCGATGGCATTCTTCAAGACGGCGGTCGGGCCGTGATTGTATTCGGCGGCGGTGAAGATGAAGCCATCGAACCCGGCGACCTTCTTCTGCCAGCGCTGCGCCACTTCATTTTGCGACGGCGCCCAGGCGGAGGAAGCGACCTCGTCGAAGAAGGGCAGCGGCCAGTCGCGCAGATCGACGACTTCGACGTCGATATCGGCGTGGGACTTGGCGATCTTGGCAATCCACTGCGCCGGCACGTCGGCGAAGCGGGCGGCGCGCGTCGAACCGACGACAATAGCAATTTTGGGCTTGGACATAAGGGGCTCTCCTTGCGGGATTTCTGGTATCGTTTGGATACCGGCGCTATATGTGATACTGACAAATCGGCGCGCAAGGAGGCACGTTTTTGTTACTGAGGCACCCGCACAACACCGAGGACTGCCGGGCCGTGTCGGAAATCCTGCAACGGGTCGGCGACAAATGGACCGTGCTCGTCGTCGGCAAGCTGGGCGGCGGGGCAATGCGCTTCAACGAATTGCGCGCGGCCGTCGGCGGCATTTCGCAGAAGATGCTGACCACTACCTTGCGCGGCCTGGAGCGCGACGGCTTCGTCACGCGAAAAGTGTTTCCGACCATTCCGCCGCGTGTCGATTACGAGCTGACCGAGCTCGGCCACGAGCTGCTGGTGCCGGTTGGCGCGCTCGGCGAATGGGCGCGCAAGAACACCAATCGGGTCCGCGAAGCACGCGCGAGGTTCGACGGCCAGGTGGCCTGAAACCCTTATAGTTCAAGGGATTTTGAACCGTTAGATGAGCCGTGCGGCTCAGCGCCGGCTGCTTCACGCCATCCGATTTTCGATCAGATCCGGAGCGGTCCCGGGCCAGCCTTGCACACGTCCGCCCATAGTCGCCGTGCCAACGAGAAGCCCCTTCAGACAGCCACTTGTCAGGCGCTTGCGGAGGTACCGTTGCAGCACGCCGTCGAGCAGGTTTCCAACTGTGCCGCCCGCTTGTCGACCGCCTTCAAATCCCGCATGCACGCAACGCGTGGAAGGTCTTTCCTGACCTCCATATAGGCTGTTATGCCGAGCAGGCAGATCAGGGCGACAAGGGCTGCCACGAGCCAGCCGTTCAGCATGTGTTGACGCATTGTCTTTCCCCCGCAGCCTCAAAGTGAGGCGTGAAGGCAACCATTGGATGTCGCGGAGCGCATCCGCCGCGCGGGCGTTGTTACAAAACCGCAAGCTGGGAGAATCAGGACCCGTCAGCTCTCGGCCGGAACCGGCTTCGGCTTGCCCTCGCCGTCGAGCGCCACCATGACGAAATCGGCATGGGTGACCTTCTCCATCAGGTCGGAAAGGTAGCGCTGCGCCCAGGCCTCGACCTTGAGCATTATCGAGGTGCGGCCGACGCGCTCGACATGCGTGTAGATGCAGAGCGTGTCGCCGATCTTCATCGCTTTGGCGAAGGACATCTCCTTGACCGCTGCCGTCACCACGCGGCCCTTGGCGCGCTCGGCGGCGCGGATGCCGCAGGCAAGATCCATCTGCGCCATCACCCAGCCGCCGAAGATATCGCCGGCGGCATTGGCGTCGGACGGCATGGCGAGCGTGCGCAGCGTGAGATCGCCAAGCGGTTTTCCGTCCGCGTAATGCACCATGGGGAGGTCCTTCAGCCGCTGCTTTCCTGAACCCGTACCAACGCAGTTGCGATGTCGCAAGCTCTGCTGAAAGCGAAAGCTACGTCGCCGAAGCGGTCGCTTTTTTCACAAGCCATGCCGGAAGCCACGGCGACGACTTGAGCCGGCAATGTCTAGGCTAGCCCGCGAATTTCGGAGCGCGCCCACCCATCATGCGGACTTATGATTTCATTGTTGTCGGCTCCGGCTCGGCCGGTTCGGTGGTTGCCGACAAGCTGTCGGCGTCGGGCCGTTTTTCGGTGCTGGTGCTGGAGGCCGGCGGGACCGACCGACGCTTCTACGTCCAGATGCCGCTCGGCTACGGCAAGACCTTCTTCGACCCGGTCGTCAACTGGAGCTACAAGACCGAGCCGGATCCTGGTCTCAGCAACAACGCCGATCATTGGCCGCGCGGCAAGCTGCTCGGCGGCTCGAGCTCGATCAACGCCATGGTCTTCATCAGGGGCGCGCGGGAGGATTTCGATGCCTGGGCGGCCGCGGGCAATCCCGGCTGGGCCTATGACGACCTCCTGCCCTCTTTCAAGGCGATGGAGGACAATGCGGCCGGCGCCGACCAGTGGCGCGGCGTCGGCGGCCCGCTGCACATCACCGACTGCACGAACGCCGTGCACCCGCTGACCAAACGCTATCTTGCCGCCGCCCAGCAGGCCGGGCTGCCGTTCAATCGGGACTTCAACGGCGCCTCCCAGGAAGGCGTCGGCGTCTACCAGATCACGACAAAGAACGGCCGCCGCATGTCCGCCGCCCGCGCCTTCCTGCGGCCGGCGATGAGACGCGGCAACGTCCATGTCGAGACCAACGCGCTGGCGACGAAAATCCTGTTTGAGGGCAAGCGCGCCGTCGGCGTCGAATATGAGCAGAACGGTGAGAGGAAAACTGTCCGCGCGGGCCGCGAGGTGATCCTTTCGGGCGGCTCGGTCAACTCGCCGCAACTGTTGCAGCTGTCGGGCATCGGCCCGGCGGAACTGCTCGGCGATCTCGGCATCCCGGTCATCCACGCCAACGACAATGTCGGCGCCAATTTGCAGGACCACGTCGGCATCAACTACACCTTCAAGAGCAAGCTGCCGACGCTGAACCAGATCCTGCGCCCCTGGTGGGGCAAGCTCCTGGTCGGCATGCAATACATCCTGCTGCGCTCGGGTCCGCTGTCGCTGTCGATGAACAATGCCGGCGGCTTCTTCCGCACCGACCCGTCGATGACGCGGCCGAACATGCAGCTCTATTTCCAGGCCTTTTCGACCGTCATCCCAAAGAGCGGCGAACGCCCGATCCTGACGCCCGACCCCTGGCCGGGCTTCTCCATCGGCTTGTCCAACTGCCGCCCGTCGAGCCGCGGCGAGATCATGATCCGCTCGAACGACCCGCGCGACTATCCGAGGATCACGCCCAATGCCTATTCGACCAATGCCGATGTCGACGAAATGCTGGCGGCGGTGAAGTTCGTGCGCAGGATCGCCTCGATGCCGGCCATGGCTGAGATCATCGAGGAAGAGGTTCTGCCCGGCCCGTCGATAAAGTCGGACGCCGACCTGATCCAGGATTTCAGGAAACGCTCGGGCACCGTCTATCATCCGGTCTCGACCTGCCGCATGGGACCGGATGCCGCGCGCGCCGTGGTCGATCCGCGGCTGAGGGTGCATGGGCTGGAAGCGCTGCGCGTCATCGACGCTTCGATTTTCCCCGACAACATCACGGGCAACACCAACGCCGCCTCGATCCTGACCGGATGGAAAGGCGCCGAGCTGGTTCTGGAGGATCACAAATGAAAATCACCGACGTAAAGACCTGGGTTGTCGGCAACCCGCCGCCCGGCATCGGCGGCAAGTATTTCATCTTCGTCAAGCTCACCACTGATGGCGGCGTGGTCGGCTATGGCGAGGCCTACAACGCGACCTTCTCCGCCCATGTCACCGCGAAGATGATCGAGGACATGGCCGAGCGCTATCTCGTCGGCAGCGATCCGCACGACATCGAGAATTTCTTCCGGCGCGCCTATTCCTCCGGCTTCACCCAGCGTCCCGACGTCTCCGGCATGGGCTGCTTCTCGGCGCTGGAAATGGCCTGCTGGGACATCATCGGCAAGGAAGCCGACAAGCCGGTCTATAAGCTGCTCGGCGGCCAGGTGCATGAGACGCTGCGCTCCTACACCTATCTCTATCCGCACACCGGCAGCGTCCATTCGGAAGATGCGCGCGGTCGCAATGTCTACAACGATCCCGACATGGCCGCCGCCTGCGCGCTTGAATATGTCGAGCAGGGGTTCAACGCCGTGAAGCTCGATCCGGCCGGCCCCTACACCGCCTATGACGGCCATCAGCCGCGCTTGATCGACATCGACCTTTCGGCGCGCATGATCAAGGCTATCCGCGAGGCGGTCGGCACGCGCGCCGACATCCTGTTCGGCACGCATGGCCAGTTCACCGCTTCCGGTGCCCTGCGCATGGCGCGCGCCATCGAGCCCTACGATCCGCTCTGGTTCGAGGAGCCGGTGCCGCCGGACATGCCCGAGGTGATGGCGCAGGTCGCCCGCGGCACGTCCATCCCGATCGCCACGGGCGAGCGTCTGACGACGAAATTCGAATTCGCCCGCGTCATCGAAAACCGTGCCGCCACGATCCTGCAGCCTGATCTCGGCCGCTCCGGCGGCATTCTGGAGACCAAGAAGATTGCGGCCATGGCCGAGGCCTACCACATACAGGTGGCGCCGCACTGCTATTGCGGCCCAATCGTCGGCGCAGCCAACATCCAGCTTGCCGTGACGCTGCCCAATTTCCTCATCCTGGAATCGCTCAAGCAGTGGGACGGCTTCCACGAAAAACTGCTCAAGAAGAAGATCGAATGGCAGGACGGCAACGTCATCCCCTCGAAGGAGCCCGGCCTCGGCGTGGAGCTCGACGAAGACGTCTGCGACGCGCATCCCTATAGCGGCAAGGACCTGCATCTGCAGATGATGCAGACGCCGCTGATGCCGTGACCCTCGCTTACGCCTTCATCGGCCTCGGCCATCTCGGCGGCAACCTTGCCGCCAGCCTGCTGCGCAGCGGCTTTGCCGTCACCGTCTTCGACCGCGAGCCTGAAGCGATCAAGCGCTTGGTTGCGCTCGGCGCCACGCCGGCGACCAGCCCGGCCGATGCCGCCGCCCGCGCCGGCAATGCGCTAACCTGCCTGCCCTCGCCGAGGGTCAGCGAAGCGGTGCTCGCCGGTCCGGACGGATTGCTTCGGGGCCTGCCCTCGGGCGGCACCTGGATCGAGATGTCGACCAATGGCCGCGACGAGATACTGCGGCTCGCCGCGCTTGCTTCGAAAAAAGGCATCGACACGCTGGAATGTCCGGTCACAGGTGGCGTGCATCTGGCTGCCGTTGGAAAGATAACCGCGCTCGTCGGTGGCGACGCCGCGCTCTATGAGCGACACCGTCCGGCGATCGAGGCGATGTGCGCGAAATCGTTCCTGATGGGACCGCTCGGCTCGGCGGCGGTGATCAAGGTCATCACCAACATGCTGGCCTTCATCCATCTGGTCGCCGCCGGCGAGGCGCTGATGCTCGCCAAACAAGGCGGGCTCGACCTTGCCCAGGCCTACCACGCCATCGTCGCCTCTTCTGGCAACAGCTTCGTCCACGAAACCGAAAGCCAGCTCGTCTTGAACGGCTCCTACGATATCGGCTTCACCATGGACTTGGCGCTGAAGGACCTCGGCTTCGCGCTGGCCATGGGCAGGGATTTCGGCGTGCCGCTCGATCTGGCGTCGCGCGTCAACGCGATCTTCGAAGAGGGCAAGCGCGCCTATGGCGGCGACGCCTGGTCGACCCGGATCGTCAAGCTGCTGGAGGATGCGGTCGGGACGGAGCTTCGCGCGCCGGGCTTCCCGGCCAAGCTCGAACTGTAATCCGGCAAAAATTTAGCCAGCTATTTCAATCGCCTGACTGTATCGGCTGAATCAAGCCTTCAGCCAGTTGATTCAACCTCTCAGCGTCAGCGCGCCGGGCAGGATTTCGAACGTCGCCGGAATCCGGCCTGGAGACTCGCCGTCTATGTCGACCAGCGCGCCGTTCTTCTCGATATCGCCCAGCGGCTCGACCAGCACCTTGCGTCCCCGCAGGATGGTGATTGCCGGATGGTTGCGATGCCGACCGCCATAGATGAGGCGGATGTCCCTTATTAGGCCGAGCTTGCCGGCCGCGCGCAGGATGACGATGTCGAACTGGCCATCGGCGAGTTCGGCGTCCGGCGCGATCATCATGCCGCCACCGAAGAACCTGCCATTGGCCACCGCCACCAGCGCCACGTGCGCCTCGATCGGTTCGCCGTCGTCGATGGTGATCCGGACGTCCTGGAAGCGGTAGCGGATGAACTCCAGCACCGTGCGCCAGAAGAACAGCGCCTTGGCCGAGACACTGCCCTTGCGCTTATCGGCATTGACGGCGCGATCCGTCGCGCCGGACAGGCCGAGGCTGGCGATGTTGATGAAATGGCGGCTGGCCAGCGCGCCATGGTCGTCGATGTAACAGACACGCCCGGCGTCGATCTTCCGGCCCTTGGCATCGGCGATCCGCTTCAGCGTGGCGTCGATGCCGCGCGGCAAGTCGAGCCCGCGCGCGAAGTCGATGCCGGTGCCGCAAGGCAGAACCCCCAGCGCGCTTTCGCGGCCGGTCTCGTGCTGTACCTGCAGCAACCCGTCGGCCACCTCGCTGGCGGTGCCGTCGCCGCCTGCCGCGATCACCAGGTCGCATCCGCCGGCGGCGAGGTCGATCGCCAGCCGCTCGGCGTCGCCGCTGGCCTGAGTCTCCCGCAAGTCGAAATCGCCGAAATTCCGGTTGAGCGACGCCGCGGCCTCCGTCCAATGCCGCTTGAGCTTGCCGCCTCCGGCAATCGGATTGAGAACCACCCCGACCTTCAAACTGATCTCCCCCGAGGCAGGTCGCCCAAAGTGCGCGGTGGATTCCGCGCTGGCGCCCAAAGTCTTTTCCCGGTTCAACTCTTTTGCCGGCCCAAAGTCTTTTGCTGGCCCAAAGTCTTTTGCCGGCCCAAAGTCTTTTGCCGGCATTGAAACGCGGACCGGGCGGCGGGGCAAGGCTCCAGCATCCAAGGGTCACAGAAATGCGGGACAGGCTGTCTAATGGGGTTGGGCCGGCAAGTTCCGGGGCTTTTGCCATTGGTCCCCGATAATCCCGCTATCCACAGGCACACCGGCATTCCCCAGACCCGTTACCCGGCGTACAGTCAACCCATCTCAGGCGGCTACCGAACGCCCAGCCGAAAGGCAAAAGCGCAAGGCGGATTTCCTGAGGCCCGTACGGCCCAGAACGAGAGCAGGTTCGCCTGTTGGAGGGACGGATGCCGAGACCTACGGGTGCCGCGGAAAGCGTGCCAACGCCGACGGCGGACCGATGCTGCCATGAAGGCCGGTAAAAACCTTCGATGGCACGCTGGGCGAAGCCCGCAAGGGTGGAGATCGGCGTGGTCTGGAACGGGCGCTGCCCTCGGGTGGCGACTGGCAGGACCGTCAAAATCAAGGCTGGCCTGGCGCGACGACTTTACGGAAGTTGCTGCCTTGACCGGTTCCTGATCTGACAGGGAGGCGCTGGGAGAAATCCCAGCGCCGACTGTCTTTCTGGGGCTGTCCGCCTCGCCGGCTTTTCGCCGCACCCCACACCTCCCCAGCACCTGCCACTGATGCTTTCCAGCCACAGACGGAAGCCAAGCAACCTTCAACAACGCGCGGTCATGCACAATTCACAATCGCGGCCAAATCCCGCCTTGTTCCCCAGCGATTCACCGGGAACGAATTCGAAGGGACGAGACCGTGATCAAGACCGCCCTTGTCGCCATGACCATTGTCGGCTGCGACTGCGACGCCAAGCTGTGCGAATATATCGGTGAGACGCCGGCCAAATGGACAACGATTGCCGACTGCGAAGCGGCGATGAAGAGCCAGATGCTGCATCAGCGCAATTTCAACTATCCGCTGGTTTCAGGCATCTGCCGCGTCAAGGGCTCGGCCTCTTCCTCCCAGCTCGCCGCGAAAGCCTCCAGGCCGGACCTGAAGCCCGCGAACCGCGTCGTCGAAACCATCGCCCCGTTGCCGCCCGAACTCGACCATCGCCCGAGCGTCCCGGTCGGCGCGACGGTGACCGCCAGCGAAACGGAAGCGGCGAAACCGGTCGCCTTTTATGGGTCGGTCGATGGCGGCCGCGCCGTGCTTTACCGCACCAAGACAGGCTATGCCGTGGTCAAGACCGATCTTGGTCGCGCCGCCACCGCGACAGTGGACGCGGCAAAGCGGTCGGCGGGCTGGCTGGCCGGTCTGACTGGGCTGTAAGCCCGCCTACAGTTTGATCCTGAGCGTCTCCCAGAACTTGTCGATCAGCGGCTGTTCGGTGGCGTTGTCCTGGTCGCCGATGCGCGTGATGAAGAGCAGCCCTTGATCGGCGGTGCCAAAGCCGACGATCTCGAAATCCGCCCGATCGGTGCGCGTCTTGACGGTGGCCTTGAGCCCCGTCAGCTCCTTGCCGTCGGCTAGCTTGCGGCTCGTCGGCTGCTGCGTCAGCTGCCCGCCCGCCTGGACCGTTTCCCTGGTCATCTCCTGCAGCATCAGCTGGTTGAGGGAGACAGGGTTCATCTTGTCGTACTTCTGCACCACGACGAGGGTGCCGAGCGCCGATGCCATCAGATACTGGGCGATGCCGTCGCCGAGATCGGTCTTGGTTACCGAATTGGTGCTCGGATGGACGAAGGAGAATGTGCCGCCCGAGAAGGTGGCGAAATCATTGTGCTCGAGCCTTACCTTGCTGGTCTTGCCGCCGGGCAAGGTCACGTCGACATCCTCGCCGGGATCGATGTCGACAGTCACGCCGTCGACGGTCAGTTTGAAGGCCTTCGGGTCGTCGGCGCGGACAAGCCCTGTGCAAAGCACGATCGCTGCGAACGCCACTGCCGCAAATCTCAGTCGCATATCCTGTCCTCTCCGCGCAGTTCCATTCAATGTATTCGATCGGCAGCCTGGGTCGTTGCCGCTTATCATGTCCCAATGAGATCAGCGTGGGCCACTTCGCAAACCATTGTCGCAATGGCAGGCGTCCGCCGACGACCTTGGTAACTTGGCGGCGAGCCGCAGTTCGATTGATAATGCCGACATATTACAGGAAGATAGTACCCTTGACTGGGGTTGGGGGATGTCATGACAATTGCCGTTCGTATCGCGCTATGCCTGCTGCTGGCGTTCATCCCCTTGCATGCTCGGGCGCAAAACGACGACAAGGCGATGATGATCGCCTCGGACGACGCCGATATGGCGGCGGCGATAGCAAAGGCGCGATCCGGCCTGGATGGATTCCTGGCTTTGTCCGACGCTCCGCCGCCGGGAACCGACAGGTTCAAGCTGAAGGTGATGGTCGTAGACGGAAATACGACGGAGCACTTCTGGGTCATCCCGTTCAGGCGGACCGACACCGGCTTCGTCGGCATATTGGCGAACGAGCCGGAAATCGTCCGCAACGTGGTCCTCGGCCAGAACATCGAATTCACCAGGGACGATATCTCCGACTGGGGCTATACCAAAAACGGCCATCAGGTCGGAAGCTTCACCGTCTGCGTGATGTTCAAGAAGATGTCGAAGGAAGAGGCGGATTACATGCGTTCTGCATACGGCTTCGACTGCTGAATCCTATTCGGCCACGTCATCCCGCGCGCCGACCTTTCGCACCAGCGCCGCCGTCGCCAGCATGGCGCCGAGATCGGTGATCATCGGCGCGACATGTGTGTTGTAGTCGATCGGCTCCGAGATATCCGGAAGCTCGAAGAAGTTCTTCGAACGCGGCATCAACAGAAAACCATCGCTGCCGCTGAGCGCCACCCGCGCCTGGTCGAAGGGCCATGTCTCGCGGAGCCAGGTCAGCGCCTGCGCCATCCGCCCGGTTACCAGCGGCCGCGCCGCCTCGACATTGTCGGTGCGGAATTCATAGGTGGCATCGAGGTCTTCGACGCCGGAGGACAGCTCCTGCATCTTGCTGGCAAACATGCCGCGGAAGAAATGCGCCACCTTGCCGGCCTTGCGCGCCGCGACCAGCGTGCCCGGGAACGGCTCGATGGTCTCGAAGGCGACGATGACGCCCTTGAAGGCGGTCGTCTCGCTCTTGCCCGAGCCTTCCCAGAGCTTCGCCTCGTAAAGCTCGAACGGAAAATCCTCGTAGCGTCCCGAAATGATGTCGTCGAAGCTCTGCCGGTTGAAAGCGCCAACCGTTTCGCGCGGCATCCTGTCGAAGGAATTCGGCCGCACACCGCGCTGGTAACGCACGTCGCGCACGAAGCCGAAGATCATCGGCAGCAGCATGTCGCGGAAGGATTGCTGCAGCCGGGTCGCCGGCCTCAGCGCCTGGAAATAGACGAGCACCGCGACGCCGAGGCCGCCAAGATAGAGAAAGACATGCGGTGTCGAGAACCATTGTTCGTGAGGATCGGCGGCAGCGTTGAACAGCCAGGCAATGAGCGCGACGAAGACGACGACCAGGCCGACGAACACAGGCACCCGCCAGCGCACCTGTCGCTGGGCTGACGCCCGTTTCGCCTCATAATCCTCGATGCCGCGCCTGATGCCCGCGATCACCGCCTCGCTCGGCATGAAATCCGCTGCTTCCATGGCCACCCCCGGCCGCCGCTGAGATGCGGCCATGATAGCGCTTTTCACGCGAAAGTCGCCTGCGCTTGCGGCGATCGGCGGCTACGTCCCGACACACTGATTTTGAAAGGCAGCCGTTTGTCCTAGTGCAAGATTTTCCGTTCATTACCGTGAAATCAGCGCAAACGCCGGGAATTGGTTGAAGCCGCCCCAACCTCGTCATTTCTATGGCGGAGCAAGGAGCGAAGCGACGCGGCGCAGACCATAGAATCCATGCCGTGACTTCGAAGCGTCGCCACGGTGCTGAATTTTGCTCCGTTGCACGCCTTGGCGAAGGTAGCGGCATGGATTCTAGGGTCTGCGCGCCGCTTCGCGTCGCTCCGCCCTAGAATGACGATCGCGAAGGGCGTTTCGGCCAATCACCAACGCATGCCTCCTGCCAATGCAAACAGAGCCGACCGGTCAAAATCCCTGTGCAGTGCCACTAGTTGTCCGAAGCTGGAAAAATTGCCTCCAGCCGGGCCGCGACCCGCTGCTTGAGCGCGCCGTCCAGAGCCTCGACCGGCACCAGCCGCTCATGGCCGTTGTTGGCTAAACGCATGAAGAAATGCAGCCGGTAAGCGGCGATCATGCCGCGCGTGTCGGTATCGGTGCTGATATCGACGATGAGGATGGAACCTATGCGGCCGGGCCAAGGCTGACGGGTAAAGGCAGTGCCGAGGAAATCGCCAAGGCCGTAGGCGACCAGGCTGTCGCCGGGCCGCTCAATTGGCTGCACGACATGGGCGTGATGCCCCACGATCAGTCCGGCACCGTGATCTGCCAGCCGCCTCGCCAGCGCCCGGGTTGCCGGCCTTGGAAAGTGCCGGAACTCCCAGTCCCAATGCGGCACCGCGCAGAGCAGATCGATGCCGGAAGCAGCGCCGCGCGGCCATTCGGCGGGATCGCTGCGCATCAAGATGCGTTCCTCGAACGCCGCGGCGTCCGTGTTACGCCAGAGCGTGAACGCTGCAAAGCCGATCGCCAGCGATCCGGCTGCGTGACGCTGGACCGGTCCGCCCGCCACCGTACCTATGGTGCGAATCCCGAGGCGGTTCAGCGCCGCGAACGTTTCCTCGAACCCGGCAATGCCCTGGTCGAGCATATGATTGTTGGCTAAAGACAACACCAGCCGGTCGCGCGCGATGCCGGCAGTTGCAAGCGCATCGGCCAGGAAACGCTCGCTCATCGCGTGATGCGTGCCGAGCCACGTGCCCATGATCGCACCTGGGCGTTCGACGATCGGGCTTTCGCAATTGCCGACCACGAGGTCGGCGGATGAAAGCAGTGCGGCGAGCACCGGATCGCATTCCGGCACATCGCGATTGGCGACGGCCGAAATGTCGCCGATGAAGGCTAGCCGCACCGACCGCGTCGGCAGCGGATCCATCATTGCCGCCGCCGATGCCGTAAAGCCGGCTCTGTCGCCGGCAAGTGACGGCTTCAGGAAACGCGGCAGCCACGACAGTTTGTAGGAAAGCGGATAATTCGACACGGGCACGTCCAGTTTTGCCCTGTGTAGACTGTCTGACGGATCGGTTGAAGCCGGCCGCCGAATGATCCCGCGGCGGATATCTCGGGCCGACCAAAATACGTGTATGCTCGCCATGCCACGCAGTGGAGGACGATGATGATGTTGCTCAAAGCAGTGTTTGCAATTGCCCTGTCGGTGTTCCTGCCGGCGTCCTTCGCCAGGGCGGAGATGCCGGACGCGGCCAAATCCATGTTCGAAGCGACAAACGTGACCGACCGGAACACGGCGCTGTCGACGCTGGAAACGGCAGCGGCCAAGGACCCGGCATCGGCCTATGCGGCCGGCGCCGGCGAATTCTTCACCGCATTGGAGCTCCTCGCCAGCGGCCTGCATCGCCACGGTTTCGAAAGCCCGAAATCCTTCATGCTGCCGCTGATGCAATTGCCGGTGCCGGACAATCCCAACCCGGAACCGCTGACTTACGAAGAGTTCCGCGCCATCCTCGTCGCCTTCCGCGACCGGCTGGAAAAATCCGCCGCAACGCTGGGCTCAGTGCCGGCCGGTGCCGATATCGGCATGGTGGTCGACCTCACCCGCGTCGGCATCGATCTCAACGAGGATGGCAAGCTCGCGCCCGACGAAAGCATCGCCGCGATCATGGCCTCGCTCTCACGCGGCAGCATCGACACGAGCGATGCCGCGCCGTCGCTCACCTTCCGCTTCGACCGCTCCGACGGCTTTTGGCTGCAGGGCTACGCCGAATTCCTGATGGCGCAGGCCGATTTCTGGCTGGCGCATGATTTCCGCAATGCCTTCGACGGCTCGTTTCACATGCTGTTCCCTCGCGCCAAACTGCCGCTCCAGGATACGCTGGTGCCGCTGGATGGCGGCATGAGCGGCAACATGTTCGCCTCGGAATGGCGCTTCGCCGACTTCATCTCGCTGGTGCATCTCGTCAACTGGCCGGTGGTCGAGCCGGAGCGCCGGCAGGCCGCGCGCCGCCACCTGCTGGAGATGATCCGGCTGTCGCGCGAGGACTGGAAAGCGATCCTGGCCGAGACCGACAACGACCGCGAATGGCTGCCAGGACCGCAACAGAAGGGCGTCAACCCGCTGACCGGCCTCGAGGTCGGCGAAGAACAGGTGCAGGCGTGGCTCGCCACACTGACGGTGGCCGAGGATCTTCTCGAAGGCCGGGTGCTGCTGCCGCATTTCCGCATCACCGGCAAAGGCATCAACATGAAGCGCTTCTTCGACGAGCCGAAACCTTTTGATCTCGTGCTGTCGATCACCGGCCCCGGCATCGCGCCTTATCTCGAAAGCGGCAAGATCCTCAGCAGCGATGATTTCGACCAGATCCAGCGCCAGTTCGGCGGGGCCGGCTTTTTGACTTTCGCGCTGTGGTTCAATTGAGGATCGCAAGTCTTGGGTTCCTCGCCCCCATGAAATGGGGGAGAGGTGGCTCGGCGAAGCCGCGACGGAGAGGGGGATGGCTCGGCCTGGATGAATTCGAGGTTGGCACCAGTTCCCCTCATCGGGTCATGAGGCATCTCCTGACAGCCTTCTGTCAGCAGCATCCGCGAGCGGCGGGCGCCTTTTCACTCCGCTCTTTCCATTTTGGCCGAGTCCTCCCATATTCGGGCCATGGCCAAACATCCTGACAAGAAGACGCCTTTGCCGGCGCAAGATGGCGCGCCGAAGCGGCGCAGTCCGTTGACCGAATTCCTCGACGCCGCCGAGCCGTCGCAGCCGGGTGGTTTTTCCGAGGCGCCTCAAGCCGACTTTTCCGGCGCACCATTGACCGGCTCGATCTCCGATTGGGCGGGTCAGATCGAGCGTGAGGCGGAAAAGCAGCCGAAGACGAAAGCGGCGAAGAAGATCCCCGAGCGCTCGTCCGCGCCTGGGCGCACGGCACGCGGCACGTCGATGGGCGGCGCCGCCACCGCCCGCGAACGCACGGCAGCGGGCCTCAACCCGGTCGCCGGTCTCGACATCTCGCTCGAAGACGCCGAGACCATGACCTCCAGCGGCGTCACCGCTACGGTCGCGGCGCTGTCGGCGCTGATCGAATCCGGCAATCCGCTGCACAAGGACGGCGTGCTGTGGACGCCGCACCGCCCTGCCCGCCCCGACAAATCCGAAGGCGGCATCGCCATCAAGATGGTATCGGATTTCGAGCCCGCCGGCGACCAGCCGACCGCCATCAAGGATCTCGTCGAGGGCGTCGACAACAATGACCGCACCCAGGTGCTGCTCGGCGTCACCGGCTCGGGCAAGACCTTCACCATGGCCAAGGTGATCGAGGAGACGCAGCGCCCTGCCTTGATCCTGGCGCCCAACAAGACGCTGGCCGCGCAGCTCTATGCCGAGTTCAAGAAATTCTTCCCCGACAATGCGGTGGAGTATTTCGTCTCCTACTACGACTATTACCAGCCGGAAGCCTACGTCCCGCGCACCGACACTTTCATCGAGAAGGAATCCTCGATCAACGAGCAGATCGACCGCATGCGCCATTCGGCGACGCGCTCGCTGCTGGAGCGCGACGACGTCATCATCGTCGCCTCGGTCTCCTGCATCTACGGTATCGGCTCGGTCGAGACCTATACGGCGATGACCTTCCAGATGCAGGTCGGCGACCAGCTCGACCAGCGCTCCCTGCTCGCCGACCTCGTCGCCCAGCAATACAAGCGCCAGGACATCAACTTCGTGCGCGGCTCCTTTCGCGTGCGCGGCGACACGATCGAGATCTTCCCCGCCCACCTGGAAGACCGCGCCTGGCGCATCTCGATGTTCGGCGACGAGATCGAACAGATCACCGAATTCGACCCGCTCACCGGCCAGAAGACCGGCGAGCTGAAAAGCGTCAAGATCTACGCCAATTCGCACTATGTGACGCCGCGTCCGACCTTGAATCAAGCCATCAAGTCGATCAAGGAAGAGCTCAAGCATCGCCTGCAAGAGCTTGAAAAGGCTGGCCGCCTGCTGGAGGCGCAGCGCCTGGAGCAGCGCACCCGCTTCGACCTCGAGATGCTGGAAGCCACCGGCTCCTGCGCCGGCATCGAGAACTATTCGCGCTATCTGACGGGACGCCAGCCGGGCGATCCGCCGCCGACGCTGTTCGAATACATCCCCGACAACGCGCTGGTCTTCATCGACGAGAGTCACGTCACCGTGCCGCAGATCGGCGGCATGTATCGCGGCGACTTCCGCCGCAAGGCGACGCTGGCGGAATACGGCTTCCGCCTGCCCTCCTGCATGGACAACCGGCCGCTGCGCTTCGAGGAATGGGACGCCATGCGCCCGCTGTCGGTCGCCGTTTCGGCGACGCCGGGCGGCTGGGAGATGGAGCAGTCCGGCGGCGTCTTCGCCGAGCAGGTCATCCGCCCGACCGGGCTGATCGATCCGCCGGTCGAGGTGCGTCCTGCCAAGAGCCAGGTCGACGATGTCGTCGGCGAGATCCGCGATACCACCAGGGCCGGCTATCGGACGCTGGTCACGGTGCTCACCAAGCGCATGGCCGAGGACCTGACCGAATATCTGCATGAGAACGGCATCCGCGTCCGTTACATGCACTCCGATATCGACACGCTGGAGCGCATCGAGATCCTGCGCGATTTGCGTCTCGGCGCCTTCGACGTGCTGGTCGGCATCAACCTGTTGCGCGAAGGCCTCGATATCCCCGAATGCGGCTTCGTCGCCATCCTCGACGCCGACAAGGAAGGGTTCCTGCGTTCTGAAACTTCGCTGATCCAGACCATCGGCCGCGCCGCGCGTAATGTCGACGGCAAGGTCATCCTCTACGCCGACCAGATCACCGGCTCGATGGAGCGCGCGATGGCGGAGACCAACCGCCGCCGCGAGAAGCAGATGGAGTGGAACACCGCCAACGGCATCACGCCGGAATCGGTCAAGTCACGCATCGCCGACATTCTCGACTCCGTCTACGAGAAGGATCACGTGCGCGCCGACATCTCGCAGTTCACCGACGATGCCGGGGCGATGATCGGCAACAACCTGAAAACCCATCTCGAGGCACTGGACAAGCAGATGCGCGACGCCGCCGCCAATCTCGACTTCGAGAAGGCCGCGCGTGTCCGCGACGAGATCAAGCGGCTGCGCGAGATGGAGCTTGCCATCTCCGACGACCCGCTGGCGCGCGAGGTGGAAGGCCAAAGTCCCGCCTCGGGCCGCGAAAAGGGCAAGCACAACAAGGGTGTCGCCAAGCATCGGACAGTCGAGGAACAGGAGCGGTTCCGCAGGCTCGACGAGGCACGTGCCGCCGAAGAGGCGGCCAAGGCTGCCCGGCCCAACCTCTTCCGCAAGCCGCATCTCGACGAGATGGGCGCCGACGGCGCCGTGCCGGTGAAGAAGCCACTCTTCGCCAAACCGTCGATCGACGACATGGGACCCGGTACCGACATGACCACTCCGGCCGGTGCGGTATCGCGCTCGCTGTTCAAGAAACAGTCGGCACAGGAAGCGCATGGTTCCGATTTCGGCATTCCCGGCGATCGCAACAAGCCGCTGTTCAGGAAGAACTCGCTCGACGAGATGACGGTGCGGCGGACGGAAAAACCCGTCGAAGGAAAGGTGCCGGCGAAGCCAAAGCCGATCTCGGGAGCTGGCGAGACCGAACGGGGCGCGAAGGACGACAAACCGATCGTCCGTCAGCGCTCCGGCATCGGCTCTTACGAAGATCCAGGCGACGAGCGCCGTCAAATGCGCCGGCCGGGCAAGACCGGGCGGCCGGGGCAGTAGCGCCTTTTTCTTCTCCCCTTGTGGGAGAAGGTGGATCGGCGCGCAGCGCCGAGACGGATGAGGGGTGCTCCAGCGGAGTGAGACGTTTGCGTTCCCTGGAACACCCCTCATCCGACCGAGCTTCGCTCGGCCACCTTCTCCCACAAGGGGAGAAGGCAAGAACTCAACTGTCGCCGCTTGAAGCCGTCCACTTGCCCTCACCCTCGCCTTTGGTGTACCCAATCTCTCGCCTCGAACATCTGGAAAGGAGGGCTGCGTGTTTATCGATCACCATCGTCAGCGTGGCCCGATTTGTGCCCTGCGAGCTTGCTTGCAGGGCTGACCAGGACGGTCCGGGTTTTCCCGTTTCGATTTTTTGGTCTGCCCTTCGGGGTGCGCTAGTCCGAGCATGAAGCCCGGCACGCGCACCGTCAAAGTGCATCAGCCGGACTTTGCCGCCGGCAAGACCTGAGAAATCGAAATGGCCCTGATCAGCCTCAAATCCTTCGGCGTCACCATGAGTGCGCCGCTGTTCTCCAATCTCGACCTCGCTATCGGCGCCGGCGACCGGCTCGGCATCGTCGCCGCCAATGGCCGTGGCAAGTCCACCTTGCTCAGATGCCTGGCCGGTGAATTCGAACCCAGCAACGGCGACGTCACCCGCTCGCGCGGCCTGCGCGTCGGCCATGTCGAACAATCGGTTCCCGAGGCGCTGTTCGATCGCAGCTTCCACGAAGTCGTCGCCGATGCCTTGCCGACCGAGCAGCGCGACGGCGAGCTATGGCGCGTCGACGTCGTGCTGGATTCGCTCGACGTGCCGGAAGACATGCGCGAACGCAAAATGCGAGCCTTGAGCGGCGGCTGGCAGCGGCTGGCGCTGATCGCCCGCGTCTGGGTCACCGATCCGGACGTGCTCCTGCTCGACGAGCCGACCAACCATCTCGACCTCGCCAGGATCAACCAGCTGGAAACATGGCTCAACGCGCTGCCGCGCGACATGACGGTGGTCATCGCCAGCCACGATCGCGCCTTCCTCGACGCCACCACCAACCGCACGCTGTTCCTGCGCCCGGAAGAATCGCCGGTGTTCGCGCTGGCCTATTCACGGGCGAGGCAGGCCCTCGATGAGGTCGACGCCTCGACGGCGCGCAAGTTCGAGCGCGACATGAAAGTCGCCCAGCAATTGCGCAAGCAAGCCGCAAAGCTGAACAACATCGGCATCAATTCCGGCAGCGACCTTTTGACGGTGAAGACCAGGCAGCTCAAGGAACGAGCGGAAAGGCTGGAGGATGCCGCCGTGCAGGCGCATCGCGAACGTTCGGCTGGCGCGATCAGGCTGGCCAACCGCGGCACCCACGCCAAGGTGCTGATCACGCTGGAGGACGCGGCGGTCGAAACGCCTGACGGCACGCTGCTGTTCAGGACCGGCAAGCGACATATCTGCCAGGACGATCGCATCGTGCTGCTCGGCCGCAACGGCGTCGGCAAGACGCGCTTCATTGCGATGATCCGCAACGCCATTGCGGACCCCGGGACGGTTGCGAACGTCAAGGTGACACCGTCGACCGTGCTCGGCTACAGCGACCAGGCGCTGTCGGGCATCAGCGGCGACGACACGCCGCTGGCGATGGTCTCGCGCCGGTTCGAGGTCGGCGAGCAGCGCGCCCGCTCGCTGCTCGCCGGCGCCGGCGTCGTCATCGAGATGCAGGAAAGGAAGATCGGTGCCTTGTCGGGCGGCCAGAAGGCGCGGCTGATGATGCTGGTGCTGCGCCTCGCCAACCCCAACTTCTACCTGCTCGACGAGCCGACCAACCATCTCGACATCGACGGCCAGGAAGCGCTGGAGGACGAGTTGCTGAAGCACCAGGCAAGCTGCCTGCTCGCCTCGCACGACCGCTCCTTCATCCGCGCCGTCGGCAACCGCTTCTGGCTGATCGAGAGGCGGCAGCTGACCGAGGTCGACGACCCCGAGGAGTTCTTCCGCTCGGTCGCCGAAACACCGAACTGAGAGACGGTACAGGCCGGCATTCGAAGTACTGCCGGCTCGGCAATACTTTTACACTTGCTAAAAAAAGAGCATGTTGAGTTGTTTAGCCATGGAGGAAACGGCCATGCGTGCAGTGGAAATCGTCAGCAATCTCTACAAAGCCTACGCGGACCGCGACATCGAGGGCGCCCTGTCGCATTGTTCCGAGGATGTTGTTTTCCGCTGGATTGCCGATCCCCGGCAATCGCGTCATGCCGGCACCGCCCGCGGCAAGCAGGAATTCCTCTCCAGGCTCTTGGCGCTCGACGATGACTTCGAATACCGGCACTTTGTCCCGGTCGAGATCATCGACGGTGGCGACAAGGTCGCGGCGCAGGTCGAAATCCACATGACGCGCCGCGCCACCGGCGAGGAATTTGTCATGCGCACCGCCGATTTCTGGACGGTCCGCGACGGCGAGATCATCGAGATGGTGGAATATTACGATACCGCGCTGGCCGCGTCGGTGTTCTGAAAAAGATTGGGGCGGTCTGTCGGATCGCCAATTGCCGCCTCGTCCTTGGGATGCCGACGCGCTGATGCCGGCATCAACCAGGGAGAACCATCATGTCGGTACTGTCATCGATCGGCCGCTTTGCCAACCGGTATGTCGCGGCGCGCGCCCGTCATCGCAGCGAGCGCATTCTGCTTTCGCTGCCCGCCGAACTGCGCAAGGACATCGGCTTTCCGGAGATTTTCGAAACGCGGGAAAGCCGCCGCGCCGCCACCTTCTCGGCGAAGGTCATATAGAGTGGCACTTGCAATGCGATTGTTTCCCAGCCTCGCCGGTCGCCCGGGCGCTGTCCGGGTCCGGCACTCTAAAAAATTTTCGAAGGCCGTGTAGGATCGCCGCCGCTTCATCCGTCCTTTGGGTCGCAACCAGATCAACCCGTGAAGAGGAACAGAAGAATGAACGACCAGACCCCGCCCCGCGCCAAGGTCCTTGGCGGATTGACCCCCTATCTGCAGGTCGACGGCGCCATCAAGGCCGCCGAATTCTACAAGAAGGCTTTCGGCGCGGAGGAAGTGTTCGCCTATCCGCCTGACGACAAGGGCCGCACCATGCATATCCATCTCTACGTCAACGGTTCGACGCTGATGCTGGGCGATGCCTATCCGGAACACGGCCACCCGCATCAGTCAGCGCAGGGCTATACGCTGCAGCTTCATCTCGGCAGCGACGACATCGATGCCTGGTGGCAGCGCGCGGTCGATGCCGGCTGCGAAGTCGTCACCCCGCTGCAGGTGATGTTCTGGGGCGACCGCTGGGGCCAGGTGAAAGACCCCTTCGGCGTCGCCTGGGCGATGAACGCTCCGGTGAAGGGCTGAAGCCTGCCTCTCCCCCTGTGAGAGGTCGGATTGCCCCGAATTGCCTTTCGCAATTCGGCTGGCAATCCGGGTGAGGGATAGCTCGGCGCCAAGCTGGAGCACCCCTCATCCGACCGAGCTTCGCTCGGCCATCTTCTCCCACGGGGGAGCCGCGCCAACCAAGGAGTATACCCATGTCCTATGTCGATGGCTTCGTGCTTGCCGTGCCGAAGGCAAATCTCGATGCGTACAAGAAAATGGCCGGGAACGCCGGCGCTGTCTGGAAGGAGCACGGCGCGCTCGCCTATGTCGAATGCGTCGCCGACGACGTGCCCTATGGCGAGCTGACGTCGTTCCCGCGCGCCGTTCAGGCAAAGGATGACGAGACCGTTGTCTTCGCCTGGGTCGTCTATGAGTCCAGACAGAGCCGCGATGCGGTCATGGCCAAGGTGATGGCCGATGAACGTCTCAAGATGGACTGGTCGACAATGCCGTTCGACGGCAAGCGCATGATCTTCGGCGGCTTCCAGCCGTTCATCGAGCTTTGAGGAACTGGCGCAATGCCAGGTTGGCAGATTGCAACCCTATGCGATTGGCCGAAACGCTCGTGAGGTCGTCATCCTATGGCGAAGCAAGGAGCGAAGCGACGCGGCGCAGACCATAGGATCCATGCCGTTACCTACAAACGTCACGGCGGTACAGAACGACCTCTGTTCTGCGCCGCCTACCCTTCGCGCGAGGTCACGGCATGGATCCTCGGGTCTGCGCGTCCGCTTCGCGCCCGCTCCGCCCGTGGATGACGAAGTTCGGACGCTTCGGCCAATCCGTGACCGGTGTGCTAATTCAGTCGATCAAGCAGCGGCTTCAGCCGGTCCCCATAACGCTTCCACAGGTCGACCGAGCCCTGATACATCGGCCGGCGCACCTGCGCGGCGGACGCCGTGCGAACCGGCCGATCCGTCTCGTGGAACGACAGCACCTTGTCGTCCCAAGGCAGCCCGAGAAACGCCATCAGCGCCCGTGTCTGTCCTTCCTGGTCGGCGACGAAATCCTCATAGCGAACATCGTGCACGACGCCCGGCAGCACCTTGTGCCAATGCGCCATGATGTCGGCATAGAGGTTATGGAAATCGGCGAGCTCGCCGAGGTCGTAACCGTAACGGTGGCTGTCGCCGCGGAAATGCACCTTGAAGATCGACAGGCACGTGGCAGCCGCGTCGCGGGCGCAATGGATGATCTTCGCCTTCGGCAGCATCATGTGCAGGAAGCCGACCAGAAGGAAGTTGCCCGGCATCTTGTCGGTGACATGGCGCAAGCCCGGATAGCGGGTATGCAGCATGTCGAGATAGGCCTGTCCCGCCTCGGCAAAAGCGCTGTCGGGCATGTCGGCTATCCCGGCGGGGAAGCCGCCTGGCATGCTCATCGGAAACTGCTTGCCGACGGCCGTCTTCAGGATGTTCAACTCGCCCGCGCCAAAGACCTGCGGGTGGCTGGCGATGATCTGCTCGACCAGCGTCGTGCCGGAGCGCGGCATGCCGACGACGAAGATCGGCGTGTCGTCGGAAATGTCGCTAGGCTTGTGCTTCTCGAAGAAAGCCTTGTCCAAGACCGCCTTCATCGCCTCGAATTCGTCGCGTGTGCGGACCGGATCGTAGTCGATGCCTTGGCGGCGGATGGCATTGCCCTCGGCGAAATAGTCGAAGGCGCGGCCATAGTCCTTGAGGTCGTCATTGGCCTTGCCGAGACCGAAGGAAAGCTGCATGCGCGCAAGGCTGCCCTGCGGCGCCTTGGCATGCTCGGCCTCCATGCCGGAAAGCTCTTTGTCGCGCTCGGTCTGGCGCTTGACCTGAGTGAGCAGCAGCCAGGCTTTTGCCATGGCCGGTGCGACCGCCACCGCCTGGCGGGCAAGGTCGGCGGCTTCGTCGAGCTTGCCCTTTTCCATCATGGCGACGCCCAAGCCATAAAGCAGTTCCGCGTCCTTTGGTCGGATCGACAAGGACTCGCGGAACAGAGTGATCGCCTCATCCAGCCGCCCGGCCTCCTGCAGCGTTTCGGCAAGGCCGGTGCGGGCACGGACATGGAACGGGTTGCGGCCGATCGTGCCGCGATAGATCTCCTCAGCGGCGTCGAACTGGCCGAGCTGCTTCAGCGACGAGCCGAGATTGTCGCGCGCGGCCAGCTGCTCCGGCCGGATGTCCACCGCGCCGCGGAAGAAATCGACCGCGGCAGCGACGCGACCGAGGTCGCGCATGACAGTCCCCATGTTGTTGAGGAAGTCGGCGTTCCTGGGCTGCAGCGTCACTGACTGCTCGATGAGCTCGAGCCCTTCCTCGCTGCGCCCGGTCTGGTGCAACAGTAGCCCGAGGAAGTGCAATGCGGCGGCATGGTTCGGCTGCTGCTCCAACACCTGCCGGTAGAGCGCCTCGGCTTCCTGGCGGCGGCCGGCCTGGTGCAGCTGCAGCGCCCGCTGCACATGAGGATCGAGCGGGCTCGCCGAACCTGGCTTGCCACCCGCGTTTGCCGCTCTTCTTTGATCTCTGTTAATGGGAAACCTGCCGTGTTTGTTGGTCCGCCGGACCTAAGCCATGCGGGCGAGAGATTCAAGGCTAAGCATCACCACGCGCGTTGCTGTACCCATATGCGTCTCTGGAGACGGGCACCGCAATCTTCTCAGCAAGGCCCATCGCCAACGATGCGATAATCCGCTGCGCGGGCCTCACATGCATTCGGGAAGGTGCGCACTTGCCCGTGGCGCCTGGCGCAGACCGGAGCGTATTCACGCGTGCAGAACGTCTGCTCGCCGCCCCCACCGCCGCCGCCGTCGCGGCACGGACCGTCACGCACGATGCGGTATCCTTCCCTTTCGGCCAGACAGGCATTGGCGAAAGTCTGGCGGCCGCCGTCGCGCCGGGCGCAAACCGGTTGATACTGCATGGTGCAGAGCTGCGGATGCGGCCTTGGCGGGCGCGGGCGCGGCCCGTCGTCGACGACGACGGTACAGGCCGCCAGCAGCGCGGACAGGATGAAAAAGACCAGGCCCCGCCGAGAGATCGCAAGAAATCGCATGTGTCCCTCCTCTATACGGCGCCACGATGCCGGCTCGCGGTATCCTCGCATTCCCCGCGGCAAACGCAACCACCGTTTGTGGGAAGCCTCACCTGGCCCATGCTTGGCTCGTCTCTGGCCGATGACCCATGGTGGCACGGGGTCTATCGAGGCCAAGCGTTGGACGCGCCATAGGCCGCCCGCGACCGTCATCTTGCAACTATCACGGTTCCGTGTAATAAAAATCAGGTTCGGGCATTTGCGACCCGGAGAGCGGAACGTTTTGGACGACCTTTCCCCGATAAGTGTGAATCTCTGACAGCCCCGTTTTTCGGCGGGGGGTTTGACCATGCGCGAATGCATGACCGCCGAAGCAACCACCAGGATTTGCCCTAGGCGCGAGGCAGCGGGCAAACCACCAAGACTGACACGGGTGAAGGAGTTTCCCCAATGGCCCAGACCGGTACCGTAAAGTTCTTCAACGCCACCAAAGGCTTCGGCTTCATCACGCCGGATGGCGGCGCCAAGGACGTGTTCGTCCACATTTCCGCGATCGAGGCATCTGGCCTGCGCACGCTGGTCGACGGTCAGAAGGTCACCTTCGACGTCGAGCCGGACCGCATGGGCAAAGGCCCGAAGGCGGTCAACCTGCGCGCAGCCTGACCGTCGCAACCGGCCGGTCCTTGCGGATGCAATGATGCGGCAGGAGTCGTGAACGGGCCTCAGGGCAGGCCCGAAAATGCAAAGGCGCGACCGAACCGTCGCGCCTTTTTTGCACCCAAATGCTTGGGTCGGCAGGCGAAAACTTTCTCTTGCCGATAGCGCTAAAATAAAGGACAAATTTCCTCTCGGGCAGTTTGCCGGCCCGAGACTTGACTTGATGGGATCAAAGGAGTTTCCCATGCCGCAGACCGGCACCGTCAAATTCTTCAACCATGCCAAGGGCTTCGGCTTCATCACGCCCGATGATGGCGCGAAGGATGTCTTCGTTCACATCTCGGCTGTTCAGGCGTCGGGCCTTCCCGGTCTTGAGGATGGGCAGAAAGTGACATTCGACACCGAGCCGGACAAGCGCGGCAAGGGTCCGAAGGCCGTCAATCTGTCGATCGGCTAAGCCGGCTCACGACGGATCCGACGGAGGCTTTTCAGGCGGGGCCGCTCCCGCCCGGAACGGGTTGTGCCCAAGCCTCGAAGAAATAGCCATCCTCCAAAAAATCGATTGCGCCGATTTCCGTTCAGCCTCCGTTCAGCCACGGTCTTCTATTAACTTTTGCTAAAGCCGGTTCGCATCCCCTGAAAAAATGCGCGGGCCGGTGCGAAGGAGACTGAAAATGAACCGTTTTCTCAAGACCGCCATCCTGACCGCGGGCATTGCCGCGACCACCTTGGCCACCTTCTCGGCGGCTAATGCCGACGACTGGCGCTGGCGCCATCATCATGATCATGGTGGCGACGCCCTTGCAGCCGGCGTTGTCGGTCTCGCGGCCGGCGCGCTGATCGGCAGCGCCCTCAGCAACCCCGGGCCGAGATATTACGATCCAGCCTATGATGACGGCTACTATGCCGAGCGCCCGGTGCGTCGCTACTACGTCCAGCAGCCGCGCGTCGTCTATGCCGACCGCTATGCCGAGCCGTGGACCCGGGCCTGGTACGAGTATTGCTCGGATCGCTACCGCAGCTTCAATTCGCGGACCGGCACCTTCACCGGCAATGACGGCGACCAGCACTTCTGCGTCGCCAACTGACCGAAGCAATTCCAGGAAACGGCTCGGCGCTTCCGCCGTAGACTTCCGCTTGGAATTGCGTCTAACAAAGACTGGGTTCCCTGCCCAAGCAAAGCGCTGCCTCTCGGCGGCGCTTTTCTTTTGCAAAGTCTAATGCATGTCGCCCAGAAGTGTGCAGCGGTTCTGGGACAACGACATGCATCAAAACAAAGACTCTAAAGCGCGTCGCCTGAATCCGGTTCAGCGCGACGCGCTTTAGGTCAAGTCAAAAACGGATTGGTCCGCCGCTCGTCGCCAAAACGGCTGCCCGGGCCATGGCCGCAGATGAAACCGATATCGTCGCCAAGCGGCAGAAGCTTATCCTTGATCGAGGCGATCAGCGCGGCGTGGTCGCCGCCGGGCAGATCGGTGCGCCCGATCGAGCCGCGAAACAGCACGTCGCCGACATGCGCGAATTTGGCCGCGCGATTGTAGTAGACCACGTGGCCCGGCGCATGCCCCGGGCAATGCAGCACCTCGAACACGTGATTGCCGAAGGACACCGTCTCGCCTTCGGTGAGGAAACGGTCCGGCACGCAGTTGCGCACGCCGGCGATGCCATAGCGCCGGCCCTGGTTCTCAAGGTTGTCGAGCAACATCTTGTCGGCCTCGTGCGGGCCGATGATGTCGATGCCGAGCGCCTCCTTCAGCTCCATCGCGCCGCCGGCATGGTCGATATGACCGTGCGTGATCCAGATCGCGCCGGCGTTGATGGCATTGTCCTTCAGCACCGACAGTATCTTGTCGACATCGCCGCCGGGATCGACGACGACGCCGTTCTTGTCGTCCATGTCGAAGAGAATGGTGCAATTCTGCTGGAAGGGCGTGACCGGCACGATGCCGGCATTGAGCTGACCCATGGCTTTCCTTTCGCGATGTCGCCCTGATGTAGAGGCCATGGCCGGCCGCGTCCACCGTCGGCTGACACGAATAGTCCGCGAAAGGAAATGGGCGGCCGAAGCCGCCCATTTTGAAGCCTGAAGTGACAGGCCTTACTTCTTCATCGCGCCCATGACCGCGCCGATGATGCCGGTCAGGATCGCGCCGCCGCCGGCGCCGCCAAGGATGTTCTTCAAGTCGATCGCGCTTCCCGCCGCTCCCGCGGCTGCCGCCGGATCGGCGCCGAGCAGGCTGCCGAGGATGGCTGCGCCACCGACGCCGCCGATCGCGCCGCCGAGAATTTTGGTGAGCTGGCCCATCGCCGCCTGCTTCAGTGCCACACCTACCGCCTGGCCGCCGATAACACCCGCAATCACCTGTACAACGATCGCAACAATCGTGTTCGTATCCATGTAATTGGTCCCTCCATAGCCGCCAGCCTCCTCGGGCCGACACCATCATGAGACGCCGAACCGTTCGAAAGTCAAATGCGTGAAAGCTTAAATAAAAAGGGCGGCTGCAAAACCGCCCCTATTGCACAAAAAAGCTGTGACTATCGCTATTCTGCGGCGATGGCGTGCTTTGGTTGCACCGCAGCCGAATAGTCGTTCATCAGCGTCTTGGCGATCTCGCCGACCTCGAATCGGTATGGCCCGATTTCCGAAACCGGCGTTACTTCGGCGGCCGTCCCGGTGAGGAAACACTGCTCGAAACCTTCGAGGTCCTCCGGCATGATGACGCGCTCGATCACTTCGAAACCGCGATCCTTCGCCAGGCCGATCACCGTGCGGCGGGTTATGCCGTCGAGGAAGCAGTCGGGCGTCGGCGTATGAATCTTGCCGTCCTTGACGAAGAAGATGTTGGCGCCCGTGGCTTCCGCCACCTGGCCACGCCAGTCGAGCATCATGGCGTCGGCATAGCCCTTGGCCTCGGCGGCATGCTTGGACAGCGTGCAGATCATGTAGAGGCCGGCGGCCTTCGACTTGGAGGGCGCGGTGCGCGGATCGGGCCGGCGCCATTCGGCGACATCGAGGCGGATACCCTTGAGTTTCTGCGCCGGGTCGAAATAGCTCGGCCACTGCCAGATGGCGATGGCGCAATTGATGCGGTTGTTCTGCGCCGAGACGCCCATCTGCTCGCTGCCGCGCCAGGCGATCGGACGCACATAGGCGTCCTGAAAACCCTGTTTCTTCAAAAGCGTGCGGCAGGCCTCGTCGATCTCGGCGACCGGATAGGGAATCTTGAAGCCCAAGAGGCGTGCCGATTCATGCAGACGCTCATTATGCTCGGTCAGCTTGAATATCTGGCCGCCATAGGCGCGCTCGCCCTCGAAGACGGCGCTGGCATAGTGCAGGCCATGGGTCAGCACATGGATCTTGGCGTCGGCCCATTTGACGAACTCGCCGTTCATCCAGATGAAGCCGTCCAATTGATCGAAGGGAACGGATGCCATGGAAACCTCCCGCGGGCGGCCGCCCGCAAATCGTTGCGTCATATAGTCTTTCGTGCCGGCCCCGCCACAGGATCCGAAACGCTGGCCAGTGCTTGAAAGCGTAGGCGGATATTCAATCCGTGGCAAACTCAGGAAGTTCCGGAAAAACGGCTTCCTCTTGCCTTTTCGTTCGCAATCCGCCGAAAAGCTTGTCAAAAATTATCATTGCCCGGAAATTACGTCAATAGTACTGACATAATTACGCCTCGCATGGAGAAATGATGACGAGCCCCGCAGCCGGAAAACCGATCAGGACGGCCATCACCGATGAGGACGGTATCGACTTCGCCATCATCGAACTGTTTTTCTTCGCCTATCGCGATTTCACCTCCGACCCGGACCAGATTCTCGCCGATTACGGCTTCGGCCGCGCCCATCATCGTGTGCTGCACTTCGTCAACCGCAGGCCGGGCCTTACCGTCGCCGAGCTGCTCGATGTGCTGAAGATCACCAAGCAGAGCCTTGCGCGAGTTTTGAAGCAGCTCATCGATACCGACCATATCGTCCAGGTGCAGGGTCCGCGCGACCGCCGGCAGCGCGAGCTCTACCCGACCGCCAAGGGCCGCGCCCTGGCCTTGGCGCTGGCGCGGCCACAGTCGCGCCGCATCCGTGCGGCATTGGAGGATTCCGGAGCCACCGAACGCGTTACGATCGAGCGATTCCTGGAAGCGATGGTCAATCCGGAACTAAGAGCGCAGATCGACATTGTGCCTGCGCAAACATCGGGGAAGAACCATGGAGACCATTGAGAAGGTTGATCATCCGGCCGCGCCCGACGATGACGCGCCGCACCTTCTGGTTGTCGATGACGACACGCGTATCCGCAACCTGCTCAAGCAATATCTGTCCGAGAACGGCTTTCGCGTCACCGTCGCCGGCAATTCCGGTGAGGCCAGGCGCAAGCTCGCCGGCCTCGACTTCGATCTTTTGGTGCTCGATGTCATGATGCCGGGCGAAACCGGCGTCGACCTCACCAAGGCGCTGCGGGCCGAGAAGAACGTGCCGATCCTGATGCTGACGGCGCTGTCCGAGACCGACAGCCGCATCACCGGGCTGGAAGCCGGCGCCGATGATTACCTGCCGAAACCGTTCGATCCGCGCGAGCTGATCCTGCGCATCAACAACATCCTGCGCCGTGGCGGCCCGGCGGCGACACCGAAGGTCGAACAGCTGGTGTTCGGGCCCTACACCTTCCAGATCGCCAAGCGCGAATTGAAGCGCGGCGGCGAGGCGCTTAAGCTGACCGACCGCGAGCAGGAGATCCTCGCGATCTTCGCCGCGCGAGCGGGCGAGACCATACCGCGCCATGAGCTGGTGGGCGATGAATCGGATGTCGGCGAGCGCACCATCGACGTGCAGATCAACCGGCTGCGCCGCAAGATCGAGCGCGATCCGTCCAATCCGGTGTGGCTGCAGACGGTGCGCGGTATTGGGTATCGGCTCAGCGTCGAATAAGTTACCGTCGAAGGCCCTTTGCTGAACAGGCCATCGACGAGCGGAAGGGCGAATGGCGACCACGCAACTGGAAAAGCCCAAGGGCGGCCCTGGCGATTTCGCACTGCGGACGCTGAGGGCGATGCCGCGCGCCTGGAACCGGTTCTGGCGCCGGGTCGCGCTCTACATGCCGAAGCGGCTCTACGCCCGCTCGCTGATCATCGTGATCGCGCCGATGATCCTGCTGCAGTCGGTGGTCGCCTTCGTCTTCATGGAGCGCCACTGGCAGACGGTCACCCAGCGCCTGTCGCAAGCGACCATCGCCGACATAGCGGCCGTCATCGACATGATGGAGACTTATCCGCACGACGCCGATTACGCCAACATCATCCGCATCGCCCAGGACCGCATGCAGTTGAAGGTGGATCTGCTGCCGCCTGATCCGCTGCCGCCGCCCGGCCCGAAACCGTTCTTCTCGATCCTCGACGAGGCCCTGTCGTCGGAGATCACAAAGCAGATCAACCGCCCGTTCTGGATCGACACGGTCGGCAACTCCAACGTCGTCGAGGTTCGCGTCCAACTTGAAGGCAAGGTGCTGCGCGTCTTCGTACGGCGCAGCCAGGCCTATGCCTCGAACACCCACATCTTCCTGATCTGGATGGTCGGCACCTCGCTGGTGCTTTTGATGATCGCCATCCCCTTCCTGCGCAACCAGATAAGGCCGATCCTGACGCTCGCCGAGGCCGCCGAAAGTTTCGGCAAGGGCCGGCCGATGCCGCGCGATTTCCGCCCGCGCGGCGCCGAGGAAGTCCGCCGCGCCGGCTTCGCCTTCATCCAGATGCGTGAGCGCATCGAGCGCCAGATCGAGCAGCGCACCGCCATGCTGACCGGTGTCAGCCACGACCTCAGGACCATCCTCACCCGCTTCAAGCTGCAGCTCGCGCTGGCCGGCGGCAAGTCGGAGACCAAGGCCGCGCTCAACCAGGACATCGACGACATGCAGTCGATGCTGGAAGGCTATCTCTCGTTTGCCCGCGGCGAGGCCGAGGAGGACACCGGCCGCTTCGACCTCGAGACCTACTTCCAGAAGCTCGGCGAGGAAGCGCAATTGCGCCGCTGCAAGCTCACGACGACGCTGACCGGCGATCCGACCGTGCATGTGCGGCCGAACGCCTTTGCCCGTTTGCTTTCGAATGTCATCGGCAATGCTTTCCGCTATGCCAAGACCGTCGAGGTCCACGCCAGCCACGGCCGCGGCTCGCTCACCGTCACCATCGACGACAACGGCCCGGGCATCGCCCCCGACAAGCGTGAAGAGGTGTTCAAGCCTTTCCTGCGGCTCGACGAGGCGCGCAACCTCGATGCCAGCGGCACCGGGCTCGGCCTGTCGATCGCCCGCGACATCGCCCGCAGCCACGGCGGCGACATCAGCCTCGAGGACAGCCCGCTCGGCGGCTTGCGCGCCGTGATAAAGGTCCCCGCTTAGCCAGAGCATGATCCCGAAAAGTGGAAACCGGTTTTCGGACAAGATCATGCTCAATCAAAAAACAGCTTCATCCGCCCGTCATGAAATCATGGTCAAGAGCGCGCATGAAGCGCGCGACCTCTGTTGATTCGGCCCTGCCGCCCCGCTTCGATCCAGCCCCTGCCAGGGTGCGCTGGAGCGAGGCGCGAGCTGCTGCCTGGCTGCCGTTCCGGCACCGCGCCGGCGCGCTCAGGAACTATTGCGGCAAAGGGCCGTCATGCGCATCGGGATCGCCATGCGTATCCTGATGGTCACCGACGCGTGGCGGCCGCAAGTCAATGGCGTGGTGCACACGCTGGAACGCCTCACCGAGGCGCTGAAACCCTTCGACGTCGAGCTCGATTTCCTGACGCCCAACCTGTTTCGCACCTTGCCGATGCCGACCTATCCCGACATCCGGCTCGCGCTGACGACGCCGGGCCATGTCGCGCACCTTATCGAGGCGACCAAGGCCGACCATATCCACATCGTCACCGAGGGTCCGCTCGGCATCATGGCGCGCCGCTATTGCCGCAGGGCAGGCCGCCCCTTCACCACCAGCTACCACACGCGCTTTCCCGAATATCTCAGCGCCCGCCTGCCGGTGCCGGAGAGCTGGGCCTATAACTGGCTGCGCGACTTCCACAATTCCGGACAGGGCACGCTGGTGGCGACGCAATCGCTGGCGGACGATCTCGCGGCGCGCGGCTTCAACAAGCTGAGGCCCTGGACACGCGGCGTCGATACAGATCATTTCCGGCCGGACAAGCGCAAGGAAACCGAATTTCCCCACCCGGTTTTCCTGTGCGTCGGCCGCATCGCGATCGAAAAGAACCTGACCGCCTTCCTCGACCTCGACCTGCCCGGCAGCAAGATCCTTGTCGGCGAAGGGCCGGAACTGGCGAAGCTCAAGGCGCGCTATCCGAAGGCGTATTTCCTCGGCCATCGCCCGAACGACGAACTGGCCGAGATCTACGCATCGGCCGATGTCTTCGTGTTCCCGAGCCGCACCGACACGTTCGGCAACGTCATCATCGAGGCGCTGGCCAGCGGAACGCCCGTCGCCGCCTATCCGGTGACCGGACCGATCGACATCGTCGGCGACGGCGTCGGCGGGGCCGTGTCGGAGAATCTGGGCGAAGCCGCGCTCAAGGCGCTTCATGTCGACCGCGCGGAGGCGCGCCAGCGCGCGATGCGCTACAGTTGGAAGGCCTGCGCCGAAATGTTCCTCGATGTGGTCGACGAAGCGCTGGGAAATTCCGCACAAGCCGGCGGCGTGCCAAACCCGGCGGCCAGGGCGCACCGCGGCTTCGGTCAGGCCGAGCTTACCTAAAAAAGCCGCCCGCCATCCGGCACTTTGCGCTCGATGGCGCCGAGCACCACCGCGCCCTCTTCATCCGGAAAGCCGAGCGTCAGCACTTCCGACATAAACGGACCGATCTGGCGCGGCGGGAAATTGACCACCGCAAAGACCTGGCGGCCGATCAGCGATTCCGGCGCGTAGTATTTGGTGATCTGCGCCGACGATTTCTTCACCCCGATCACCGGACCGAAATCGATCTTCAGCTTGATTGCCGGCTTGCGGGCCTCCGGAAACGCCTCGGCCTCGATGATCGTGCCGGCACGGATGTCGACACGGTCGAAATCGGCGAAGCTGATCTCGGGCTTGCGCTCGCTGCTGGAACTCATCGAAAATATCGGCTTGGTTCAGGCGTTTCCATGGGTCTCAAAGAGCACGCTGGACAGCGCGTCCTTGGCCGATGTACCCGACCAGACGACGAACTGGAAGGCCTGGAAATAGCATTCGCAGGCTTCGAGCGCCGATGACAAAAGCACCTCGACCTGCTGGCTCGACGGCTCGACCCCGCCGGCAAGCAGCAGCGATTGCCTGAACATGATCGCGCCTTCCTGCTCCCAGAGATCGAAATGACCGAACAGCATCTGTTCGTTGATCAGCGACAAGAGCCGCATCACTTCGAGCGCGCGCGTCTCCGGCACCTTGATGTCGAAGGCACAGGCCAGATGCAGCGCCTCGAAATCCTCCATCCAGGAAAAGGAGACGTGATAGTCGGTCCAGCTCCCGGCCACCGAAATCGAAATCTCGTCGTCACCGGCGCGTTCGAAGGACCAGTCGTTGTTGTGGGCCACCTGCTCGATGACATCCACCGGGTGGATTTCGCGGGAGAATTCGAGTTCGAGGAGTTCCATGAATGCTTCCTGTGTTCAGGGGAGCGCCACACGCTCCGCGGGGCACACACGACGAACAATCTTGTCTAGAACTCGGACGGTCAGGACTTTCCAACGCGAAGACCCCAACCGGACCCCACCGCCCGGCGCATGACCCTGCTTCGAATCATGCAACGAATTCAGTCTATTGATCGGGAGTCGCGTGAACAGCCCAATTTTTCGCACTGCGTCATTCGCATGTGGAAAGCCGCTGTCACAAAGATTCATGCAATGCCGATAAGCGATTCACGGCAAAGCGATTTTTCGGATCGCGCTATGTGGAAAAGTTTAACGATTATTTTTTTGCGCGGGGCTTCGCGGCACCCGCAGGTGCGGCCTGGCCGGTCAGTTCGACGAGCCTGGCCTCGAGCGCCTCGACGCGCGTCGCCAACTGGATGTTGTCTTCCCGCGCCTTGACCGCCATCTCGCGCACGGCCTCGAATTCTTCGCGCTGTACGATTTCCATGGAGTTGAGCATGCGCTCGGCCTGCGCCCGGAACGCCGTCTCCACCTCACGCCGCACGCCCTGCGCGGCACCCGCCGCATCGGTCATGATCTTGGCGAATTCGTCGAGAATGCGGTTCGGTCCGGTCGACATGGCAAATCCTCGCTTGCTTGATTTGACGTAGTGGGGCGTGACGCGGAATGCAAGAACGTTGAGGTTCGATGCCTCGTCTGCGTTGCTATGGCGCATGGCGGCGCCGTGCCTGAACGAAGCTATCACATCGCCCCGACCTGTACTTCAGGACGCCAAATCGCCTACTGTGGTGTGTATTGTTTCCGTACTCTTCAGTCAGGATCAACCGATGGCAACGCCCCCGCGCCGACCGACCAACCCGATGGCTGCCGCGGAAGCCGCCTTCAAGCCAGTCAAAAAACCAGCGGCCCCAATTCGCGAGGTCGCGGCGGCGCCGAACGTCAGAGAGCTTGTTTCGATAAGGATCGATCGAGCTGTGCTGGACCATTTCCAGGAAGATGGTCCCGGCTGGCAGGACAGGATCAACGACGCTTTAAGGCAAATTGTCGCCGGCAAGCCTCAGGTTTGAGACCGCTCGCCGTGCCGGTCAGAACAACAATCGCCTTGCCTTGACCGCGCCAAAACCCTGCCGCATGGTCCGCGCCCAATCGTGACCGCCAAGGGACCCCATTTTGAGCGAATATTTCCTGCTGCCGCTTGCCTCCCTGCCCTTCCCCAACATCGATCCGGTCATCGTCAACATCGGGCCGCTGGCGGTGCACTGGTACGGCGTCGGCTATATCGTCGGCATCCTCTTTGCCTGGTGGTACGCCAAGCGCCTGGTTACCAACCCGCATCTCTGGCCGGACGGCAATCTGCCGATGAAGCCCGAGGACCTCGACGATTTCATCGTCTGGGCGGCCATCGGCGTCGTGCTCGGCGGACGCACCGGCTATGTGCTGTTCTACGACCTGCCGCGTTACATCGCGCATCCGCTCGACATTTTTGCTGTCTGGCAGGGCGGCATGTCGTTTCACGGCGGCCTGCTCGGCGTCATCCTCGCCATGACCTTGTTTTCGATCAAACGCCGCATCCCTACCTGGACGCTGTTCGACGTGGTGTCGGCCGGCGTACCCGTCGGGCTCGGCCTGGTGCGCGTCGCCAACTTCATCAACTCGGAACTGTGGGGCCGGCCCTCGAACGTGCCCTGGGCGATCGAATTCCCCAATGGCGGCCCGTTCACCCGCCATCCAAGCCAGCTCTATGAGGCACTGCTCGAAGGCCTCGTGCTATTTCTGGTGCTGCGCTTCCTCACCCATTCGCGCCTGAAGCTGAAGACGCCGCGCTTCGTCGGCGGCGCTTTCATCTGCGGCTACGGCCTGTCGCGCATCTTCGTCGAGTTCTTCCGCGAACCCGACCAGCAGCTCGGCTACCTGCTCGGCACCGGCTGGCTGACGATGGGCATGATCCTGTCCACGCCGATGGTACTGGCGGGTGTCTGGGCCATGGTCACGGCCAAGCCGGTGACACAGCCGCAAGCGGCATGACCCCGCTGAAAGAGCGCATCGTTGGCCTGATCGGCGCGACGGGGCCGATCCCGGTCAGCGAGTATATGGCGCTTTGCCTGTTCGACCCCGACGCCGGCTATTACACGACGCGCGAGCCCTTCGGCGCCGCCGGCGACTTCATCACCGCGCCGGAGATCAGCCAGATGTTCGGCGAGCTCGTCGCTGTCTGGCTTTACCAGGCCTGGCAAGGTGCCGGCCGGCCGTTGCCCGTAACCTTTGCCGAGATCGGACCGGGCCGCGGCACGCTGATGAAGGACATGCTGCGGACATGGTCGCGGCTCGACCCCGCGCTCGTCGCCGACGCATCCTTTGCCATGATCGAGACCAGCCGCCGCCTAGTCGAAATCCAGAAAGAGACGCTTGCCGGCCGGGACGCGAAGTTGGATTGGCACCAGACCATCGGCACGCTGCCGCGGCAACCGCTGTTCATCGTCGGCAACGAACTCTTCGACGCGGTGCCGATCCGGCAGTTCGTGCATGTCGGTGAAAGCTGGCGCGAGCGCATGGTCGGCCTCGACGACAATGACGACCTGCGCTTCTTTGCCGGCGCGGGCTCGCTAGACCCCACGCTGTTGCCCGAGGATGCCTCCGATGCGCCCGAAGGCGCGATCGCCGAAGTGGCACCAGCCCGTGTGGCATTGATGTCGGTGATCGCAGGGCACATCGCTGCCCAGGGCGGCGCGGGCCTCTTCATCGACTACGGCCATTTGCGGCCGGGCATCGGCGACACGTTGCAGGCCTTGCGCCGGCATCGGCATGAAGACGTGCTGGCCAATCCAGGTGAAGCCGATCTCACCGCCCATGTCGATTTCGCTCCTCTTGCCGATATGGCGGGCGCTCACGGGCTCGGTGCGCAATTGTCGACGCAGGGCGAATTCCTGCTTGGCATGGGCCTGATCGAGCGTGCCGGCACGCTGGGCGCCGATGCCGATGCCAAGACACGTCAAGCCATTTCGGACGCGGTCGAACGCCTGGCCGGTCCCGACGCGATGGGTGAGCTGTTCAAGGTGATGAAGGTCCTGCCGGCAGCGAGAGCCGCCTGAGCCTGGTTGGCGGGTTCCGCCGCCTGGCCCTCTTGGTCGTCCGAACTTCGCCTTGACGAAACCGCCCCGCACGGACGACAAACCCAACCATGCTGAGTCAGACCAGACCCGATCCAGTACGCTCGCCGCTCCTTGAAAAGGCGCAAGGCATACGCCACGGCTATTTCACCCGTATCGGCGGCGTCTCCGACGGTATCTATCGGGGCCTCAACGTCGGCACGGGCTCCAGTGACGATCAAATGCTGGTCGCCGAGAACCGGCGACGCGTTGCCGACTGGATGGGCGTGCCGCCGGATTATCTGCTGACCGCGCACCAGATCCACTCGCCCGATGTCGTCGTCGCCAGGCAAGCCTTCGCAGGCCCTCGCCCAAAGGCCGATGCCATCGTCACCGACCGTCCGGGCATCGCCATCGGCGCCTCGACCGCCGATTGCGGGCCGGTTCTCTTCGCCGATGCCGAGGCCCGCATCATCGGCGCCGCCCATGCCGGCTGGAAGGGTGCCTTCACCGGCGTGCTTGAAAACACCGTCACCGCCATGGAAGGTCTCGGCGCCAGCCGCGAGCGGATCGTCGCGGTGCTCGGCCCCTCCATCGGCCCCGACAATTACGAGGTCGGGCCGGAATTCGTCGCCCGCTTCGTCGAGGCCGACGCCGGCAATGCCCGCTATTTCAGGCCATCGAAGACCCCCGGCCACTCGATGTTCGACCTCAATCAATATACGGTCGATCGGCTGCGCAAGGCCGGCGTGACCGCCGAGGGCCTTGGCCGCTGCACCTACGCGGAAGAAGATCTTTTCTATTCCTACCGGCGCACCACACACCGCAAGGAAGCGGATTACGGGCGCCAGGTTTCAGCAATCGTTCTGGAGAAAGAGTAATGGCGCTGCATTTCGAACGTTCAGAATTCGACGCGCGGCGCGACCGGCTGCTGATCGAAATGGCCGAAAAGAAGCTCGACGCCGTGCTCCTGTTCGCGCAGGAGAGCATGTACTGGCTGACCGGCTACGACACATTCGGCTTCTGCTTCTTCCAGTGCCTTGTGGTGAAGGCCGACGGCTCGATGGTGCTGCTCACCCGTTCCGCCGATCTGAGGCAGGCGCGTCACACCTCGACCATCGAAAACATCATGCTGTGGACCGATCGTCAGGGCGCCAATCCGGCGATCGACCTGCGCAACCTGCTCAACGACCTCGATCTGCTCGGCGCCCGCATCGGTGTCGAATATGACACCCATGGCCTGACCGCCTACAACGGCCGCCGCCTGGATGAGCAGTTGCAGACCTTCGGCCAGATCGCCGATGCTTCCGGCATCGTCGGCCGGCTGCGCCTGTTCAAAAGCCCGGCCGAGGTCGCCAAGGCGGAAAAGGCCGCCAATCTTTCCGACGACGCGCTGGATGCCGCTTTGCCGCTGATCAAGCAGGGCGGTGACGAAGGGCTCATCCTCGCCGCCATGCAGGGCGCTGTCTTTGCCGGCGGCGGCGACTATCCCGCCAACGAGTACATTATCGGCTCTGGCGCCGATGCCCTGCTCTGCCGCTACAAGGCCGGCCGCCGCAAGCTCACCAAGAACGACCAGCTGACGCTCGAATGGGCCGGCGTCTTCCATCACTATCATGCCCCGATGATGCGCACCGTTTTGACCGGCAAAGCGTCGAAACGCCATCAGGAGCTGTTCGACGCTTCCCGCGCCGCCCTGCTCGCGGTCGAAAAGGCGATGACGCCGGGCAACACCTTCGGCGACGTCTTCGACGCGCATGCCCGCACGCTCGAGGCGCACAATCTCACCAAGCACCGGCTGAACGCCTGCGGCTACTCGGTCGGCGCGCGCTTCACGCCGTCCTGGATGGACATGCCGATGTTCTATCAGGGCAACCCGGAACCGATCGCGCCCAATATGACGCTGTTCGCGCATATGATCATCATGGACTCCGAGACCGAGACCGCAATGACGCTCGGCCGCACCTACCTCACCACGGAATCGGCGCCGAAGCCGCTGTCGCGCCATGATCTCGACTTGATCGTACAGTGAATCCATAATGGTTGGTTCACGCGGGGGCGTTCGCCAGTAGGGAGTTTTCAGGCAATGAGACGATCGCAGGTGACGACCGTGTCATTGCTTGCGGTGCTGGCGCTTGGCGCCTGCACCAACGCCAAGGACGTTCTGGAACCTTCGGCCATTACTCCGCCGGCAAGTTCGGCCCAGTCTTTGCCCGCCACGCAGGGCACATCGACGGCTGCCGCGTCTCCGACCACGACCGCGCCGGCCCCTTCGACCGCCCCTGCGACGGCGGCGGCGTCCGCGACACCCGCCACCCAGACCGCCGTCCTGGCCAGGACGCGGCTGCAGGTGGCGCCGATCGTCGGCGCATCCGTGGACGCAGCGGCGCCCTTGACGGCGGAACTGCAGACCCGTGCCAAGCAGCGCGGCCTGACGCTTGTCGGCAGCACGGACCAGACGGCGACGCATGTGCTGAAAGGCTATTTTTCGACAATGTCCGAAGGCAAGGACACCACTGTCATTTACGTCTGGGATATTTACGACCCCTCCGGAAATCGCCTGCACCGCATCAATGGCCAGCAGAAGGCGGCTGCGGTCGGCTCCGGCGAGGGCTGGCCCACGGTGGCACCCGCGACCATGCAGGCCATTGCCGACCAGACGATCGACCAGTTCGCCGCATGGCTCGGCAGCGGCCGCGCCGGTTGACCCAACGATTGCCGGCCGAACTGTTGCCGGCCAAACTGTTGCCGGCCAAACTGTTGCCGGCTTGCGATGTTTTCAACGTTTGTTGCGGTCGCCGGAAGGATTCCCCACAACGAGGCTTGCAATACCGGCGCGGGCCGCTAAAAGCCCGCATAAAAGGCTCATGAGAGTCTCTCCGGCCTCTCCATCCTTCGCCAGGAACGGTGTATGAAGCTTTTCGCGGGCAATTCCAACCGGGTGCTGGCCGAAGCGGTCGCTCGCTATCTCAACGTCCCGCTGGGTAAGGCCAGCGTCCGGCGCTTCGCCGATCAGGAAATCTTCGTCGAGATCCAGGAAAACGTGCGCGGCGAGGATGTCTTCATCCTGCAGTCGACCTCTTATCCGACAAACGACCATCTGATGGAACTGCTCATCATGATGGACGCCTTCATGCGCTCCTCGGCCCGGCGCATCACGGCGGTCATCCCCTATTTCGGCTATGCAAGGCAGGACCGCCGCGCCTCCGGCCGCACGCCGATCTCGGCCAAGCTGGTCGCCAACATGATCACCCGCGCCGGCGCCGACCGCGTGCTGACGCTTGATCTCCATGCCGGCCAGATCCAGGGTTTCTTCGACATCCCGACCGATAATCTGTTCTCGGTGCCAGTGATGGCCCGCGACGTGAAAGCCAAGTACAAGCAGCTCGGCAATGTCGTCGTCGTGTCGCCCGATATCGGCGGCGTGGTGCGGGCGCGTGCGCTGGCCAAGCGCTTCGACGCGCAACTCGCCATCGTCGACAAGCGCCGCGAGCGCCCAGGCGAATCCGAAGTCATGAACATCATCGGCGCCGTCGCCGGCAAGGACTGCCTCTTGATCGACGACATCGTCGATTCCGGCGGCACGCTGTGCAACGCGGCCGACGCGCTGCTCGCCAACGGCGCCACAAGCGTCACCGCCTATATCACTCATGGCGTGCTGTCGGGCGGCGCGGTGGCGCGCATCGCCGGCTCGAAGCTGCAGGAGCTGGTGATCACCGATTCCATCCAGCCGAGCCAGGCCGTGCTCGACGCGCCGAACATTCGCGTCATTTCGATCGCCGATCTGATGGGCGAAGCGATCTCGCGCACCGCGACCGAAGAGTCGGTGTCGAGCCTGTTCGACTAAAGCGCGTCGCGCTGAAACGGATTCAGGCGCCGCGCTTTAAGTCCTTGTTTTATGCATGTCGTTGTCCCAGAACCGCGTACACTTCTGGGCGACATGCATTAATTTCCCGCAGGTGCGTAACGCAGCAGCGTGACACCTTGCGCAAGCCGCTCCGTGCCGAGCGGCTTCAACGCCAGTGACAGGCCGGAGCGGAAATACGGCTTGCCACCGCCCAACACGACCGGATGCATATAGAGCCGGTACTCGTCGATCAGGCCGGCGCGCGCAAGGTGCCCGGCAAGCTCGGCGCCGGAGACGGAAATCTCGCCATCCGTTTCCGCCTTGAGCGACCTTGCCACCGCCTCCGCGCCGCCCTTCACCAGGCGGGCATTCGGCCCAACCTCTCGAAGCGTGGTTGAAAACACGATCTTCGGCGTTTCCCGCCAAGCGCGGGCAAAATCCCGCTCGACTTCTTCAGCGGCAATCTCGCGTTCGGGGCTGTCCCAGAAGCGCATGGTTTCATACATCCTGCGCCCGCAGAGCGCGATCGATGTCCGCCGCATCTCGTCGTTGAAATGCTGATGCAATTCTTCTTCCGGAACCGGCAGGTCGATGTCTCCGGTCGGCCCGGCAATGTAGCCATCCAGCGATGTCAGCATGGCATAGACGATCGTCGCCACCAGGGTTCCTCCGAACTTACCTTTCCGAAAAGAGCACAACTGATTGCAATTTGCAATCGGTATTCGGCAAATGGAGCCAGACCGGCAGCCGACGCATCGGCTCAATGCCGCCGGCGCGGTTTCACGCGGCGATCGGACCGCCTGTGCGCCGCGGGTTCTCGCCGGCATCGCGCGCGCCGCGCATATAGCCGCGCGGCGAGGTCCCGAGCATGCGCTTGAACATGGTGATGAAGGCCGGCACGCTGTCATAGCCGAGATCGAGCGCCACCCTGGTGATCGGCTCGCCGTCGGTGAGCCTCGGCAGCGCCGCGAACAGGCATGCCTGCTGTCGCCAGGTCGAGAGCGACAGCCGCGTCTGGCGATGGAAGGCGCGGGTGAAGGAGCGCCGGCTCATGCCGGCGGCATCCGCCCATTCGTCGATCGTCGCATGCGGCGAAGGGGCCGCCACGAAACGCCGGCAGAGCGCCGCGAGCTTCGGATCGGACGGGAAAGGCAGGCCGAGCGGCCGTTCCGGCAGGTTCGGGATCTCGTGCAGCAAAAGCCCCATGACAAGTGCCGCGCGCCCTTCGAGCTCGCCGCCCTGCGGCAGCTTCTCCGATTCAACGATCAGGCTGTGCATCAGCTCGGTGATGCCGACGACGCGCAAACCTTCCGGCAGGCCGGCAATGGCATCCGGCATGACATAGACCGAACGCATCGAAACGTCGCCCAGCATCTCGACCGAGTGCTCGGTGCCGGCCGGTATCCACATCGCATGGTCGGGCGGCACCATCCAGCGCCCGTGCTTCGTCGTGACCAGGACCACGCCCACAAGGGCATGCAAAAGCTGGCTGCGGCTGTGGCGGTGCTGCGGCACGTGATAGCCGTCCGGACATTCCGTCGGCAGCGCCACCGCCGGCCCGACAGCCTGTTCCAGCCATTGCCAGCGGCTTTCATGCAGCCGGCCGAGCTCGGCGGCGTCGCCCCTGAAGATCTCCCGGCTATTTGGCATCGGATGTGGCCCACTTGCGAAACTATTGGACCAAACCACGAAAGAAGTCGCTTGGCAACAGGGCTATAAGGCCGGCTGCGGTTCGCCGCGAGAAGACTACGGAGCATTGCCTTGACTGATACGACCGCCACCTCCGTCGCCGCACCGGCGCCGGCAAGCAACATCTCGGCGCAAGCGACGGCCTTCACCGTCATTCTTGCGGTGAGCTTCTGCCATTGCGTCAACGACATCATGCAGTCGCTGCTTTCGGCGATCTATCCGCTGCTCAAGGACAATTACGGTCTCGATTTCTGGCAGATCGGCCTTCTGACCTTCACCTTCCAGGTGACGGCCTCGCTGCTGCAGCCGGTGATCGGCATGATCACCGACAAGCGGCCGATGCCCTATTCCTTGCCCTGGGGCATGGCCTCGTCGCTGGTCGGCCTGGTGGTGCTCGCTCACGCCGGCCATTACTGGCTGCTCCTGATCGGCGCCTCGCTGATCGGCATCGGCTCGGCGATCTTCCATCCGGAATCATCGCGCATAGCCCGCTTTGCCTCGGGCGGCCGCTTCGGCCTGGCGCAATCGCTGTTCCAGGTCGGCGGCAATTTCGGCCAGGCGATGGGCCCGTTGCTCGCCGCCTTCATCGTCGTGCCGTTCGGGCAGACCAGCATTTCCTGGTTCGCCGTCGGCTCACTGATCGGCATCATCGTTTTGTGGCAGGTCGGCGGCTGGTACAGCCGGCTGCGCGCCTCGTTGGCCGCCCGCAAGCAGGTCGCCCACGTGTCGCCCTTCGCGCGCAGGAAGGTCATGTGGGCATTGGCCGTGCTGACGCTGCTGGTGCTGACCAAGAATGCCTATATCGCCTCGCTGTCCAGCTACTACACCTTCTACGCCATGCATAAGTTCGGGGTTTCGGTGCAGATGAGCCAGGTGATGCTGTTCCTGTTCCTCGGCGCCTCGGCGCTCGGCATCCTGCTCGGCGGGCCGTTCGGCGACCGCTACGGCCAGAAGGCGATGATCTGGTTCTCGATCGTCGGCGTGCTGCCGTTCACGCTGGCGCTGCCCTACGCCAATCTGGAGTGGACGATGGTGCTCACCGTGCTGATCGGCCTGATCCTGTCGTCGGCCTTCTCCAACATCGTCGTCTTCGCGCAGGAACTGGTTCCGGGCCGCGTCGGCATGATCGCCGGCATCTTCTTCGGCTTTGCCTTCGGCATGGGCGGCATCGCCGCCGCGGTGCTCGGCGTCGTCGCCGATATCAAGGGCATCGATTTCGTCTTCCAGGTCTGCTCGTATCTGCCGCTGCTTGGCCTGCTGACGGTGTTCCTGCCGAACATGAAGGAAGCGCGCAAGGCCTGAGCCGCTGCCGGGTTCGGAACCTTGAATATTCCAATCCGGCGGCTTTCCGCGACGATTGTCTAAACCTGCGGGGCCTTGCTGTGCGTCCCCGCACGCGAGATCAGCTTTTTCTCCTCAAGCCCAGGCGCTGCAAAAGACCAGGAATAAAGCGGCCAGAACCATTGGCCTGGTTCGCCGGCACCCGGCGCTGCCTCGGTAGAGCCGCGAACTGCTCAGGAAGCCTTTGAAGCGTCTCGGTCCAGAGCAGCGTATCGAGCTGTTCGATCTCTGTCGATTTTAGCACGGCAGCTTCACTCCTGAGCGCCTTCACAAGTGAGTCCTGGAAATCCGCCGGATTATCCGCCAGCCGGACATTCTGCCAGTGCCGGAAATGCTCGTAGCCGCGAAACGCGAAGGACGTCGCCACGATCGGCTTGCGATTGTACAGCGCTTCCGCCGTCTTGATGTTGGTGCCACCGCCGTCGACGATTGGAAGCATCACGACATCGGCAAACTCGATCAACGCGCTGAGGGTCGGGCCGTCCTGTACGCCGAGCAACTCGATCCGGGCATTGTTGAGGTCCGCGCTTCGCAAAAATCTTGGATCGCTCTGAATCTGACCGGCAACGCCTCCGACCACCACAATGCGTTCGGCAGGTGAGAGGAAGCCGAGATCCGGCGCCGTCATCTCAAGAAATCCGTTCGCGTTGGGAGGGTGGCCCGATGCCACGAACAGCGCCGTGCGCAGGCCGGCAAGCCGCGATGCCCAGTGATCGAGGCCGGCGGGCATTTCCCGCGGCCAGATGCCGTTGGCGGCGACCACCACGCCTGGATTGAGTTTGCGAAAATACGCGGCATCCTGTTCGCTGACGGCAACCACCAGGTCGGCCTTTGCCGCAAGGTCCGACTCGATTTCCACCGCGCGCTGGACGCTCCATGGGTCCACCTCCGCGCCCGACATCATGGCTTCTTGCGCCATCAATTCCTGTTCGACATTCTGCGAGCAGTACACGATCGAAAAGCGTGCCTCGGGCGTGCATGTCTCAACGTACTCGCGCAAAGCCGGCCACAGCCAACATTGCTCCAGGGCGATGACGTCCGGCCTGAAGCCATCGAGAAATTTTGCGATTTCGCGACGATGGAACCTGCTGGCCGCGACGAATTCGGCAGTGGCGACATCGGAACGCCATTTGCGCCTGGCCATCTTCTTGCGAAACCGGCGCGGCATCTCGATGAAAAGATCGCCGGCCTCCATTTCCCGCCTGGCGCCGCGGTTGGGAGTAACCACGACATGGTGTGTTTCCCATCCACAATCCCGCAGGACCCTGTGAACGGCATTTGCCCGCAATTGGCCGCCATGGACCGGCCGCCAGATCGGAAACGTTCCGAGCGACACATACCTCATCGGATCGACGTGATACTGCAACCGCCGGCAAATGGCGGTCTCGACGTCGCATTCATTTTCTCGCTCCCGTGCTCACGTGGACGCTACCATTTCGACGCCAAGTCTCGACATGATGCTGGCGGAAGGATGCCAGGCATGCTGGATGGATCTTGGCGATTTCAAAGGTGAGAACATGGGCGCCAACAACCCTCGAATAAGCGGCTTCGTCATCACCTACAACAGCGGCGAGATTCTCAGGACATGCCTCCGCTCCCTCCGTTTCGTCGACGAACTGATTGTCATCGACAAATCATCAACGGACAAAACACCTTCCGTGGCAGCGGCCTACGCCGACAAGGTCATCTCTGTTCCGTGGTCGCCGCTGCCCACCGAGACGAGATTCGTCGCCTACGACGCATGCTCCCATGATTTTATCCTCTATCTGGACCACGACGAATGTCTCAGCGTCGAAGGCATCCATTGGGTCAGGGAAAATGCCGGCTCGCATCCCGCCGGCGTGTTTCGCTTCCCCAAGCGCGAATACATCCTGGGGCGTCACGACGAAGACGCATATTACTGGCCTTCCTATAATATACGTGCTTTCCGCCGAGGCTCGGCCGAATTCGTTTCAACGCTTCATGAAGAGGTCGGGCGCATAAAAGGAGATGTCCATGATGTCCCCTATGATGGAGGCGCGTGCATTCACAATCTGTCTCACCGGGATACCTATCAATGGATCGAGAAGACCAATCGCTACACCAACGTACAAGATAGGGTCTCTTTCTTCGACACCAGCAAACCGCTGGAAATTTTCGCTCAGGAGCGAATAGAATTCTGGCTGGCTCAGTCGAGATCCCGGTCCGACTATGTTGTCTCGGCAGCGCTTCTGCGGGCAGTCTATGACATCGTCGATCGGGTGAAGCTCTGGGAAGCACAGGACGGGCTGGATGGGAATCGGGCCTTTGCCGCCGTCTGCGCTGAATTGGAAGCGACTTACGATATCGCCGATCGGGCAAAGCTCTGGGAGGCTCAGGGAGGCCCCGACGGGAAAGCGGTGTTCGCCGCGGTCCGTGCGGAATTGAAAGCCAGCGATGATGCACTTAGGCCGGGACGCCGCAGGGTTGATATGGAAATTTCACCGCGCGGGCAAAGGTCGTCACTCAAGGCTGCCATGAAGAGGATCAGTTTGCGTATTAGGGGAAAGAAGCGTTGACGCCTGGATACGGTCGAGACCCTTCCAAGTTGCGAATCCTGACGCTGCTGGCGCGTCATGGCACCGCCAAGTATCCCACCGCGCTCCAGGATTTGAGGGCGATGTTCGCCGCGCAAATGCCCGACGTGTCACACCATATGCTTGTGGTCGACAATGCACTGCCGGAAGGCCACCGCGCCGACCTTGATCGCGGCGTCGAATTGATCGGGGGCTCAAACTCCAGTTGGGAATTCTCCGCGTGGGACAGCGGCATTGCCTATCTGGGCAAACGGGTGAATGACCATGATCTGGTCCATCTCGCCACGTCGGCATTCGCCGAATACACGCCGGACCATCTCAAGCTGATAGACCACAATGTCGTGCGGCATCTGCCGGGTCTGAACGCGGTGCTCGGCCATGTTGATTTCTACAATGAGCCCGTGTCGGTATTTGGAACTTCCTCGCAGGCATGGCTCCGCAGCTCGTTCATCCTGATGCGGCCCAGGCATTTGCAAGCGCTTGGATCGATGGTCGGCGTGACCGGCAGCGCGCCGATTTTCAGCGGAGATCCGCTTGCGCCGTTTCGGAAAGACGCACCGATCTCGCGCTCGTATAGACAGTTTTTGGTTGGATGGCTTACCGGGGTCGGGACGGGGCAAGGACCTGGATGGCATTCCGGGTTCGATCTCACACTTGAGACGCTGCCTTTTTTCGAGAGCAAGGCAAGGGCGATCCTCAACGAGCAGATGTTGACGAACCGATTGCTCGCAATCGGCAGCACGATTGTCGATGTCACCTGGCTGGCAAGGAAGGCCAAGGCTGCAAACAGAATATCCTTGGGCGACATCCCCGATTGGCGAACCCAGATCCGACCAAGGGTGGGGCGCAAATTCGCGCGGCTCCTCGGTAAACCCGGTCGAGCAGGACAGCCCTAGCAGATAGGACGATTTCGTGCTTCATCCTCCTTGCAGCACCCGCCCTTGGGCGGGTGCTTTCGTGTTTTCGGCAGGCGGACTCAGGCCTTGAAGAAGGCCAAAAGGTCGGCGTTGATGACGTCCGCATGGGTCGTCGCCATGCCGTGCGGAAAGCCCTTGTAGATCTTGAGCTCGCCCTTCTTGAGCAGCTTGATCGAAAGCAGCGCCGAGTCCGCGATCGGGACGATCTGGTCGTCGTCGCCATGCATGACCAGCACCGGCACGTCGATCTTCTTCAGGTCTTCGGTGAAGTCGGTTTCAGAGAAGGCCTTGATGCAGTCGTAGTGCGCCTTGGTGCCACCCATCATGCCCTGGCGCCACCAATTGTCGACGACCCCCTGCGATACCACCGCGCCCGGACGATTGAAGCCGTAGAACGGACCGGCCGGAACGTCGCGGAAGAACTGGGCGCGGTTGGCTGCTTGGGCGGAACGGAAGCCATCGAACACCTCGATCGGCAAGCCGCCGGGATTGGCATCGGTCTTGAGCATGATCGGCGGCACGGCGCCGATCAGCACGGCCTTGGCGACGCGACCGCCGGAACCGTATTGGGCGACATAGCGCGCCACCTCGCCGCCGCCGGTCGAATGCCCGACATGGATTGCGTTCTTAAGGTCGAGATGCGCGACGAGCGCCGCCACATCGGCGGCATAGGTGTCCATCTCGTTGCCGATGTCGGTCTGGGTCGAACGACCATGGCCGCGGCGGTCATGCGCGATGACGCGGTAGCCCTTCGACAGGAAGAACAGCATCTGGGCGTCCCAGTCGTCGCTGCTCAATGGCCAGCCATGGTGGAAGACGATCGGCTGACCGGTCCCCCAGTCCTTGTAGAAGATCTGCGTTCCGTCCTTCGTGGTGATCGTGCCGCTGCCGATCTTGGTCTGCGAAGCTTCAGTCATCTCCATCTCCTTTGTAATTTCCGCAATAAATAATACCGCGATAACGATATGCGTAACGGGATCGGGCTCGATTGTCCACAGAATTATATACCACGATAACATTTTTCGTGGTATATAATCAGCACTCAGTCGGCAAAAGGATCGTGCCGTGCCTCTTCCCTTGGACAATCAGCTCTGTTTCACGCTTTACGCCACCAGCATGACAATCAATCGTACCTACAAACCGATGCTGGACGAAATGGGCATCACCTATCCGCAATATCTCGTGCTCAATGCGCTGGGAGAGGCGGACGGAATGTCGGTGGGCAGCATCGCGCACCGGCTCGCCCTGGAATCGAGCACCATCACACCGCTGGTGAAGCGAATGGAGCAGGCCGGCCTCGTCACCCGACAGCGCAGCCAGACCGACGAGCGCCAGGTGCAGGTCGACCTGACCCCAAGCGGACGGACCCTGCTCGTCCGGTGCAATTGCCTGAACGAGACGCTGATCGAGCGCTCAGGCATGAAACTGGCTGAACTCGATGCCTTGAACCGGCAAATCCAAAAATTGCGCGATGCGCTGAGCGGCGGCCAGCCGGTTAACGCCGTCTAAGGTGTGTTAACAAACCTTAGTGCAGGCCGAACTCGCGCAGCAGTTCCTCGCGATAACGCACGAAGCGGCTGTCGCTGCGGTCGCGCGGGCGCGGCAGGTCGACATCGATCAGCCTTGCCGCGCCGCCTTTCTCCTTGGGCAGGATCAGCACCCGGTCGGCGAGATAGATCGCCTCCTCCAGGTCATGGGTGACCATGACCATGGTGACGTTTTCCTCGCTCCAGATGCGTGCCAGCTCCTCCTGCATGGAAATCTTGGTCATGGCGTCGAGCGCGCCGAGCGGCTCGTCGAGCAACAGGATCCCGGGCTGCACCGTCAGCGCCCGCGCGATGCCGACGCGCTGCGCCATGCCGCCCGAGAGCTGCCTGGGATAGGCGTCAGTGAACTCGGCAAGGCCGACCAGCGCGATATAGAAACGCGCGCGCTTCTCGGCTTGTGCCTTCGCGACGCCGCGCACTTCGAGACCGAAGGCGACATTGCCGAGCACGGTGAGCCAGGGCAGCAGCCGCGGCTCCTGGAAGATCACCGCCCGCTCCTCGCCCACGCCCTCGACATCTCTGCCGTCGATCACGACCGCGCCGCCGTCGGCACTCTCCAGCCCGGCAAGGATACGCAGCAGCGTTGTCTTGCCTGAGCCGCTAGCACCGACGATGACCAGGCATTCGCCGGAGCGGATATCGAGGTTGAGCGAGCGCAGCACGGCAAGCTTTCGCCCGCCGAGGCTGAAGGATTTCGACAGGTCGCGTATCGTGACCTCGCCGCCGCGTTCCGTGACCAAGGCTTGCGCCTCCATGCTCAGTTGGTTTTGGTTTCGCCTGGGCGGTAGAGGATATCGGCGGCCTTGAGCTTGCCCTTCGGCAGGCGTCCGTCGCGCTCGAGAATGCTCACCCAGAAGTCGACGTCGCGATCAGTCACCGCCGCCTTTTCGCGCAGGCCGAAGCCGGTCCAGTAACGCGCCAGCTCGCCGTTCTCGCCGCGCCTGTTGAGGATGTCGGCGAGCAGCTTGCGCGCCTCGTCGGGATTCTGCCGTGACCAGTCGGCGGCGCGCACCGATTGCTCGACGAAGTTACGGGCAGCATCGGGATTGGCGGCGATGAAGTCGCGCCGCAGCACAACGAAGCCGCCGGCGATCTCGCCCAGCACGTCGGTGTCGTTGAAGACGCCGCGCACGCCGCCATTGCTGACCAGTTTGCCGGCAAAGGTCGCCTGCCAGTAGCCCAGCCCGGCAATGTCGACCTGCTGCGAGCGCAAGGTCTGTTCGAGCTGCGGCCCGGGCACCACGACGAGCTTGGCCGCATCCGGCGGCAGGCCGACGCTGTGCAGCGCCTCGCGCACCGTGTAGTCGAGATGGGCACCGAGTGTGTTGACCGAGATCGTCTTGCCGGCGATGTCGGCGATCGATTTGATCGGGCTGTCTTCGAGCACGTAGAACACGCTCTTCACATCCTTGTTGATGCCGTTGCTTGGATAGGCCGCGACAAAGTCGTTGCCGCCGGCGATCGAGTTGATCACCGCTGGTGTCGCTGCCGAACCCAGATCGACGCTGCCGGAGGCCAGCGCAAACAGCGACTCCGGACCGCCGCCGACATAGCCGACATTTTCGAGCTCGATGCCGAGGCCTCTGAAATAGCCGAGCTCACCGGCGAGCTCGTGCGGGGAGATGCCGCCGCGGCTGGCGAGATAGCGGATTTTGACGGAAGCGGCTTGCGAGCGTGCAATCGATGGCAGGCCGGCGAGAATGCCGGCGGCAAGCGGGGCGCGCAGGAGAAGCGAACGGCGGGTGATGCTCATGGCCAGGCCTTTCGTGGTTTCAAGTTCGTAGTTTTCAAGAATGACAGTGAAAGATCGGCTCCTTAGCCGACTTGGTTGCTCCAGCGGCACAGCCGCCGCTGCAGGATGACCAGCGCCTGGTTGGCGATCAGGCCAAGCGCGGCAAGAATGACGATCGCCGCGAACATCAGCGGGATCTGGAAATTGTACTGTGCGTTCATCACCTGGAAGCCGATGCCCTTGTTGGCGCCGATCATCTCCGAGGCGATCAAGAGCAGCAGCGCGGTGGTGGCGCCGAGCCTTAAACCCACGAAGATCGAAGGCACGGCGCCCGGCAGCACCACACGGCGGAAAATCGTCAGCCGCCGGGCGCCATAGACACGCGCCATCTCAAGCAATTTCGGGTCGACCTCCTTCACGCCGCTGATCGTGTTGAGCAGCAGCGGGAACAGCGTCGCCCAGAAGATGACGAACACTTTCGAGGCTTCGCCCAGTCCCAGAAGCAGGATGAAAACCGGGTAGAGCGCCAGCGCCGAGGTCTGACGGAACAGCTGCAGGATCGGGTCGAGCGCCGTTTCCACGGCGCGCGCCTGGCCCATCATCAGGCCGAGCGGGATGGCGACGAGGACGGCGGCGGCGAAAGCAAGGCCAGCTCGCTGCAGGCTGATGGCGATATCGCCGAGCAGGCTGCCACCGGCAAGACCCTTCCAAAGCGCTGCGACGATCGTATCGACCGGCGGCAGCACGGCCGCGTTGACCCAGCCGCTGCTCGCCGCCACCTGCCAGAGCCCAAGGAATCCCAGCAGCACGCCATAGCGTGACAGGATCCGCGCCGAAGTCCGGCCGGCCAGCCGCAGGAATTCCGTGGGAAGGCCGTAGCCCTCTCGCGAGCCGATACCGGCCGTTCGTTCGATGTGCTGCAAGGTCATCGTCCTGCCTTTCGCTTCGGGATCATTCGGCGGCGAGCACGGTCGAGCGGGCGACCGTCCACGGGTTCTGCGGCCGCCTGAGGCCGAGGTTCTCACGCAGGGTCCTGCCCTCATAGGCAGTGCGGAAAAGGCCGCGCCGCTGCAGCTCCGGGATGACCAGGTCGACGAAATCGTCGAGCGCGCCGGGCAGCCACGGCGGCAGGATGTTGAAGCCGTCGGCGGCTTCGCCTGCGAACCACTCCTCCAGCTGGTCGGCGACGTGCGAGGCGCTGCCGATCACCGTGTAATGGCCGCGCGCGGTCGCAACCCATTGATAGAGCTGGCGGATGGTGAAGTTGTGCTCGTCGGCGATCTGGCGGATCAGCGCCTGGCGGCTCTTCATGCCCTCGGTTTCGTTGGCTACGGGCAGCGGTCCGTCGAGCGGATAATCCCTGAGGTCGAGTGTCTGGCCGGCAAGCCCGTTGAGCAGCGCCACGCCGTCCTCGGGCAGGATCAGGTCGTTCAGCTGCCGGTATTTGGCGCGGGCTTCTTCCTCGGTGCGGCCGACGAAAGGCGCCACGCCCGGCATGATCAGCACCTGCGCCGGATCGCGGCCCGCCGCCGCCACGCGCGCCTTGATGTCGCGATAGAACTCCTGCGCCGACGCCAGATTCTGATGCGCGGTGAAGATCACTTCGGCCGAGGCTGCCGCAAGCCCGCGCCCGTCCTCGGACTGCCCCGCCTGTACCACCACCGGATGACCTTGCACCGGACGCGGCACGTTGAGCGGCCCTTTGACGCTGAAATGCTCGCCCTTGTGGTTGACGTCGTGCAGTCTGTCCCTGTCGTAAAAGCGACCCGTCTTCTTGTCGCGGATGAAGGCGTCGTCTTCCCAACTGTCCCACAATGCCTTGACCGTCTCGACATGCTCATGCGCCCGCGCATAGCGCTCGGCATGACTGGGCTGGACGTCGCGATTGAAGTTCTGCGCCGTGTCGTCGCCGGCAGACGTCACCACGTTCCAGCCGGCGCGGCCGTTCGACAGAAGGTCGAGCGAGGCGAACTTGCGGGCGAGCGTGTAGGGTTCCTCATAGGTGGTCGAGGCCGTGGCGATGAAGCCGATATGCGTGGTCAGCGGCGCCAGTGCCGCAAACAGCGTCACCGGTTCGAAACCCGCGATCTTGGCGTTGCCGCCTTCACGCGCGCCGAGCCCGACCGTCAGATTGTCCGCGAGGAAATAGGCGTCGAACAGGCCGCGCTCGGCGGTCAGCGCCAGTTTTTTGTGGAACTCGAAATTGGTTGCGCCGTCGGCGGGCGCATCCGGATGCCGCCATGCCGCGATGTGCTGGCCGCCACCGGGCAGGAAAGCGCCAAGTTTGATCTGTCTGGACGTGCTGGAGCTTGTCATGGCTGATCCTTCGGTTCGGAAACGACTGGCTGAACTCAGGCGGCAAGGCCGACGCTGCCGGTCTGGCCGACGACGCGCAAAACCTCGGCGACGGCCTGGCGGGCGCGGGCATGGATCGCCTCCGACACCAGAGCGCCGTTGGCGAAGTCCTTGTCCGAAGCGTAGATTGCGGTCGGGATCGTCAGCGCTTCGAAGAAGCCGAACAGCGGCCGCAACTGGTGCTCGACGATCAGCGAATGGCGCTCGCCGCCGCCTGTCGCCGTCAGGATGACCGGCTTTCCGCGCAGCGACGATGGGTCGAGCAGATCGAACAAGTGCTTGAAAAGTCCGGTGTAACTTCCTTTGAAGGTCGGCGATCCGGCAACCAGCACATCGGCGCCGGTCAACTGTTCGACGATGGCACGCGCCGTCGCGTCGAGATCGGAGATGCGCCGTGCCGACGGGAACGACGGACCGAGATCTTCAATATCGTGGATTGCCGAACTAGCCCCGATGCGCCCCGCCACCTCTCCTGCGATCTGGGTGATGAAGGCCCTGGTCTTCGACGGGCGGGTCAGATTGCCGGATATTCCCACCACCAGCTTCTTGTTCATTTTCGGGCTCTCCTCGCAGGCGTTTCCTCATTAAGACTACCGATTTTATAGAATTAAATGAGCGAGAAGATTTCAAAAGCGGCGGGATGGAGAGATTGAGTTTGCGTCCCCACGCCGTTGATTGGTTCAGCGGATGCGGGTCACGCCTCGACCTTGACAGGCGGCAGTTGCGGCGCTTCCAGTTCCTGGAACGGGTCGCGCCAGGCGTCGATCACTTCCAGCCGGCGATACCAGCGACGGATCGCCGGGTAGTCGTCGAGCGGCAATCCGGCGACGTCGTTGAAGGGCAAGAACGTCGCCATGCGGAAGTCCGCGTAGGAGATGGAGTTGCCGACCAGCCACTCCCGTCCGGAAAGCTCGGGCTCGAGGACCGCCGCAGCTCTATGGAACTGCCTCAGCCCCTCCTCGACCAGCGCCTGATCGATCGGACCGATCCCATAGCGCTGCTTGGTCCCGCGCTCGAAATGCACCATGTCGCAAGCGAATGCGAACCGTTCCTTGCCCCAGCTTATCCACCGGATCATTTCCGGCTCCTCGTCGCCGGTGCGCCAGAAATCCGAATGCACCCCGCGCGACAACCGGCAGGCGATGGCGTCGGTCTCCCACAGGCTCCATCCCGGACCGACCAGGATCGGCAAGGTCAGATTGGGGTTGAGCGCGCGATAGCGCTCGGCCTGCCCCGGCGCCATGGGCGATGCGAACTCGAACGCGATCTCCGCTTTAAGATAGCGCGCTGTCGCGACCGCGAGGCGAGGATTGGGATTGCGGCTGAACAGGAGTTTCATGTCTGGTCCCCACGGGGTTGGTTACATGCCGCAGGACGACTGAAATCCGCCCGATCCTACATTTGTCACAAATGGGATTTCCGGTTTATGCCATCGGCACTGGAAACGACCCTGCAAGCCTTCCGGCCCAACCGCTTGCGCCCTCGCGAGCCTTCCGCTATAGAGCCGCCACCCGCGTAGACACCCTTGGAGGCAACGCGGAGGAAGGCCGGCCAGGCCTGCTTGATCCCCAGACGCATTTGGATCGCCAAACGCATCGGACAGATCGTGCAAGGCCGCGACGGCTTTCGACGTTTACGGACGGGTTTGCCGGCCGTGGACGCTCCACAACACGCGAAAGGAAATGCCATGAGCCACGATGCTTATGAGCTCAAAGCCGAAGCGCGCGAACAGGTCGGTAAGGGGTCCGCCCGTGCAGTTCGTCGCGACGGTAAAGTGCCTGCAGTTATTTACGGCGACAAGCAGCCTCCCCTGGCGATTGCGCTCAACTACAAGGATCTCTTCTACAAGATCCATGGCGGCGGGTTCCTGACCACGATCGCCACGATCGATGTCGACGGCAAGAAGATCCAGGTCCTGCCGAAGGATTTCCAGCTCGACCCGGTCAAGGATTTTCCTGTCCATGTCGACTTCCTGCGCATCGGCAAGGACACCGAGGTCAATGTCGACGTGCCTGTCCACTTCATCAATGAGGACAAGTCGCCCGGCATCAAGCGCGGCGGCGTGCTCAACATCGTTCGCCACGAAGTCGAGTTCCACTGCCCGGCCAACGCGATCCCGGAATTCATCACCGTCGATCTCACCGGCACCGACATCGGCGATTCGATCCACATCTCGGCGGTCAAGCTGCCGGCCGGCGTCAAGCCGGTCATCTCCGATCGCGACTTCACCATCGCGACCGTTGCCGGCTCGTCGGCGATGAAGCCGGAGACGGAAGCGACCACCGAAGCGGCGGAGCCCGAAGCAGCGGCTCCTGCGGCCGAAGAGAAGTAACTTCTCCCGAGCCGGATGATTTCATCCGGCTCTAGATCGAAGAAATAGAGCATGATGTTTTCCGAAAACCGCTTCACACTTTTCGGCATCATGCTCTAGGACCCGGAGGCGGCGATGCTTGTCTTTGCAGGCCTCGGCAATCCGGGCGCGAAATACGAAAACAACCGGCACAATGTCGGCTTCATGGCGGCGGACGCGATTGCCCGCCGCCATTCCTTTTCGCCCTGGTCGCGAAAATTCCAGGGCCTGATTTCAGAAGGCACGCTCGGCGGCGAGAAGATCCTGCTGATCAAGCCGCAGACCTTCATGAACCTGTCCGGACAGTCGGTCGGCGAAGCGCTGCGCTTCTACAAGCTCGAACCATCCGCTCTCACTGTCTTTTACGATGAGATCGACCTTGCCGCCGGCAAGCTCAGGGTCAAGGTGGGCGGCGGCTCCGGCGGCCACAACGGCATCCGCTCGCTCGACCAGCATGTCGGCAACGCCTATCGCCGGGTGCGCATCGGTGTCGGCCATCCCGGCGTCAAGGAAATGGTGCACGGCCACGTGCTTGGCGATTTCGCCAAGGCTGATCGCGAATGGCTCGATGTCCTGCTCGATGCCATCGCCGACGGCGCCGCTTTGTTGGCAAAAGGCGACGACAGCTCGTTCATGAACCGCGTCACGCTGGCCCTGCGCGACAAGCTCGTGCCGACCGGCGATGACGACCGCCCGCCACCCAAAGCACCGAAGCAGCAAAGCCATGTCCGCCAGGCGCGCCCGCAGCAGCCGGCGGCCAAGCTGCCCGAAAGCGGCCCGATGGCCGCAATGCTGAAGAAGCTGTTCGGAAAAGACTAGAAAGCGCGGCGCCGCCCGCGCAGGACCGCTCAGCGGCCGATGGCGGCGGGCGGCGGGCGGCGCCGTCTTGCGACAGCGCTAAATTGATCGCAGGTGCACATCACGCCGCAGTGACGAAGGCGTGATGGCAGGCTGAAACGCCAGGCCCGAAATCCCGCGCCGGCGACGCCGAGGGCTTGACGTTCGTCACCGCTATCGCCCATAGCCCACATCAAAATCGAATTTCCGATAGGACTGAACGAACATGGGTTTCAAATGTGGCATCGTTGGCTTGCCCAACGTCGGCAAGTCGACGCTGTTCAACGCGTTGACCAGAACGGCCGCCGCGCAGGCCGCCAACTATCCTTTCTGCACCATCGAGCCGAACACCGGCGAGGTGGCGGTGCCGGACCCGCGCCTGCAGAAGATCGCGGCGATCGGCAAGTCGAAGGAGATCATCCCGACCCGCATCTCCTTCGTCGACATCGCCGGCCTGGTGCGCGGCGCCTCCAAGGGCGAAGGGTTGGGCAACCAGTTCCTCGCCAACATCCGCGAGGTCGACGCGATCGTGCATGTGCTCCGCTGCTTCGAGGATGACGACATCACCCATGTCGAAGGCCGCATCGATCCCGTTGCCGACGCCGAGACCGTCGAGACCGAGCTGATGCTCGCCGACCTCGAAAGCCTCGAGCGCCGCATCGCTCAGTTCCGCAAGCGCGCCGCAGGCAAGGACAAGGAAGCGATGGCCGTCCTGCCGATGATGGAGGCGGCACTCGAACTGCTGCAGGCCGGCAAGCCGACACGCGTGCTGCTCAACGGCATCGCGACCGAGGACCTGCGCATCCTGCAGGGACTGAACTTGCTCACCTCGCATCCCGTGCTCTATGTCTGCAACGTCGCCGAGGCCGATGCCGCAACCGGCAACGAGCATACGCGAGCCGTGGAGAAGATGGCTGCGGCGCAGGGCGCCAGCACCGTTGTGATCTCGGCCGCGATCGAGGCGGAGGTCGCCCAGCTTTCCGACGAGGAGGAAATGGAGTTCCTTGCCTCGATCGGGCTCGACGAGCCGGGCCTCAACAAGGTCATCCGCGCCGGCTATGAGCTTCTGCACCTCATCACCTATTTCACCGTAGGGCCGAAGGAGACGCGCGCCTGGACCGTCCATAAGGGCGACAAGGCCCCGCAAGCGGCCGGCGTTATCCACACTGACTTCGAGCGCGGCTTCATCCGCGCCCAGACCATCTCCTACAACGACTTCGTCACGCTGGGCGGCGAAGCGGCCGCCAAGGAAGCCGGCAAGGCGCGCGACGAAGGCAAGGAGTATGTCGTCCAGGACGGCGACATCATGCTGTTCAAGTTCAACACCTGATGGCCAGGGAGAGAGACCCGGCGATGATAAAAACCTTCGTCGTGGACAATGATCGCCTGCGCCTCACCGAGGATCTTGCGGCGGATGGCGACAGGGTCGTCTGGGCCGACCTTTTCAATCCGACCAAGGAGGAAGAGGCGCGCATCGAGAGCTGGCTGGGCATTGCCATACCGACCCGCGAGGAGATGGAGGAGATCGAGATTTCGAGCCGCCTCTATATCGAGGACGGCGGCTACTTCATGACCGCCGTCCTGCCGGCGCAGACCGAGGCCGACGATCCCCTGATGTCGCCGGTGACCTTCGCGCTTGCAGGCAACCGGCTGATCACCATCCGCTACCATGAACCCAAGGCTTTCAAGACCTTCCCGCTGCGCGCCGAAAAGGTGGCGACCGGCTGCACCAGCGGCGACACCATCCTGATCGGTCTTTTGGAAGCGATCGTCGATCGCCTGGCCGACATCCTCGAGCGCGCCGGCCGTGAGGTGGAAGTGATTTCGCGCGACATTTTCGAGGCGCGCTCGACCAAGGCCTCGAAGCGCAACCGCGATTTCCAGGAGCTGCTGAAAGGCATCGGCCGCAAGGAGGACATCGCCTCCTCGGTCCGCGACAGCCTGATCTCACTGCAGCGCCTGGCCGGCTTTCTCGCCCATGTCGCGGCCCAGACCAAGATGAGCAAGGATGTGCGCGCCCGCATCAAGACACTGTCGCGCGACGTGCTCTCGCTCGCCGACCACGCCACCTTCCTGTCGCAGAAGATCTCCTTCCTGCTCGATGCCACGCTCGGCATGATCTCGATCGAGCAGAACGCCATCATCAAGATCTTCTCCGTCGCCGCCGTCATCTTCCTGCCGCCGACGCTTGTCGCCTCGATCTACGGCATGAATTTCGACATCATCCCCGAGCTCAAGTGGGAACTTGGCTATCCCTTCGCCATCGGCCTGATGATCATCTCGGCGATCCTGCCCTTCTGGTATTTCCGCCGCCGCGGCTGGCTCTGACGGCCTTGGCCGGCGACGGCTGGCTTACCAGAAATCACTTGACCAAATTGCCTTGGACCTTCATCCGGGAATGCCCGACTTGGGGATCGAGCGTTCGTCAACCGGATTGTCAGCATGACCGGAAAGACCTGGGCCTATGAGGATTTCGTCGAGGGCGCCTCGCTCGACCTCGGCAGCAAGGACGTGAGCGCGGCCGAAATCATCGAATTCGCCGGCGAGTTCGACCCGCAGCCGATGCATCTCGACGAGGAGGCCGGCAAGGCGAGCATCCTCGGTGGGCTTTCGGCTTCGGGCTGGCACACCTGCGCGATGTTCATGCGCATGCTGTGCGACGCCTTCCTGCTCGATTCGACCTCGCAGGGCTCGCCCGGCATCGAGCATGTGAAATGGAAACGGCCTGTTCTGGCCGGCGACCGCCTGACCGGCACGGTCACCATACTTTCCAAGCGTCAGTCCAAATCGAGGCCCCAGCTCGGCTTGATCACCATGCGCAGCGAGCTCTTCAACCAGCGCGGCGAATGCGTCTTCGAGCTGGAGAACACCGGCATGTTCCTCGCGCGTGATGCCGTACAGGGCCAATCATGACTTTGGACGAGTATTTCCTGATCGGCGAAACCATCACGCTCGGCTCGCATAAATTCGAGGCCGACGAGATCAAGGCGTTTGCCAAAAAATACGATCCGCAGATATTCCATGTCGATGAAGAGGCGGCGAAGAAGAGCGTGCTTGGCGGGCTCTGCGCCTCGGGCTGGCACACCGCCGCGACCTGGATGAAATACAACCTCGAAAAGCGCATGGAGACCGAGGGCGTGCGCTGGACCGGCCCCGGCCCGCAGCCCGAATTCGGCCCCTCGCCAGGCTTCCGCAACCTCAAATGGCTGAAGCCGGTCTATGCCGGCGAAACCGTGACCTTCACGCGCACCGCTCTCGCTCATCGCCCGCTTGCCGGGCGCCCAGGCTGGAACCTGCTCACGCTGCGCTCGGAAGGTTTTGATTCGACCGGCGACAAGGTCATCGAATTCGACAGCGCCGTGCTGGTGAAGGTGGAGTGAGCGCCTCTTCCTTCTCCCCTTGTGGGAGAAGGTGGATCGGCGCGCAGCGCCGAGACGGATGAGGGGTGTTCCAGCGGAGTGAGACGCTGGCGTTCCCTGGAACACCCCTCATCCGTCGCCTGCGGCGACACCTTCTCCCACAAGGGGAGAAGGGGAAGGCGCTCAATGCCCCTCATACCCGATCAGCGTCCTGACCGGCACGCCGAGCGCTTCCAGCTTCTTGCGGCCTCCGATATCCGGCAGGTCGATGACGAAGCACGCGGCGACAATGTCGGCGCCGATCTGCCGGAGCAGCTTCACCGCCGCTTCCGCAGTTCCGCCGGTGGCGATCAGGTCGTCGACCAGGATCACCTTCTCGCCCGGCGAGACGCCGTCCTTGTGCATCTCCATCTCGTCCAGCCCGTATTCGAGGCTGTAGGCTACCCGCACCGTCTCATAAGGCAGCTTGCCTTTCTTGCGGATCGGCACGAAGCCGGCCGACAGCTGATGCGCCACGGCGCCGCCGAGGATGAAGCCGCGCGCCTCGATGCCGGCGATCTTGTCGATCTTCAACCCGGCATAGGGATGGACCAGCTCGTCGATGGCGCGGCGGAAGGCGCGCGCATCGCTAAGCAGCGTGGTGATGTCGCGAAACAATATGCCGGGCTTCGGGTAATCCGGAATGGTGCGGATGGCCGCAAGCAGCGTGTCTTCGAGCGAGGGTTTCATGGAGAAGCTTTCCGCGTGTCCGGCTGTCGGATAGGGCGGCGTCGACCATACCTGCCCGACGCGACCGACAAGGGCTACCGCGATGCTTCGCCCGAGACAAGCGCATCCGGCAAAGGATTGCTGCCAGCTGGCCTCAGCCGTAACCAAAAGGGCGCCGCGAGGGCGCCCTTCGAAAGCAGGGTCGCTTGTGCAGCTACATGCCGAGATCCGAGCGCAGCTCGGACCGCGCCACTTCGTATTCGGCCTTGAAGTCGGGCCTGCCGAGCAGGACCGCGGCGATGACGCTGCCGGAAATCTTGCCCATCTCCACGTCGGATGGATAATGGATGCCGCCGACCACCCGGTTATGGGCATATTCGGCGGCGCGAGCCATGATCTCGGCGCGTTTTTCCGGGACCATGTCGGACAGGATGATGCCCATCATCGTGCCGACCGTCGCATGGCCCGACGGCCAGGAGCCGGAGCTGGACAGTTTCACCGCCGGCTTGACCAGATCGCTGAGCTGGTGCGGCCGCGGCCGCTTCCAGACATCCTTGGCCGGATCGACGACGGCGCCTTCGGTGGCCACGACCCGATCGAAGAAGGCGCTGAATTTCGGCAGCGTCTCCTTGTTGAACTTCGCACCCATGACATCGGCGAAGCGCCAGACATTCTCTTCGGCATCGGCAATGGCGCGCTTCTCCATCTCCGGCGTGCGCGTCACCTGCAGCGTCAGCACTTCACCGAGTTCGGCTTTGGTCACGGCCGAATCATTGGCAGGCGGCGGCGGCAGGATCATCGTCAGGTCGATGTCCTTGTTGGTGGCGAAAGGCTGGGCGTCGTCGGCATGGGCGGCATATCCGGTGACAAGCAGCAGGAAACCGGCCGCGAGCGATGCGTATCTTTTCATGGGTGCGATCCTTTGATGAGGGCAAGGCAGGATCGCCGCGCGCGATGACGGCCATGTGACATGGTCCCCGGTTTGCGGGGCGCCTAATGCATGTCGCCCAGAAGTGTGCAGCGGTTCTGGGACAACGACATGCATCAAAACAAAGACTTTTAAAGCGCGTCGCCTGAATCCGGTTCAGCGCGACGCGCTTTAAATGCAAAAGGGCGCCCTGTGGCGCCCTTCAGATTTCTTGCGGTCGATGGCGCGTCAATGCGCCACGTCGGCCCACACCCTGCGCTTGGTCATGTAGACCAATGCGCCCAAGAGCAGCAGGAAGACCATGACGCGGAAGCCGGTCTTCTTGCGGTCCTCCAGATGCGGCTCGGCGGCAAACATCAGGAAGGCCGAGACGTCGCGGGCATACTGGTCGACCGTCTGCGGCGAGCCGTCGTCATAGGTCACCTGGCCGTCCGAGAGCGGCTTTGGCATCTTCAGCGATACGCCGGACAGGAAGTACGGATTGTAGTGCGTGCCTTCCGGGATCACCATGCCGGCCGGTGGCGTCTGGTCGTAGCCGGTGAGCAGCGAGTGGATGTAATCCGGGCCGCCCTGCGCATACTGGGTGAAGATATCGAAGACGAAGCGCGGGAAGCCGCGCTCGACACCGCGCGCCTTGGCGAGCAGCGACATGTCGGGCGGAGCCGCACCGCCATTCGAGGCAGCGGCGGCTTCCTCATTGGCGAACGGCGCCGGGAAATGATCGGACGGCTTGCCAGGACGGTCGAACATGTCGCCGGCATCGTTGGGGCCGTCATGGATGGTGTAGGTCGCCGCCAGCGACTTGATCTGGGCGTCGGAATAGCCAAGGTCCGACAACGTGCGGAACGCCACCAGGTTCATCGAATGGCAGGCAGAGCAGACTTCCTTATAGACCTTCAGGCCACGCTGCAGCTGGCCCTTGTCATAGGTGCCGAACGGCCCGGAGAAGCTCCAGCTCATTTCCTTCGGCTCGTCGATCGGGAAATGCGTCGGCGCGGCGGCATTGTGCGCTTCTTCGGCTGCAATCGCCCAAGTGCTGGCAGCCCCAGTGCCGGCGGCCACAAGGCCGATCAGCGCCAGCGAGGTGAGAATCTTCTTCATGCCAAATCCCCTTAGATTCTCTACCGCTCAGCCCTTGGTCTGCGGTGCGGCCGTGGCGCCAGCCGGATGTCCGCTGCCGCCCTTGTTCTTTTCAAGCACCGCCTCGGTGATCGAGTTCGGCAGCCTGCGCGGCGTCTCGATCAGGCCGAGCACCGGCATGACGATCAGGAAGAAGGCGAAGTAGAACAGCGTCGCCATCTGCGCCATGAACACGTAGCTGCCTTCCGCAGGCTGCGAGCCCAGCCATCCGAGCAGGATGGCGTCGGCCACGAACAGCCAGAAGAACAGCTTGTACCATGGCCGGTAGACCGCCGAGCGCACCTTGGAGGTGTCGAGCCACGGCACCAGGAACAGCATGGCGATGGCGCCGAACATGCACAGCACGCCGCCGAGCTTGGAATTGATCGGCCCGACATTGAAGGTGATGGCGCGCAGGATCGCGTAGAACGGCAGGAAGTACCATTCCGGAACGATATGGGCCGGCGTCTTCAGCGGGTTGGCGACCGTGTAGTTGTCCGGGTGGCCGAGATAGTTCGGCAGGTAGAAGACGAAATAGGCGAAGATGAATAGGAACACGATCATGCCGAACGCGTCCTTGATGGTCGCATAGGGCGTGAAGGCGACGGTGTCGGTCTTCGACTTGACCTCGATGCCGGTCGGGTTCGACTGGCCCACGACATGGAGCGCCCAGATGTGCAGCACGACGACGCCGGCGATCATGAACGGCAGCAGGTAATGCAGCGCGAAGAAGCGGTTCAGCGTCGGATTGTCGACGGCGAAGCCGCCGAGCAGCAGCTGCTGAATCCAGTCGCCGACCAGCGGGATGGCGCTGAAGAAGCCGGTGATGACGGTGGCGCCCCAGAAGCTCATCTGGCCCCAGGGCAGCACATAGCCCATGAAGCCGGTGGCCATCATCAGAAGGTAGATGATGCAGCCGAGGATCCACAAGAGCTCGCGCGGCGCCTTGTAGGAGCCGTAGAACAGGCCGCGGAAGATGTGGATGTAGACGGCGACGAAGAAGAACGAAGCGCCGTTGGAATGGAGATAGCGCAACAGCCATCCCGAATTCACGTCGCGCATGATCTTCTCGACCGAATCGAAGGCGAGATTGGTGTCTGACGTGTAATGCATCGCCAGCACGATGCCGGTCAGGATCTGCGCGACCAGCATGATCGACAGGATGCCGCCGAACGTCCACATGTAGTTGAGGTTGCGCGGCACCGGATAGGCGACGAAGCTGTCATACATCAGCCGCGGCAGCGGCATGCGGGCGTCGAACCAGCGCTCGATACCGGTCTTGGGCGTATAGGTCGAGTGTCCCTCGCTCATCGAAATGTCCCCTGCCTCAACCGATAAGGATCTTGGTATCGGAAATGAACTTGAATACCGGGATCGCCATGTTCTCCGGCGCCGGGCCTTTGCGGATGCGGCCGGCGGTGTCGTATTGCGAACCGTGGCACGGGCAGAACCAGCCGCCGAAATCGCCTTCCTGGCCGAGCGGGATGCAGCCGAGATGGGTGCAGACCTGCACCATCACCATCCAGGCTTCCTTGCCGGGCGTGGTGCGGTTGGCGTCGGTCGCCGGCGCGTCGGACGGCAGGTTGGCGTTGCGGGCGATCGGATCCTTGAGATCACCAAGGTTGACGGCTTCGCCGTCCTTCATTTCCTTTTCGGTGCGGTTGCGCACCACCACCGGCTTGCCGCGCCACTTGACGATCAGCGAAGAACCGGGCTGCAGCGAGGAGACATCGACCTCGACCGAAGCAAGTGCCAGCGTCGAGGCGTCGGGGCGCATCTGGTCGATGAACGGCCACGCGACGGCTCCCGCGCCGACAACGGCGGCCATGCCGGTGGCTACGTAGAGAAAATCGCGACGGTTGGGATCGTGGATGTCGGTTGCGCTCACGGGTGCCTGATCCTTTCGCCTCTTCCTAACCGGAGGCCGAGCCTTGTCCCCGCTCAATCGCACCTGCCCGACAGCGCATGGCGAACAGGCTAGCGAATTCCTCCGGCATTTGGATTTTCGGTTTATGCGTGAAGCCCGTTTTTGTCCAGTCGGGTGAAGGCACAAGGGCAGATTGTCGCGGGGATGTGCGGCGGCCATGTGCGAAGCATCCCCGCCACGCCGCCGAACAGGCTGAGACAGCGGGAAATCCGGGGTGAAATCGGGCCGGTGTTTGCCTCGACACCGGGTCCTGGCCCGGTCTATTCTGCCGCCATGGCGCATGTCATTGAACGCGACAGCTGGGCCGAGGCCCGCGACCGCTGGAAAGGCGAGCTGCAATGCGGCCAGTTCGGCGCCAATTCCTGCCTGATCTTCAACTATCAGCCGACGGTCGGCGGCGGCCCGCGCCTGCACAAGCACCCCTATGCGGAAATCTTCGTCATCCGCTCCGGCACCGGCCTGTTCACGGTCGGCGATCAGGAAATCAAAGCCACGGCCGGCCAGATCCTGATCGTGCCGCCCGACACGCCGCACAAATTCACCAATCTCGGCCCCGGTCCGCTCGAAAGTACCGATATCCACGAGAACGGCCACTTCATCACTGAATGGCTGGAATAGGCCGAACTCTCAGCTGGCGCCGAGCCTGACCAGCACGGCCCTCGGAATACTGTACTCGCGGATCACCGCGTCGTGCCTGCGTAATCCGCACAGTTCGCGCTGGATGAAATAGGCGTGGACGGCCGCTGCCGCTGCCTTGAGCAGTTGAGGCCGCAGTTGCTCCTCGGCATTGTCGCGCAGCTTGGCCAGCGTCTCCTCGACGCGCTGACCGGCGCGGCCGAGAGCTGCCGCTTTCTCGGCCAATATTTCATGGCCGAGCGCGTCAAAGGCAAGTTCGCCGGCGGAAGGCCCGGTCAAGCCGGATGGCGGTCGCAGAGACATTCAGTTCGCCTCCTTGGTATTGCCATCGCGCAGCATCATGCGATGGGTGACGAATTCCTCGCCTGAAACGCGATGGAAGCCAAGCTTCTCGTAAAAGGCAAATGATTCTGCCGGAGCGCGCGTGTTGAGCGCCGAAAAATGCGCCCGCGCCCGCTCGACGATCGCCTCGACCAGCACACGGCCGACACCGTGCCGCCGATGGGTAGCGCTGACATAGAGATGGCGCACGCGACCGAAATCGCCTCCCTCGAAATAGGGATCGACATTCAGCCCGCCGACGCCAACCAATTGCTTGCCGTGACGGGCGCCGAAAAGTATTTCGGGTCTCTTGGAAAACTTATTGCGCCCGCTCTTCCACCCATCGTGCAGGCGCACCAGCATCCAGTAACCTTCCTTCCGGCTTTCCTCCACCAACAGCCGGAAGGCCGCCGTGGTGGGCCGCATCCGATCGATCGAATAGTCCTTCGAGAGCACGTCGTTGTCCCTACTCCGCCGGCCGCGTCTCTTCCAGCGCGCTTTCCTCGTTGAACAGGAAGCCGCCGGACTGCCGTTTCCAGAGCCGCGCATAGAGCCCGTCGAGCGCCACCAGCTCGTCATGCGTGCCCTGTTCCACGATGCGGCCGCCGTCGAGCACCACCAGCCGGTCGAGCGCGGCGATCGTCGACAGCCGGTGCGCGATGGCGATCACGGTCTTGTTCTCCATCAACCGCGTCAGATTCTCCTGGATCGCCGCCTCGATGTCCGAATCGAGCGCCGAGGTCGCTTCGTCGAGGATGAGGATCGGCGCGTCCTTGAGGAACACGCGCGCGATGGCGACGCGCTGCCGCTGGCCGCCGGAGAGTTTCACGCCGCGCTCGCCGACATAAGCCTCGTAGCCGGCGCGATCGCGGTTGTCGCGCAGTCCCAGGATAAAGTCATGCGCCTCGGCTTTCCTGGCCGCGGCGATCACTTGCGCATCGGTGGCATTCGGCATGCCGAGCTTGATGTTGTCGCGCAGCGAACGGTGGAACAGCGCCGTATCCTGGCTGACCACGCCGATATTCCCGCGCAGCGAGTTCTGCGTGACCCCGGCGATGTCCTGGCCGTCGATCAGGATCTGGCCGCCCTCGAGATCGTAGAGCCGTAGGATCAGATTGGCCAACGTCGTCTTGCCAGCGCCGGACGGGCCAACCAGACCGACCTTTTCCCCCGGGCGCACGACGAGGTCGATGCCGTCGAGAACCCCTGCCCCTTTGCCATAGTGGAAGGTGACGTTCTTGACGTCGATGCGGCCGCCGGTGACGATCAATTCCTTGGCGCCCGGGGCGTCTGTCAGGCCAAGCGGTTGCGTGATCAGCGCCTTGGAATTCTCCAGCACGCCGAGGTTCCGCAGAATGCCGTTGAGCTGCATCATCACCCGTCCAAGCAGCATGTTGAGCCTGAGGACGAGAGAGAGCGTGAAGGCAACGGCGCCGACCGTGATCGAGCCCTCGACCCACAGATAGATGGCGAAGCCGGCGATCACGGTGATCATGACGCCCGACAGCGTCGTCAGCGCGATCCGCACGCCGGTCAGCCGGCGCGTGAACGGACGAAGCGCATCGAGATAGATGTTGAAGCCGTTCCTGATGTAGCGGTCGTCGCCGTCGGCCGAGAACAGCTTCAGCGTCTGCACATTGGAGTAGGAATCGACGATCCGGCCGGTGATCATCGATCCGGCTTCGGCTGTCGCCTCGGCATGCTTGCGGATCTCCGGCAGATAGAGCTTGGCCAACCAGCCGAAGACGGCGATCCAGATCATCACCAGCACCGCCAGCCTGAGGTCCAGGCCCGCGACCAGCGCCAGCGTCGTCACGGTATAGATGATCATGAACCAGATGACCTCGATGAAGCTCTCCATCAGGTCGCCCGTTGCCTGCCCCGCCTGCCAGACCTTGGTGGCGATGCGGCCGGCGAAATCGTTCTGGAAGAAGGCGTAGGACTGGCGCGAGACATGCCGGTGCGCCTGCCAGCGCACCAGATTGTAGAAACCGGGCGTGATCGTCTGTTCGTCGACCAGCGCCGAAAGACCGACGACGGCGGTGCGGATGACGAGCACCACTGCGCCCATGAACATTAGCTCGGGGCCTGCCGCGGCCCAAAGTGCGTGCCAGCTGCGTTCGCCGGGCAATTGGTCGAGGATATCGACCAGCCTTCCGACGAAATAGAAGAGGCCGGCCTCGACCAGCGGCGCGATGCCGCCGATGATGAGCATGGCGAAGAAGGCGAGCTTGGCTTGCCCGACATAGTGCCAGAGGAAGCCGCCGACGCTGGCGGGCGGCCGCAGATTCGCCGGCTCTCGAAACGGATAGACCCAGCGCTCGAACCAGCGATAGATGGCTTGCATCATTCCGCGGCTTCACCTTTTGTCGACAGGTCTTCGGCGGCCTGCTTTTCCTCGAGCAGGAACCCGCCCGACTGGCGCCGCCAGAGCTGGGCATAAAGCCCGCCCTTGGCGATCAGCGCCTCATGCGAGCCGTCTTCGACGATACGCCCCCTGTCCATCACCACCAGCCTGTCCATCGCCGCAATGGTCGACAGCCGATGGGCTATGGCGATGACGGTCTTGCCTTGCATAAGCTTGTACAGATTCTCCTGGATCGCTGCTTCCACCTCCGAATCGAGCGCGGACGTCGCCTCGTCGAGAATGAGGATCGGCGCGTCCTTCAGCATGACGCGGGCGATGGCGATGCGTTGCCGCTGGCCGCCGGACAGCTTTACGCCGCGCTCACCGACAAGCGCGTCATAGCCGCTCTGCCCATGCGGATCGTTCAGTTCCGCGACCACGTCGGCGATCTGAGCCGCTTTCGCGGCGCTGACCATCGCTTCGTCGCTGGCGGACTGGCGTCCATATTTCAGGTTCTCGCGAACGGATCGATGCAAGAGCGACGTATCCTGGTTGACGAAGCCGATCGCCGCGCGAACGCTCTCCTGCGAGACGTTGCGGATGTCCTGTCCGTCGATCAGCACCTTGCCGTCCTGCACGTCGAACAGCCGCAGCACGAGATTGACCAGCGTCGACTTGCCGGCTCCCGAACGCCCGATCAGGCCAACCCGCTCACCCGGCGCGATCTTCAGCGACAGATCGTCGATGACGCCGCCTTTGCCGTCTTTGCGCCAGTAGTTGAAGTTCACCCGGTCGAATTCGATGCCGCCGGCGCTTACGACCAGGGCCGGTGCGCCAGGCTGGTCCTGCATGGTGATGGGACGCGCGATCGTCGTCATCGAATTGCTGGCGACGCCGATCTGCCGGAAGACGTTGGCGCCGACATCGAGGATCCTGCCGGAGATGTTGGCGATCTGCAGCGCGAACGGTATTGCCGTCGCCACGGCCGCCGTGGTCATGGCGCCGGCGTTCCAGCCGGCGAGCGCCAGCCAGCTTATGGCGATGAGCAGCACCGCGTTGAGGACGAACAAGGCCGACCACATCAGCGTGAAAACGCGCATCAGCTGGTAAAACGTGTCGGCGTGCTCGACCACCGCTTTCGAGACATATTTGTCTTCGTGTTCGCCGGTCGAGAATGTCTTGAGCGTCAGAATGTTGGTGTAGCTGTCGACCATGCGGCCGCTGACCTGCGACCACCGCTCCGACAGCGCGGAAGATCGCCGCGTTATCCTGGGCATCGCAAACCAGAAGATCAGGCAATAGAACACCAGCCACACCGCCACCACCGCCAGGAGAAGCAGGTCAAGCCGCGCCAGCACCACGATGGCAACGGCGACGAAGACCAGCGCATACCAGACGGCATCGACGGTGAGATTGACGCTCATCTCCACCGAATCGCCGCTCTGCATGACCTTGGTTCCGATGCGGCCGGCGAAGTCGTTCTGGAAGAAGGACCAGTCCTGGCGCACGACATGCCAATGGCTCTGCCAGCGGATGAGGTCGATAAGATTGGGCGCGATGGCGTGGTTGCGAATGAGCGCATCGACAACCATCGACAGCGGACGCAGCAGCACGACGAACGCCATCAAGACGAGCAGCGGCCCATGCGCCGCGAAGAAATCGCCTGGCTTGGCGTCGGTGAGCGCGCCCACGATCAGGCCGACGAAGATCGGCAGCATCGCGTCCGAAATGGCAGCGACCGCAACGATGACCATGCGCAGCCAATAGGCGGCGCGAAACTGGCTTATGAAATACCAATAGAACCGCCAAAGCCCCATTGGCGGCTGCCGGTCGTCGGCGAGCGCCACCGGCGAATAACGGCTTTCGAACCAGGTGAAGATGCGGTCGAACATTTTTCTCTCGTAGACGCAGCAAACCCGCCCGCACTCAATCTGGCAGCCGGCGCGCCTCTGACCATGCCGTGGTTACGCCCGGGATCGATTCCCGGCAATCGTCGTAACCCATTGGTTGCTATTGCATGTCGCCCCAAAGTGCGTAGCGGTTTGGGGACAACGACATGCAACAAAATAGAGACTTAAAGCGCGTCGCTTGACTCCGTTTCAGCGCGACGCGCTTTGATCGCGATCGCGTCACTCCGCTGCCATCTCGGTTCCGGGTGCCTTGGTATCCAACTCACTCGGTACGTCATCGAGCAGGAAGCCACCCGACTGGCGCTGCCAGAGCTGGGCATAGAGCCCGCTTTTGGCGACGAGTTCCTCATGCGAGCCTTCTTCGATGATGCGGCCCTTGTCCATGACGACGAGCCGGTCCATCGCCGCGATGGTCGACAGGCGATGCGCGATCGCAATGACGGTCTTGCCCTGCATCAGCTTGTAGAGGTTCTCCTGGATTGCCGCCTCGGCTTCCGAATCGAGCGCCGAGGTCGCCTCGTCGAGGATCAGGATCGGCGCGTCCTTGAGCATGACGCGGGCAATCGCAACGCGCTGCCGCTGGCCGCCGGACAATTTGACGCCGCGGTCGCCGACATAGGCATCGAAATTCTTGCGGTCTTCGGAATCGGAAAGCTCGGCGATGAAGTCCAGCGCCTCGGCACGCTTGGCCGCCTCGATCAGCATCTCTTCGGTTGCGTCGGGCCGGCCGTAGAGGATGTTGTCGCGCACGGACCGGTGCAGCAGCGAGGTATCCTGCGTCACCATGCCGATCTGCGCGCGCAGCGAATCCTGCGCCACACCAGCGATGTCCTGGCCGTCGATCAGGATCCGGCCGCTTTCCAGGTCGTAGAAGCGCAGCAAGAGGTTGACCAGCGTCGACTTGCCGGCGCCGGAGCGACCGACAATGCCGACCTTCTCGCCGGGCTTCACGGCAAGCGACAGGTTCTCGATGACACCCTTCTGCCTGCCGTAATGGAAGCGGATGTCGTCGAAGCGGATCTCGCCACGGGTGACGACAATGTCCTTGGCATCCGGCCGGTCCTCGACCAGGCGCGGCAGCGAGATCGAGGCGATGCCGTCCTGCACCGTGCCGATGTTCTCGAACAAGCCCGACATCTCCCACATGATCCACTGCGACATGCCCCACATGCGAAGCACCAGGCCGATGACCACGGCGACGGCGCCGATCGTCACCGCATCGTTGAGCCACAGCCACAGCGACAGCGCGGTGACCGAGAACAACAGCAGCGCGTTCAGGATGTAGAGCAGGCCGTAGAGCACCGTCACCAGCCGCATCGAGCGGTAGACCGTCTCCAGAAATCCCGCCATGCCTTCCCTGGCGAAGGCCGCCTCGCGGCGCGCGTGGCTGAACAGCTTCACCGTCTGGATGTTGGCGTAGCTGTCGACGACGCGACCGGTCATGGTCGAGCGCGCATTGGCCTGTTCTTCGCCGACTTTACCCAATCGAGGAATGAAATAACGCAGCAACGCGATGTAGCCGACCAGCCACACACCCAGCGGCGCCGCCAGCCGCAAGTCTGCCGAGCCGACGATGAACAGCATGCCGAGGAAGTAGACGATGACGTAGTTGAGGACGTCTATCACCTTGATGACGCAGTCGCGCACCGCGAGTGCGGTCTGCATCAGCTTGGTGGCGATGCGGCCGGCGAACTCGTCCTGGTAGAACGCCATCGACTGTTTCAAGAGATAGCGATGCACCTGCCAGCGGATGCGCATGGGATAGTTGCCCATCAGCGTCTGCTGGTTGAGCAGCGAATGCAGCCAGACCGTGCCCGGCAGCGCGAACAGCACGACGAAAGCCATGCCGGCGAGCTTCCAGCCCTCGGTCTGCAGGAAGGTTTCGCGGTTCTGCGCCGACAGCCAGTCGACGATGCGGCCCATGAAACCGAACATCCACACTTCGGCGATGGCGATCCCCGCCACCACGACTGCGTCCATTATGATGTAAGGCCACGCACCGCGCGTGTAATGCACGCAGAAGGCGATCAGCGTCCTCGGCGGCTCGACCGGCTCCGCGGCGGGAAACGGATTGAGCCTGTTTTCAAACCAGCGGAACATTCCAGGCACTCGACTGTCTATGCGCTCACGCGGCGCGGGATTGACGGGCAAGACTTTGCGGCCGCGCGGCTTTGCGGGCCGGCGATACGGAATCACTCGTATCGCCGGCCCCGCTTCGCGCAATATAGGGTGTTGCGGGCTTTTCGCCGACAGGCTCGCTTGACGATCCTGACGGCGCCGAACTTCCTGACGAGAAGCTCGAGCCTGCCCTGCTCTTGTCGCCCGGCCGGATCATTCGGATGATCCGGCGCACCAGCGTGGGCCGGCTGTGGTCGGGCACCGCGTGCGAGAAATCGACGTCCGGCAGCATGCCGCGATGCGGCCGGCGCCGTTCCTCGGCGTGCACCGCCGACGAATAGGTCTCGCCGATCAGCAGCGCCCAGGTTGCCACCTTGCGTTCGTGCAGGCTTCTTGACCCCGGTATCTTGTAGGGATCGAACATTGGTCCGTCCTCCATGTGCAAATGCGTTAAAAAGGGTGAAGCGACCTCGACCGCCGGCATTCGGCCGGAGGCACGGATCGGACCGGTCGGGGCCTGGCGACAAGCGTCGGTCCCGACACGTTCGTTTGGGGCGCGGTGCCCCTTTGGCAGTTTGAAAAACATCGCAAGATTCCTTCGAGGGCCGAAAACTGGGTTCGGCGGGAATCGGTGCGATGAGGACTTAAAGTGTCAGAAGAATCGTCGTACCGAAACCGCCGGCGGGCATAGGTGAGCCCCGGAGAGGAGCTGGAAATGCATGGTCATCATGTGGTCCCCCTCCTTCGGTTTGGGTTGACGATGGTCGGCATATACTCGACTTCGCAGAAAATGGCCACCCGCCAGTCCAGAAATCGCCGAAAGCTGGAGATGCCTGTGGCCGATCTGCCACTTATTAGCAGGAAGCGGAAATGAACGATCGTCTCCGCATCGCGCTCTACCAGCCGGATATCGCCGGCAACACCGGAACAATCCTGCGCTTCGCCGCCTGCCTCGACATCGGTGTCGACATCATCGAGCCGGCCGGCTTCCCGCTCTCGGACCGGACGCTGAAACGGGCCGGCATGGATTATCTCGAAATGGCGGCGCTCTCCCGCCATGCCGACTGGCACGCCTTCGAGGAATGGCGGCGGGCCAATGCGCGCCGCCTGGTGCTGCTCAGCACCAAGGCCGCGACCGCCTATACGGACTTCGCTTTCGCGTCCGGCGACATTCTTCTCTTCGGCCGCGAATCCGCCGGCGTGCCGGATCAGGTCCACCAGGCGGCGGACGCGCGACTGACCATTCCGATGCGGCCCGGCGCGCGCAGCATCAATGTGGCGCTGTCCGTCGCCATGGTCGCGGGCGAAGCGCTCCGCCAGCTGGGATAATATCTTCAACGCTCCATCACCGTCGCGGACGGCTTCCGCTTCGGCAGTCGTTCTCACCCAGGCGCACATTCGCCTTCTCCTGCAATTGCCCAATCAATTTTTCCTGGCTACAAGCTCAACTTAACTTGAGGTCAAGCGGGAATTTGAGAATGGCTCCGGTAAGGGAATTGACGGTCGGCCAGGTGGCGGTGCGCAGCGGCGTGGCGGTATCGGCGCTGCATTTCTACGAGGCGCGCGGGCTGATCCGCAGCCACCGCACGTCGGGCAACCAGCGCCGCTACAGCCGTGACGTGCTGCGGCGCGTGGCGATCATCCGCGTCGCCCAGGAGGTCGGCATCCCGCTCGCCGACATAGCCGCGGCGTTCCAATCCCTGCCCGAAGGTCGCACCCCGACCCGCGAGGACTGGAACCTGCTTTCAACGGCTTGGCGCGATGGGCTCGATCATAAGATCAGTCAGTTGAAGAAATTGCGGGACGGCCTGACCGATTGCATCGGCTGCGGCTGCATGTCGATCGACAGATGCCCGCTGAGGAACAAGGAAGACCGGCTGGCCAGGGAGGGAACAGGCGCGAGGCGGCTGGTTCTTCCTTCTCCCCGTTCACGGCAGGGGAATCGCATATGGCTTTTTGGGACTTGAAGTTGGGCTAGGAAGAGATTCTTTGGGCAGGCAGTCGAACTGAGGAGAGACTGCCATTTCGAGCCTAGAGAGCTATTTCGGCGCGCTGCCCG